>NZ_KV813476.1:0-89106 GCF_001813645.1 Pseudomonas sp. HMSC063H08
ACGCGGCGAGCATCGACACGCCGCCGTCGAAGCCGAATCTGATGGCTTATTCGGAAGTTTCCCTAAGAAGCAGACGAAGCCCATAAACTGACTTCGCCTGATCTATATTTTTGGATATAAAAGACTATCAGCTAGATATAGCTATATTTCTTCAAAAGCTCTCTAACTTCCTGTTTTAGCTCCTCTTCATTTATCTCACCATCATCATCCTTCGGGCCATCCGTGAAGCAATCTGCCATTCCAAACATAAGTCTGAGGCAAGCGCCAAGATTATCATCATCCTTTTTCAGCAATCCTGACGCACCTTCGCTACGCCACATTTCAAAGAATTTTTTTGTGAAACTCTTTCCGCTTAACGATCCATCCAAAAAATTTCTTGCAAGATCAATAAGTGCCATGCTCATTTAAAGCACCTCATTCTCAAAATAGTTTTTTTCCTGTTTGCTTCCTGGTTCAAGATACCACCCTGACAAAAACATTCCATCCTCTTTGATAACAACCACAATATTAGTGTCAGGATTGTAAAATACCTTGGATCCTTGATATCTATGATAAACACCTTTTTCAATAGTTGAAGGTAAGCCAAGGTGTTCCAGAATTTTATCTCTGAACTCCGCCAAGGTGGTGTTATTTGCATTTCTGCCGGCGAAGCCAAAGTCATCGGCATGACTTTGATATTTCTTAAGCAGCTGCTTTCTCGTGAATATACCACTATCAAGAGGACTACTGAGCATTACATAAACAGGTTTGACTCCAGAATCCGCCGGGAAAATCACGATCAGATCGTCCAGATCTAACGGCACTTCCGGATAGGACTCCGGTTCGGCCTGCACTGGGGTGATCGTTGCTCCCTCATACACCGGAACCGGCTGCGGTACGACCGGAGTGTTGCTTGAGGGGTTCTGGCTTCCTGGAGGGGTAGCAGGGGTCCAGGTCAAGATCAGCGGGGGTGTATTCGGCACGGTGGACTTTGCGGGAACCGTCACCTCATACCGGCCTGTCGCAGTATTGAGGGTCGCGGCGCGAACAGGCACGCCCTTGGGGACAGTTGCACCGTTGGTCAACATCGCGGCAATCTGCGATTTACCACTCGGGCTCTCTTGTGCAGCACTCGTGAGTCGTACCGGCATATCAACCGTGCCACCTGCCTTGGCGACGCTTTGCAAATCAGCCGTGCCAGGAAGCCCCAGAGCGGACGCCTCCAGTGCCAATGCATTGCGAACGCCGGCAGGAACCTTGTCACTGTCTTTACCAGCCTGGTCGGAGTAGAGCGATAGCACCGCGAAGGTGGCCACGTATGCGCCAGGTCCACTACCAGCAATCTGAATCAAGCGATTGACAGCATTCGTTAGGGAAGCCGCCAGGCGAGCCGTCTCCACTGCCGCACTACCAAACCCGGCCACCGAAACCAGCGGCGTAGAGGTGGCCGGCATCGCCAAGGTGTTCGCAGCCTGAATGATCTGACCTGGTACTACATCGGCTGTTTTTTGCAAATCGTTGGTCGCCGCACGCTGTGCCTCGGCTACCGCTGCCGAAACCTCCTTGGCTTTGGCCTGCAGCGCTGCTTCGGTCTGCAGGGCAAAGGTGTTCACCTTGGCATAGGTGCTTTCAGTGAATTGTCGAAGGGTTGCTTGTGCAGCTTGCGAAGCCGCCTTGGTGGGGCTGGCCTTGACCTGGGCGGTTAGCCTGTTGACCTCGGTTTCGACCTCGGCGGCCGCATTGGCAGCAAACTGAGCCAGCGCTTGTTTTCGTGCTGTCGAAAACGCCGTGGCTTCGTTGACGATCTGCTTGACTTTGGTGTTGAAAGCCGTGACCTGGGCTTCTCCACTGGCCTGTGCTGCCAAGGCAATCTGATTCCGAAATGCCGCGCTGATCAGGTTCTGGCTGGACGAAATCTGGCTGTTGGCTTGTTGCTGGGCTTGCGCTGTCTTGACCTGCACCGCCTGGGTTGCCGAGGCGACTGCACCACTGACCTGGGTGGAAACCTGAGACAGACTAGCATCCACTGCTTTCACACGTTGCTGGACCTTGGTGGCGGTCGGAGTGGTGATCGCGTTGAAGTCGGCACCGAGCTGTTGAGTGACCTGCTGGGCTTCCAGGCGTGCCGCTTCTTCCGCTTTGCGTTTGGCGTCCGCTTCTGCCTGACGCTGGGCTTCTGCCTCCGCCCGGCGGCGGTCGGTTTCAGCATTGAGCTTGTTCAAGCGCTCTTGAAGACTATTGATCTGATCATTCAGGATGATTGTGTTGTAGCTTATCCAGACTAGCCGAGTTCTGAACCACATCCAATTCGTTATCTAGTTCAGGGCGCTTTCGATTTAGCAGCCCGGTGACAACTACGGTTGATCTTTCCAGCCACTGCTCAGGTGTGAAGCTGGCAGATAGTGCCGGATACTTGGCAGCTTCCGTATCCAACTCTGCCTGAACGTCGGCTTCCAGACTCTCTTTCCTCTTTTTGAAGTCAGCCTCCATGGCCAGAGTAAAACCACGGAAAGGGTTACCGAACGGATAGTTGCTTAGTATGTCCTGCCTGTCTCGTGATACGTCTATGCTAACTCCGCCAGGTTTCCCGGGGCGACTTGAGTATCTAACAATCAGTGGCTGTGGTGCATCAGCCATAGTTTTTACCTCGATTTGAGCTTGAGAAAATATACAGAGGTATTCTTGCTGGAATATGTGCCCACTGGAATCCAACTTCTAAAATCAACGCCAATGCACCTGGCACACACGCCAATCAACTACAATCCCTCCACACGACCATGAGCGTCATCGATTTCCTTCAATAGAGCTGACTCATTTGCGCATGTGTCCATCAAACGGTCATTTCCTGAACGCACACCTCATCTACCCCGGCCAGTCACGGAAGCCGCATACCTTCAGTTCATTAACGAACTCCCACTTTCAAAATTCATCCATGCCGCCCCTTCGCGAGCTTCCGGACAAAGCCACGCTGATTGCGAGCCCAGCGTTTTTGATTGAAAGCCGCTGCACCTGGTCAGGCCGTTTCCGCAACGCTTGAAGTCCTGGCCGATATACCGGCAGGGCCAGCCATCGTTCGACGAATAAAGCCACCTCAGCCATGATGCCCTTTCCATCCCCAGCGGAACCCCGACATGGACGCCAAAGCTCTGCTCCTCGGCAGCCTCTGCCTGGCCGCCCCATTCGCCGACGCGGCGACGCTCGACAATGCCCTCTCCGCCTGCCTCGCCGCCCGGCTCGGTGCACCGCACACGGCGGAGGGCCAGTTGCACCAGCCAATCATCCTTGAGGCCCGGCGCTCCACCGGCGAATGCGGCTGTACCTCAGCGCTGGTGCGATATCGGCTGCTGGCCATGCATGCCAATGCGAAGGCACAGGTCCTTCAGGAAGGTCTGCTCGACGGTCGCTACGAAGGCACCCGTACCCTAACGCTGGCAGCGGATGCGCAACTGGCGGCCGACAGCACGCTCGTGGTACGTCTTGGTTGCGCCGTCGCCGAATGACCATCCACCGACCCAGCGAGGTTCGCGATGCACTTGCTTTACCCCTCCGCCCCCGACCGCAGCAACGCGGTCGATGAACTCTTCGTCGAGGAATATGACGCGGCCCGTTCGGCAGGCTTGGCCTGTTCGCTGTTCTGCGACGAGGAACTGGAGAGTGGACGCTTTCGCGCCCGCCCGGAGTTTCCGGCAAACCCCCAGGTGCTGTATCGCGGCTGGATGCTCACACCGGAAAACTACGCTCGCCTGCACGGCGCGATCCTCGTCGCTGGCGGACGGCCCCTGACCAGTCCACAGCAATATCGGCACTGCCATTACTTGCCGGAGTGGTATCCGCTCTGTGAGGACCTCACGCCGGCGACCCTGTTCCTGTCCAGGAACGCCGACTTCGAGGCAGTGTTGGCGCAAAGCCCGTGGCGCGCCTGGTTCGTCAAGGACCATGTGAAATCCCTGACCACCCAGCGCGGCTCGAAGGCCACCAATGCTGCGGAAGTGCGGGAAGTCCTCGATTCGATCGAGCGTTATCGAGGCACCATCGAAGGCGGTGTATGCCTTCGGGAGTTCGAGGCGCTGCGTGCGGAAACCGAGGAACGCTACTTCGTTCTTCACGGCCGCGCTCACGGGCGTCTCGATACCGTCCCGCCGCTAGTGGAACAGGTGGCACAACGTATCGATTGCCCGTTCTTTTCCGTCGACGTGGTCGAGTCGACCAGTGGCGAGTTGCGCCTGATGGAACTCGGCGATGGCCAGGTCTCCGACCGCAAGCAATGGCCCGCCGCACGCTTCGCGGCGATGCTGGCACAGGCATAGTCGGAACCGCTGCAATCCCAACCCGACCAAGCTCCCCTTGATCGATCCCGAGGGGGGCTCGTCACTCGCCCAGTGCCTCGACCACTTACTCTCATCCGAAGCCCAGGAACGGTTGTCCGTCCCCTCGCCCATGGATATTTCTTCCACTCTGCAATCCAGTTCATAAATCCCATAAAAGCCCTCTTCCGCTCCCCGCCAGCCTCCCCGCATCCCGCACCCTAGACGCCCCGCCGCTCTCCGCCGGCTCGCCCGACAAGAAAAACCAACCGCTCGATCAGCCTCATCCTTCACCCATCACAGGAGCCATCGCGATGCACCTGACACCCCATTGGATCCCCCTGGTCGCTAGCCTCGGCCTGCTCGCCGGCGGCTCGTCCGCGTCCGCCGCCGAGGAAGCCTTCGACCTCTGGAACGAATGCGCCAAGGCCTGCGTGCTCGACCTCAAGGACGGCGTGCGTTCCAGCCGCATGAGCGTCGACCCGGCCATCGCCGACACCAACGGCCAGGGCGTGCTGCACTACTCCATGGTCCTGGAGGGCGGCAACGACGCGCTCAAGCTGGCCATCGACAACGCCCTCAGCATCACCAGCGACGGCCTGACCATCCGCCTCGAAGGCGGCGTCGAGCCGAACAAGCCGGTGCGCTACAGCTACACGCGCCAGGCGCGCGGCAGTTGGTCGCTGAACTGGCTGGTACCGATCGGCCACGAGAAGCCCTCGAACATCAAGGTGTTCATCCACGAACTGAACGCCGGTAACCAGCTCAGCCACATGTCGCCGATCTACACCATCGAGATGGGCGACGAGTTGCTGGCGAAGCTGGCACGCGATGCCACCTTCTTCGTCAGGGCGCACGAGAGCAACGAGATGCAGCCGACGCTCGCCATCAGCCATGCCGGGGTCAGCGTGGTCATGGCCCAGGCCCAGCCGCGCCGGGAAAAGCGCTGGAGCGAATGGGCCAGCGGCAAGGTGTTGTGCCTGCTCGACCCGCTGGACGGGGTCTACAACTACCTCGCCCAGCAGCGCTGCAACCTCGACGATACCTGGGAAGGCAAGATCTACCGGGTGCTCGCCGGCAACCCGGCGAAGCATGACCTGGACATCAAGCCCACGGTCATCAGTCATCGCCTGCATTTCCCCGAGGGCGGCAGCCTGGCCGCGCTGACCGCGCACCAGGCTTGCCACCTGCCGCTGGAGACTTTCACCCGTCATCGCCAGCCGCGCGGCTGGGAACAACTGGAGCAGTGCGGCTATCCGGTGCAGCGGCTGGTCGCCCTCTACCTGGCGGCGCGGCTGTCGTGGAACCAGGTCGACCAGGTGATCCGCAACGCCCTGGCCAGCCCCGGCAGCGGCGGCGACCTGGGCGAAGCGATCCGCGAGCAGCCGGAGCAGGCCCGTCTGGCCCTGACCCTGGCCGCCGCCGAGAGCGAGCGCTTCGTCCGGCAGGGCACCGGCAACGACGAGGCCGGCGCGGCCAGCGCCGACGTGGTGAGCCTGACCTGCCCGGTCGCCGCCGGTGAATGCGCGGGCCCGGCGGACAGCGGCGACGCCCTGCTGGAGCGCAACTATCCCACTGGCGCGGAGTTCCTCGGCGACGGTGGCGACGTCAGCTTCAGCACCCGCGGCACGCAGAACTGGACGGTGGAGCGGCTGCTCCAGGCGCACCGCCAACTGGAGGAGCGCGGCTATGTGTTCGTCGGCTACCACGGCACCTTCCTCGAGGCGGCGCAAAGCATCGTCTTCGGCGGGGTGCGCGCGCGCAGCCAGGACCTCGACGCGATCTGGCGCGGTTTCTATATCGCCGGCGATCCGGCGCTGGCCTACGGCTACGCCCAGGACCAGGAACCCGACGCGCGCGGCCGGATCCGCAACGGTGCCCTGCTGCGGGTCTATGTGCCGCGCTCGAGTCTGCCGGGCTTCTACCGCACCGGCCTGACCCTGGCCGCGCCGGAGGCGGCGGGCGAGGTCGAACGGCTGATCGGCCATCCGCTGCCGCTGCGCCTGGACGCCATCACCGGCCCCGAGGAGGAAGGCGGGCGCCTGGAGACCATCCTCGGCTGGCCGCTGGCCGAGCGCACCGTGGTGATTCCCTCGGCGATCCCCACCGACCCGCGCAACGTCGGCGGCGACCTCGACCCGTCCAGCATCCCCGACCAGGAACAGGCGATCAGCGCCCTGCCGGACTACGCCAGCCAGCCCGGCAAACCGTCGCGCGAGGACCTGAAGTAGCTGCCGCGACCGGCCGGCTCCCTTCGCAGGAGCCGGCCTTCTCGGGGCCTGGCCATACATCAGGTTTTCCTGATGCCAGCCCAATCGAATATGAATTCATCCTGATAGATAATCCGCCTAACCTGCGTCTGCCACGCTTTCGCTCGTCCCGGAAGCGGCCATAACAATTCCAATAGCCGACGAGGACTCTCCATGCTCACCCATCGCACCGGTGGCATCCGCCTTTCCCCTTCCCCGCAGCGCTCGCCCGGAGACCGCCATGACTGATCTCCGCGATACCTCCCGCGACGAACGCCTGCTGGCGGCCCACGGCTATCGCCAGGAACTGGAGCGCGGGCTGAGCCTGTGGTCGTCCTTTTCCGTCGGCTTCGCCACCATCTCGCCGGTGGTGGGCATCTACTCGGTGATGTCCCTCGGCGCCATGAGCATGGGCCCCTCCTGGGTCTGGGTGGTGCCGCTGTGCCTGCTGCTGCAGTTCGGCGTGGCGCTGGTCTACGCCGAGCTGTCCTCGCAGTTTCCGCTGGCCGGCGGCTGCTACCAGTGGGTGCGGCGCCTGGTGGGCGACCGCCTGGCCTGGTTCACCGGCTTCCTCTACCTGGCTTCGGCGCTGGCCTCGCTGACTACCGTGGCCTACCTCGGTGGCTTCTGGCTCGGCCTGCTGGCGACCGGCGCGCCGCCGTCGGCCAACGGCCAGGTGCTCTGCGGCGCGCTGCTGCTGGCGCTGGGACTGGCGGTGAACCTGCTGGGGATCAACCCGTTGAAGTACTTCGTCAATGCCGGGATCGTCGCCGAGGCCATCGCCTCCATCGGTATCGGCGTGCTGTTGCTGCTGTTCTTCCGCAACCATCCGCTCGACCTGCTGTTCAGCGGCCCGGGCGGCACAGGCGATGCGGACGGTTCCTACCTGGACGGCGTGCTGACCGCGCTGGCGGTGGGCGGCTGGGCCTTCCTCGGCTTCGACGCCTGCTCGCAGATTTCCGAGGAAACCACCGATGCCCGCGTCTCCACTCCCCGGGCGATCCTGCGCTCGATGCTGGTGGTGGGACTCACCGTGATGCTCACCGCCTTCGCCGTGACCCTGTCCTACCAGGACATCGGCGCGGTGGTCAGCGGCCAGGTGGTCGACCCGGTCACCCCGGCGGTGGTGGACGCCTTCGGCGCCTGGGCCGAGCGGCCCTTCGTCGCAGTGGTGCTGATCGCCTTCGTCGCCTGCGTGGTGTCGGTGCAGACCTACATCGGCCGGGCGATCTTCGGCATGGCGCGCGACGCCATCCTGCCCGGCTCCGCCCTGCTGCGCCGGGTCGACCGGCGCAAGGTGCCGATGGCGGCGATGGTCTGCAGCACGCTGCTGGCCAGCCTAGGCCTGGCCCTGGGGCTGAACGCCACGGCGGTCGGCACGCTGATCGCGTTCGGCAGCGGCGGTTTCTTCGTGGTCTTCCTGATCGTCGCCGCCTGCGCCCTCTGGGCCCGCCTCGTCGGCCGCTGGGACCCGGACAAGGGCGCCTTGCGCCTGGGACGCGCGGGGCTGGCGGTGAACGTCCTGGCAGTCGCCTGGCTGTCGTTCGAGGCGCTCAACGTCGCCTGGCCGCGGGCCAGCCTCGCCCCGCCCGACGCGCCCTGGTTCCAGGTCTGGGCGGTGGTCGTGGTGTTCTCCGCGCTGGCCGCGTTCGGCCTGCTCTACATGGTCATCGCCAAGCCGCATCGGCGCATCGCCACCAGCCTCAGCTTCGCCGCTCCGCCGGCGGACTGACCCGCACGCGCCGGCCGTTCCGGCGCCTCCTCCGGTTGTTCCCGCACGCTGGCTTCGCGCCCGGCGGGGCCCGGCTCATCCTGCTTTCACGGAGCATCGCCATGAGCGACCTGCATTACTGGAACTACCCCACCGATATCCTCTGCGGCGTCGGCGCCCTGGAACAACTGCCGAGGCGTTGCGCGCTGGCGGGCGCACGCCGGCCCCTGCTGGTCACCGATCCCGGCATGCTCGCCCTGGAGCCCCTGCGCCTGGTGCGCGAGTGCCTGGAACGCGCCGGCATCGACCATGACCTGTTCCACGAACTGTCGAGCAACCCCAGCCTCGCTGAAGTCCAGGGCGGCGCCAGGCGCTTCGAGGCCGGCGGGCATGACGCGCTGATCGCCCTCGGCGGCGGCAGCGCCCTCGACGCGGCCAAGGGAATCGCCCTGCTCAGCCGCGATCCGCACGGACTCGAACGCTTCGAATGGACACAGACGCTGCGCAGCTATCCGACCCTCGCCGACTACCCGCCGCTCGGCCTGCCGCCGCTGCTGGCGCTGCCCACGACCGCCGGCACCGGCTCGGAACTGGGACGCGAGGCGGTGCTGACCGACACGCAACTGGGCATCAAGCGGGTCGTCGGCCACCGCGAGCTGTTGGCCGCCTGCGTATTCCTCGACCCGCGCCTGACCCGCGGGTTGCCGCCGGCGCTGAGCGCCGCCACCGGCATGGACGCCCTCACCCATCACCTGGAGGCGCTGTTCTCGCCGCTCTACCATCCGATGTCGGCGGGCATCGCCCTGGAAGGCGTGCGCCTGGTCAGGCAGCACCTGGAAAACGCCGTGCGCGACGGCAACGACCTCGCCGCCCGGGAAGGCATGCTGGTAGCCTCGGCCAGCGCCGCAGTGGCATTCCAGAAGGGGCTTGGCGGGGTCCACGCCCTGGCCCACCCGCTGGGCGCTCGCCATCACCTGCACCACGGCCTGCTGAACGCCGTGCTGCTGCCCTACGTTCTGCTGGCCAACCGCCCGGCGATAGAAGCCGACGCCGCGCGCCTGGCGCGCTACCTGGAACTCGACGAAGCGAGCTTCGACGGCCTGCTGGCGTGGATCCTCGAACTGCGCGCGCGCATCGGCATCCCGGCGAACCTCGCCGCCCTCGGCCTGGATGGCGAGGACGCGCAATGGGTGGGCGAGCAGGCGCTGGCCGACCTGTCCTCCTCGGCGACCAACGCCCTACCGCTCGATGCCCGGGATTATGCGCGCATCTACCGCCAGGCGGTGGCAGGGACTCTCGCCTGAGTGCTCAGGACCCCAGGCCGTGGACCTGCAGCAGGTCGTCGATGAAGGCGCGGGCGGCTTCGCTGAGGGGGCGCCCGGCATAGACGATCATGCTGTGCTCCACCGGATAGCTCAGCCGCTCCGGCAACAGCGCGCGCATCCGCCCGCGCTCGATCCAGGCTTCGGCGTAATGGGTCGGCAGGTAGCCCAGGTGGGTGCCGGCCAGCACGGCATGGGCCACCGCTTCCATGTGGTAGGCGGTGGCGCGGCTGCGCGACGGGCGTAGCGGCAGGACCAGGTTTTCCGGCAGGAAGCCGTGCATCACCCAGTCGCAGGCGGCGATCCGCTCCAGGGTCGGCTGCGCCTCGGCGAACAGCGGATGGCGATCGCCACAGAACACGCCGATCTCTTCGCGATACAGCGGGCGGTATTCGAGGCTCGGCCGCGAACGGCTGAAATAGGAGATCGCCAGGTCCAGCTCGCCTTCGATCACCGCCAGTTCCAGCTCGGTGGGCGAATTGACGAAAAGGTTCAGTTGGACATCCTGGTCGCGCCGCTGGAAGCGCGCCAGCGCATCGCCGAAACGGGCCTGGGGCAAGGTCGCGAGATTGTCCGCCAGGCCCAGGTACAGCTCCCCGACCAAACGTCCGGACAACGCCTGCGCCTGGTCGCGAAACAGGCCGATGGCGTCGAACATCGTTCGCGAAGCCTCCAGCACCCGGCGGCCCTTGGCGGTCAGTCGGAAGCCGCCCTTGCCGCGCTCGCAGAGCCGGTAGCCGAGGCGCTTCTCCAGGCTGGCGATGTGCATGCTGATGTTCGACTGGCTCATGTTCAGCTCGGCCTGGGCCGCGGTGAAACCGCCGCACTTCACCACGCAGGCGAAGATGCGCAACAGACGCAGGTCTAGGTCGGTGACGTTTCTCAGCATGGCGGTCCGATCCGGCGCGAGGTCCCGCAGTCTAGCCGAGCGCCGCGACACACGGCCATCCAGCGGCGGCGCACGGCGCGCCAGAGGCGCTGGCACATCATCGAAAATCTGGTCTATTCCAATTTCTTGAAAATACGCGGGAAAGTCCCACCCAAAGGCGCAACCAGGACAAGAAAACGCACCAATACCGGGCAATCCCCCGAAAAAATCGAATGGTTTCGCTCTATTTTTGGTCTAGACCATAAAAATACCCGGTGCTAGATTGACCTTCGCCAGCCGGCCCAGCCTGACCGGATCGGCGCCACGCACCGCCGCCACACCTTCACAATCCATCTCAGCCTCGGCAGGACCGAGCAGGAGCGCGCCGACAGCCAACCTTGCGCACGAAAAAAGTCATGGAAAAGGCATCTGGCCTAGACCATGCATCCGGACAGCTTTGCAGCAGCACAACAAGAACAACCTCCCCGCACTGTCTAGACCCATAGGGACCCACATGAACAACCACAACGGTACCCTGCACCGTGGCTGGCAATCGCTCCAGCGCTGGCGCATCCAGATCTTCGTCATCACCTGGCTGGCCTACGCCGCCTTCTACTTCACCCGCAAGGCCTTCTCGGTGGCCAAGCTCGGCATCGCCGAAGACCCCTC
Organism: Pseudomonas sp. HMSC063H08; assembly: GCF_001813645.1. Lineage (NCBI taxonomy): Bacteria > Pseudomonadati > Pseudomonadota > Gammaproteobacteria > Pseudomonadales > Pseudomonadaceae > Pseudomonas > Pseudomonas sp. HMSC063H08. The sequence goes on from NZ_KV813476.1 coordinate 11,103, forward strand.
CTTCGAACTCGACAAGAGCGCCATGGCCGATCTCGATGCCCTCTACCTGGCCGCCTACGCCGTGGGCCAGTTCATGTGGGGGGTGTTCGCCGACCGCTTCGGCACCCGCGTGGTGGTGCTCGGCGGTTTGCTCACCTCGGCGCTGGCGGCGCTGGCGATGGGTACCTTCGCCACCCTGCCGATCTTCGCCGCCTGCATGGTGGTCCAGGGCCTGGCGCAGTCCACCGGCTGGTCGGGGCTGTGCAAGAACATCGGCGCCTTCTTCGCCACCTACGAGCGAGGCCGCGTGCTCGGCCTGTGGAGCACCTGCTACGCCTTCGGCGGGCTGGTGGCGACGCCGTTCGCCGGCTGGTGCGCCTACCGGTTGACGCATGACTGGCGCATGGCCTTCCTGTCCTCGGCGGGAGTGGTGCTGGCGGTGGCCGTGCTGTTCTTCTTCCTCCAGCGCAACCGTCCGCAGGACGTCGGCCTGCCGCCCGTGGAGGCCGAGGCCGCGCCCCCCGCCGACGCGCCCCGGCCGAGCCATTCCGGCGCCCTGCTGAAGGCGCTCAGGAATCCCCACGTGCTGGTCCTCGGCATCGCCTACTTCCTGCTCAAGCCGGCGCGCTACGCGATCCTGCTCTGGGGCCCGGTGATCATCTACGAACGCATGCCGGAGATCGGCAAGGTCGCCTCGGCCATCGTGCCTTCGGCCTTCGAGGTCGCCGGGCTGGCCGGGCCGATCCTCATCGGCCTGGCCTCGGACAAGCTGTTCGGCGCCCGCCGCATGCCGGCCTGCGTGCTCAGCCTGGCGGCGCTGACCCTGAGCCTGGCGCTGTTCGTCCCGGCGATGCAGAGCGGCAGCCTGTACCTGGTGGTCGGCCTGCTGTTCATGATGGGCGTCACCCTCTACGGGCCGGACTCGATGATCAGCGGCGCCGCCGCCATCGACTTCGGCACCAGCGAGGCGGCCGGCACCGCCACCGGCTTCGTCAACGGCTGCGGCTCGGTCGGGGCGATCCTCGGCGGCCTGCTGCCGGGCTACTTCGACACCCTCACGGTGTTCTTCGTGTTCACCGCCACCGCGCTGCTCGCCAGCCTGCTGCTGGTGCCGTTCTGGAACAGCCGGCCGGGCACGCGCCGCGTCGAACCGAAGGCGCATGCCGGCGGGCCGCTGCTGGCGGCCGGCAAGCCGCGTTGAAACCTCTCCGAACCACCGCCCGGCGCCAGGCGCGCCGGGCCAATCCCTAGCGAACAAGGAACCGCCTATGCCACTTGCCCTCTTCGACCTCGACGACACCCTGATCGACGGCGACTGCGCGACCCTCTGGGGGCGCTACATGACCGAACTGGGCTGGGTCGAGAAGACCGCCTTCCTGCACCAGGAACGCCGCCTCATGGAACTCTATGCCGAGGGCCGGCTGGCCATGGAGGACTACATGGACTTCAGCCTGGCGCCCATCGCCGGCCGCACCCCGGCGGAAATCGCCGGCGCCGTCGAGGATTTCGTCGCGCGGATCGTTGCGCCGCGCATCCACGCCGACGCCGTGCGCTGCCTGGAACGCCACCGCCAGGCCGGCGACCGCCTGCTGATCATCTCCGCCTCGGCGCACTTCCTGGTCAGCGCCATCGGCCGCCGGCTGGGGGTGGACGAGGTGCTGGCGATCGACATCGAGGAGCGCGACGGCCTCTACACCGGGCGCACCCGCGGCACCCTCACCTACCGCGAGGGCAAGGTCCGCCGCCTCGATGCCTGGCTGGCCCAGGAGGGCGAGACGCTGGCCGGCGCGACCTTCTATTCCGACTCGCGCAACGACCTGCCGCTGCTTTCGCGGGTCGACCGGCCGCACACGGTGAACCCCGACCCGGCGCTGCTCGGGCACGCCCGCGAGGCCGGCTGGCCGGTGCTGCAATGGCGCTGAGAAGGCGCGTCGCGCTATACCGCCGGCGGCCCGGAAGCATTACCCTGTAGCCCCCCCCGGAGCCCCAGCGGAGAAGCGTCGATATGCGCGACGAGCCGTCCCGCCCCCTGACGGTGATCTACCAGTCCCTGCGCGAGCAGATCGAGCGCGGCCTGCTCGCGCGCGGCAGCAAGCTGCCCAGCGAACGGCAGTTGAGCGAGCTGTTCTCGACCACCCGCATCACCCTGCGCGAGGCGCTCGGCCAGTTGGAGGACCAGGGCCTGATCTACCGCGAGGAACGCCGCGGCTGGTTCGTCTCGCCGCAGCGGCTGCTGTACAACCCGCTGGTGCGCAGCCACTTCCACGCGATGGTCGCCGACCAGGGCCGGGTGCCGGAGACCGAGGTGCTCGGCGCGGCGATGATCCCGGCCAGCGTCGACATCTGCCAGCGCCTGGAGCTACCGGCGCTGTCGCGGGTGTTCCAGATCCGCCGGGCGCGGCGGGTCGACGGGCGGCTGGTGCTGTACGTCGAGCACTACCTGAATCCCGCCTACTTTCCCGGCATCGAGCGCTTCGACCTGACTCGCTCGCTGACCGATCTCTACGCCAACCACTACGGCATCCGCTATGGCCGGGTGCGCTTCGAGATGGTCCCGACCATCCTCCCGGCGGAGGCCGCCGGGCCGCTGCGGGTCTCGGTGGGCAGCCCGGCGCTGCAGATCGTGCGGGTCAACCGCGACCAGGCGGGCCGCCTGATCGACTGCGACCTGGAGTACTGGCGCCACGACGCGCTACAGGTCAACGTCGAGGTGCCCGAGTAGCGCTCCGCAGTCCTGTTCCTGGCGCATGCATGACCGCCTGGCGGGTTTCCCGCCGCTTCCAGCGCATTGGTCGACCGCTGGGCACGCTGCGTCGACGCTGAGCGGTTGCCGCTGACGGCACGGCCTGCTAAAAGCGGCGACGACATTCGAAAATGCGATACGACCATGAGCGACAGTGAAAAATCGAATAGCCGCCTGTTCGACCTCGACCTGCTCCGCGCCATCGTCACGGTGGCCGACTGCGGCAGCTTCACCACTGCCGCCGCGCGCCTGCACTCGACCCAGTCGACCGTCAGCCAGAAGGTTCGCCGCCTGGAGGAAATGGCCGGACACCGCCTGCTGGAGCGCGGCAACCGCGACGTGTTGCCGACCGACGCCGGCGATACGCTGCTCGGCTACGCGCGTCGCCTGCTGGCGCTGAACGACGAACTGGCCGAGGCGCTGTCCGGCGCCACGGTGGCGCTGACGGTGCGCATCGGCGTGCCGGACGACTTCGCCGCCGGCCGCACCACCGAGCGACTGGCGGCCTTCAACCGGCGTTATCCACAGGTCAAGCTGGAAGTCACCAGCGGCATGAGCCGCGACCTCAGCGCCAGCTACGACCGCGGCGAACTGGACCTGGTGCTGCTCAAGCAGCGCCGCGCCAGCCGCGAGGCACTGGCCTGCTGGCCGGAAAAGACATGCTGGGTGGACAGCGCCAGGAATCCCTGCATCGACCTCGACCCGCTGCCCATCGTCACCTTCCCGCCGCGCGGAGTCTACCGCGACGAGATGATCGCCGCCCTGGAAGCGGTCGGCCGGCGCTGGCACATCAGCTTCACCAGTTCCAGCCTCAGCGGCCTGCAATCGGCCATCGCCGACGGCATGGGCATCGGCCTGCTGCCGCTGCGCGCGGTGAGCGCAGGCCATGCGGTGCTGCCGAAGAACGCCGGGCTGCCGGCGGTGGACGTGTTCGAAGTGGCGCTGCTGCACCGGCCGGCGGCGGATCCGATGGTGAAGGCGCTGGCGCGCGTGCTGTCGCGGGTGCTGGCGGAAGATACCCGGAGCCGGTCCGCATTCGAAAAATGAATATGCTGGATTCCAACATTTAATTTGTGCATGCGCCAGGCGCTGGATATCGTTGCCGTCAGCAACGGCTCGCGCCCGCCCGTTTCGCTCCGGCGGCGCGTGCGCCGGCAGCAAGACAACAACGAGGAAACGCTCCATGTCCAAGTCCAGCTACTACGCGCCGCACGGCGGGCACCCGGCACAGACCGAGCTGCTCACCGACCGGGCGATGTTCACCGAAGCCTATGCCGTGATTCCCAAGGGGGTGATGCGCGATATCGTCACCAGCCACCTGCCGTTCTGGGACAACATGCGCATGTGGGTGATCGCCCGCCCGCTGTCCGGCTTCGCCGAGACCTTCTCGCAGTACATCGTCGAACTGGCGCCCAACGGTGGCAGCGACAAACCGGAGCAGGATCCCAACGCCGAGGCCGTGCTGTTCGTCGTCGAAGGCGAGCTGAGCCTGACCCTGCAGGGCCAGGTCCACGCCATGCAGCCGGGCGGCTACGCCTTCATTCCGCCGGGCGCCGACTACAAGGTGCGCAATACCACCGGCCAGCACACCCGCTTCCACTGGATCCGCAAGCACTACCAGAAGGTCGACGGCGTACCGCTGCCGGAAGCCTTCGTCACCAACGAGCAGGACATCCAGCCGCTGGTGATGCCGGACACCGAAGGCCGCTGGAGCACCACCCGCTTCGTCGACATGAGCGACATGCGCCACGACATGCATGTCAACATCGTCAACTTCGAGCCGGGCGGCGTGATCCCCTTCGCCGAGACCCACGTGATGGAGCACGGCCTGTACGTGCTGGAAGGCAAGGCGGTGTACCGCCTGAACCAGGACTGGGTCGAGGTGGAGGCCGGCGACTTCATGTGGCTGCGCGCCTTCTGCCCGCAGGCCTGCTATTCGGGCGGCCCGGGGCGCTTCCGCTACCTGCTGTACAAGGACGTCAACCGGCACATGCGCCTGACTCTCAATGCGCCGCATTGAGGGCGGGACAGGCTGAAAGGGAACCCGGCGCCATGGCGCCGGTTTTTTCGTTTGCGGAAGGCGCCCAGCCCGTCGTCAGCTCCGGGCGCGGAGGACTTCAGGGCGAACCGAACATGGCCGTCCAGTAGATTCCCGCGTCACTCTTCGGATCGGTGGCGTAGGCCGCGCCCAGCTCGCGGTAGCCGGGGTTCATCAGGTTGGCGCAGTGGCCCGGGCTGGCCAGCCAGCCGTCGACCACCTTGTCCACCCCGTCCTGGCCGGCGGCGATGTTTTCGCCGATCAGCCCGCCGCTGTAGCCGGCCAGCTCGGCGCGGTCGCCGGGGGTGCGGCCGTCGCGGTCGAGGTGGTCGAAGAAGTTACCGTTGGCCATCGCCCGCGAATGCGCTTCGGCGGCGCCGCCAAGGGTGGCGTTCCAGGCCAGCGGCTGGGCCGCTGCGTAGGGCTTGCCACCGCACTGGCGGGCTTGCCCGCGGGCGGCGTTGATCCGTTCCAGGAGCTTCTGCCCTTCCGCCTGCCAATCGCCCATGCCGCCGCGCAGCAATGGCCGGGCGAGGACGATGCGCCAGTCGCGGTCCTGGCGGCTGACGCCGACGTCGACGAATTGCGGGTCGAGCACCACGCGGCAGAAGCTTTCCTGCAGCGCCTTCATCGCCGCGCCGGCATCGCGCGGCCCGGAAAGGCTGATCGACTGCACGTTGACCATCGGGTAGGCGGCCTGCGCCATCGCCTGCTGCAGGTCGCCGGCGGCATTCACCGGCAAGGCCAGGCGCGGGTCGGCGGCCAGCGGCGGCAGTTCGCCGCTGGCCTGCCCGCCGCAGGACTGCACCTGGCCACGGTAGGCGTTGATCGCCTCGACCAGTTGCGCCTCGTCGGCGGCACTGGCGGCCGCTGCGAGTGCCAGTCCGAGCGTCAGTACGGCCAAACGCGGGATGCTTGGGATTGCCATGGAAATCTCCTCGATCTGATGGCGCCTATGATGCGCGATTCCGCGGCGCGCCGCCGCATTCGACCGGAACCCGGCGCCGGCGTTGCAGGCTCAGGCCGGCGCTTCGGCGAACGCCTCCACCAGCCGCTCGATCACCGCGCGGACCCGCGCGGTGTGGCGCAGGTCCTTGTGGGTAACCATCCACACCTCGTATGGCCGGCGTCGCTCACGCTGCGGCCAGACCCGCACCAGTCCGTCGCGCTCGCCCATGTACAGCGGCAGCTCGCAGAGCCCCAGGCCACGCGCCAGGGCCTGGCGCACCATCATGTTGGAATTCACCGCGATGACCACCCGGCCGTCGCGGATCGGCTCGCCGCCCAGGGTCAGTTCGCGCTGGCTGTGCCAATAGGGTTCGTACATCACCAGGTCGTGGCCGCGGAAACGCTCGCCGGGCACCGGTACGCCGTTGCGCCGCAGGTAGTCCGCGGAAGCGAACAGGCCCATGGGCCAACTGGCGAGTTTTCTCAGGATCAAATCGGGATTTTCCGGCCGCAGGGTGCGAATCGCGATGTCGGTCTCGCGCTTGGGCAGGTCGACCACGGCCGAAGCGCTGTCGAGCAGCACGCGGATATCCGGGTGTTCAAGGTGCAGGCGGGCCAGGGCGGGTAGCACGAAGTCGACGGCCAGGGAGTCGGTGGTGGACAACCGCACCTCGCCGGACAGTCGGTGGTCCATCCCGCGGGTCCGCCGCAGCAGCTCCAGGGCCGAGCGCTCCATCTTCTCGGCCAGTTCGAAGGCCGCCTCGCCGGCCGGGGTCAGCAGGTAGCCGGATGATGTGCGCAGGAACAGGGTCGAGCCCAGCGCCGCCTCCAGCGACGCCAGCCGCCGGCCCACCGTGGCCTGGTCGATGTGAAGCGCGCGGGCGGCGCCGCGCAGGGTGTGCTCGCGGCAGAGCGCGAGGAAGACGCGGGTGTCGTCCCAATTCATGGCGGTTTTCCTGATGCATTTTCGCATCAGTCTAATGAAAAAGCGCTGCGCGACCACGGCATCCGCGCTGATTACCATGCGAATCAGGTCCGAACCATTTTCCCAGGAGCATGCGATGAGCAGCACGAACCGATTTCCCGAACGAATGACCGCCATCGAGATCGCCCGGCCCGGCGGCCCCGAGGTACTGGTGGCGACCAGCCGGCCGCTGCCGACGCCCGGCCCGCGCGAGGTCCTGGTCGAAGTCCGCGCCGCCGGCGTCAACGGTCCCGACGTGCTTCAGCGCAAGGGCGTGTACGACCCGCCGCCCGGCGCCTCGGACATTCCCGGCCTGGAAATCGCCGGCACGGTGCGGGCGGTCGGCAGCGAGGTCAGCCGCTTCGCCGTCGGCGAGGCGGTGATGGCGTTGATTCCCGGCGGCGGCTACGCGCAGTTCGCGGTGGCCGACGAGCGCACCACCCTGCACCTGCCCGACGGCCTGGGCATGGAGGAAGCGGCGGCGCTGCCGGAAACCTTCATGACCGTCTGGGTCAACCTGTTCCAGCGCGGTGGCTTCAAGGCCGGCGAGACGCTGCTGGTCCACGGTGGCGCCTCCGGCATCGGCACCACCGCGACCATGCTGGGCAAGGCCTTCGGCGCGGCGAAGATCTTCACCACGATCTCCAGCGAGGCCCAGCGCGAGGCCAGCCTGCGCCTCGGCGCCGACGTGGCGATCGACTACACCGAGCAGGACTTCGTCGAGGAAGTGCTGCGCGGCACCGAAGGTCGCGGGGTCGATGTGATCGTCGATATCGTTGCCGGCGACTATGTGACGCGGAACTACCAGGCGGCGGCGATGAACGGACGGATCGTGCAGATCGGCGTGATCAAGGGCAAGGCCGCCGAAGTCGACCTGTTCCCGATGCTGAGCAAGCGCCTGGTCCATCTTGGCTCGACCCTGCGCTCGCGAAGCCACGACGAGAAAGGCGCGATCATCGCCGAACTGGAGCGCCAGGTCTGGCCGCATGTGCGCGCCGGCACTGTCCGGCCGCAAGTGTTCCGCACCTTCCCCCTGGAACAGGCGCGCCAGGCCCACGAACTGATGGACTCCGGCCAGCACATCGGCAAGATCGTCCTCACGTCCGCTCCCTGAGGCGGCTCAGACCTCGATATCGCCCAGGCGCAGCGCCCGCGCCACCGCCTGGGCGGTGGACGCCGCGCCGAGACGGCGGCGGGCGGCACGCAGGTGATTCTCCACGGTGCGCTCGGAAATCATCAGGATCGCCGCCACCTCCGCTTGCTGCTTGCCCAGGGCGATCCATTGCAGGACTTCCCGCTCGCGCTCGCTGAGCGCTTGCGCATCGCCCGCCGACACAGGGCCGCGCAGGCGCTTCAGGGCGAAGAACAGGATCGGGCAGAAGGCCTGGGCGGCGAGCTTGCAACCGGCATTCAGGTCCAGCCGCTCGCCGGCGAAAGACACCGCGCCCTCCAGACCGTTGCGGCCGAACACCGGCACCTGCATGCCATTGACCTGGCCGAGGTCGCGGACCCCACGGACGATGCGGTAGGTCATGCGCTCGGGATCCTCCGAGGGGCTCTTCGACCAGAAGAACGGCTCGTCCAGTTCGAGGATGTGCCGGGTGACCGGACAGTGCAGAAGATAGGCGTCGCGCTCCTGGGCGCTGCGCCCCTCGGCCCAGTCGCCATGGACGAAGAACAGCTCGTCGATCAGTTCGTCCTCGCCGGGGCGGGGGAACAGGCTGCAGACGATCACCCGGTCGAAGCCCAGGCGTGCGGCGAACTCCACCATCTCGCGGCAGACCGCCTCGGTGGTAGCGGCCTTACGCAGCCGGGCGACGCTGTCGAAGAGAAGGCTGGCGTAGTCGGTCATGGAGCGGACGTTCCTGGCTTTTCCCGCATGATCCCCGGCTTGCCGGCAAAAGCCCATAGGGGAAAACCCTCAGGCGACCGATCGTGGGTTAGGGGATTTCCCCTATTTCGCCGGCCGGCGACCCCGCCTATCGTCTTGGTGCGACCTCCATCACGCAGAAAGGAACGAGCCATGAGCAACGAGCGCGACACCAGCAGAACCCCGACGCCCGACCACGCCGAGCACAACGCGTTCTTTCCCTCGCCCTATTCCCTGAGCCAGTACACCTCGGCGAAGACCGACTTCGACGGCGCCGACTACCCGACCCCGTACAAGGGCGGCAAGAAGGTGCTGATGATCGGTACCGACGAACGCTACATCCTGATGCAGAACGGCAGCATGTTCTCCACCGGCAACCACCCGGTGGAAATGCTCCTGCCGATGTACCACCTGGACAGGGCCGGCTTCGAGTTCGATGTCGCCACGCTCTCCGGCAACCCGGTGAAGCTGGAGATGTGGGCGATGCCCGGCGAGGACGAGGCGGTGAAGAGCATCTACGCGAAGTACCTGCCCAAGCTGAAAGCGCCGCAGAAGCTCGCCGACCTCCTGGAGCAGGCCGTCGCCGACGACTCGCCGTACGCCGCGGTGTTCGTTCCCGGCGGCCACGGCGTGCTGGCGGGCATTCCGCACAGCCGGGAGGTGAAACGGCTGCTCAATGCCTTCCTCGCCAAGGACCGCTACATCATCACCCTTTGCCACGGTCCGGCCTGCCTGCTGGCACCGGCGGTCGACGAGAAGCCGGAGGACTACCCGTTCAAGGGCTACGAGATCTGCGTGTTCCCCGACGCCCTGGACACCGGCGCCAACCTGGAGATCGGCTACATGCCCGGTCCCCTGCCCTGGCTGGTGGGCGAGAACCTGCAGAAGCTCGGGGTGAAGATCCTCAACAAGGGCATCACCGGCCAGGTCCACCGCGACCGCAAGCTGCTCACCGGCGACAGCCCGCTGGCCTCCAACAACCTTGGCAAGCTGGCCGCCAAGACCCTTCTCGAAGCGTTCGCCCGCTGATTCCCCGCCGCGCCCCGTCCGTGCCTCACGGACGGGGACATCTCCCGTTCGTCCCGGCGTCATCGAACTTAAACCGGCCTGGCGCAGCATCGTCCTTCAGGAAGAGGAATGGCGCGTTGCCCGACGCCGTCCGGCGAAAGACGAATCGATGACCGCACAGAAAGAAAACTCTGACAGCACACCGACTAGTCGTCCTCCCTTCCCGCCGTTACGGTTCCGGGCTTGCGCACAAAGCCGAACCCAAGGGGGCCCCTCATGTCACTGCCGCCGTACCTCAAGCCCGGCGACAAGGTCGTGTTGTACGACCAGCACTGCCGCTTCTGCACGCTCTGGAGCGGTTTCCTGGCACGCCGCGCCGACCACCGGCTGAAGCTGCTTGCCGCGCAGTCCGCCGAAGGCCTGGCGATTCTCGATTGGTTCGGGCTGGCACCCGATCATTTCGACACCTGGCTGTTCGTCGACGGCGCCTACGCCTGCGACGACAACGATGCCCTGCTCGAGGTGCTGCGCCTGTTGCCGGGCCCCTGGCGTCACCTGCGCTGGCTGCGCCTGCTGCCAGCCTGGCTGCGCGACGAGTGCCACGAGGCGCTACGGCGCAACCGCTGGCGCTGGTTCGGCCGCCAGCGCCCACCCCTTCGTCGTCGCTCCTGGCGTCCCCGTCGAGCCTGACGCCTCTCCGCGCGGGCCGTGGCGGGTTATGCTGCCTGCGCACCAGCCTGCGGACCCATACTTGCCATGGCCCTTGACCCGAGCCAACGCCGACGACTGCGCCACGCGCTATCCGACGCCTTCGTCGACACTCTCCTGGAGCCCGAGGATATCGCCCGGCGGATAAAGGGCGTCGACCCGGCGTTGCTGGAGCGGTTGTTCTTCGAGGAAGTGGCGCCGGTCTGCCACGGCAACCTGCTCAGCCCCGCTCCGGCGGTCTGGACCGCCTTCGACGAGGCCTGGCTGGAAGAGGCCATCGAGCGACGCCTGGCGCGGCAAAGGAGCAGCGCCCTGCGACGCTGGCACGAGCGCTGCCTGGTCGCCTGGCTGCGATGGCGATACGCCGACACCTGGCGCGCGATCGCCGGCGCTCTTTGAGCGAGCGCCTCAGCGAAATACCGAATGGATGAGCTTGCCGGCCTTCTTCGTGTCGACCGCCTGCTGGCGTACCGGCGGCAGCGGCTCGCGCTTGTCCTTGTCTGCCTCGTTCATCTGCGCCACCCAGGCGTCCACCCGATCGCGGCTGACGGCGCCGTAGTTGAGACGGCAGCTATCGACGAGGGTCTTGCCCTTCTTCTCCTTGTAGCTGCACTGCACGCGGAAGTCGCCGATGTAGTTGGTGGCGAAGCTCTCGGCACGGAACGGCGCGGAGAACGGCTTGGAGGTATAGGTCTCGTAGTAGTAGTCGGTCTTGGTCAGCGGCGTAGAACGACAGTTGGACTCCACGTTCACCGCCGTGTGGGTGACGCTGCGCTTCCTTTTCTGGACCGTCTTCTCCAGCGCCTCGCCGTTGGCCTCGCAGCGCTCCTCGTACGCACCGGTCTCGCGGGTGACGGTATAGGACAGGTACCTCACCTCGAACTCGTAAAGCTCGTAGTAGCGCGGCGTCAGTGCGAGGCTGAACAGCTCGGAGTACGACGAGGTGGTGACGTGGGCCGCATGGGTCTTGGAGGCGGGATCGCGGAAACGCAGGGTCAGGCGGGTGGACGGGTCGTTGCTGCCGGTGTTCTCGAAGCCGACCACGCCGGTGACGAAGCTGGGCGGATCGCCGGCGCGCATGGAGAACCAGGACGACACCGAGCCCTGGTTCGCCGGGTTGATGTTGCAGCCCGCCAGCGCTGCCATGCAGGCGAGCACGGCAGGTAGCTTTCCTTTTCTGGGCGTCATTGAAATCCCTTTGCTCGCGACAGGAGGAAAATATCGTTAGGAAACAACGTTGAGAGGCCGGCAAGGATACCCGACTGGCGCACGGGTCGCATCATTATGACATCACGCCGCCCGCCGGCGTTGCCGCGACCGTTCGTCGAACCTGTGAATTCCGGTAGTTTCCCTTGCCGTCGCTGGCGTCCCAGGATCGGGATTTCCTGTGTTCGCCGGGAGGATCCTGGCGTGTCCACGACCAGCCTCTGCCCCTCCGCCACGCGGGAACACGGTCCCGGCGCGAAACGCGTCCTGCCTCTGCTGTTCCTTACCTGCCTGCTGGATGCCGCTGGCGTCGGCCTGATCGTGCCCCTGCTGCCGACGCTGATCGGCAGCGTGGCGCCGCTGGCGGTCCGCGACGCGGCCACCTGGGGCGCCGCCCTGGTGATGACCTTCGCGCTGCTGCAATTGTTCTTTTCGCCGGTCCTCGGCAGCCTCAGCGACCGCTTCGGACGCCGCCCCGTCCTGGTCCTGGCGATGCTCGGCTTTGCCCTCAGCTATCTGCTGCTGGCGTTGGCCGACAGCCTCTGGATGCTGTTCCTCGGTCGCGCGCTGGCCGGGCTCACCGGCGCCAGCGTGGCCACCGCGATGGCCTGCGCGGCTGACCTCGGCACGCACGGGCAGCGCACCCGGCACTTCGGCTGGCTGTACGCCGGCCTCGCCCTGGGCATGATCCTCGGCCCCGCCCTCGGTGGGCTGCTGGCGATGCACGGCACGACGCTGCCGCTGTTGCTGGCCGCCGGCCTGTGCCTGCTCAACGCCCTGCTCGCCGGCCTGTTCCTCGAGGAAACCCTGCCCCCGACGCGACGCCGCCGCCTGGATCCGAGGCGGATGAACGCCTTGCGCTCGATCAGCGGCCTGGCTCGGCAACCGGGGGTCGGACGCCTGCTGGCGGTGCTTGCCCTGGTATTCCTCGGCTTGCAGGCGGTGATGGTGGTCTGGCCCTTCTTCGTGATCGAGAAGTTTCACTGGAGCAGCGCCTGGATCGGCTACTCGCTGGCCCTCTACGGCGTGCTCGCGGTGCTCGCCCAGACCCTCGGCGTGAACCTCTGCAAGCGGCGCCTGGACGACGCCCGCTTGCTGCGCCTGGGCCTCGCCCTGCAAGGCTGCGGCCTGCTGCTGTTCGCCCTGGTCGACTCGTCATTCTGGCTGGTCTGCGCGCTGCTGCCCTTCGCGCTCGGCAGCCTCGCCACCCCGGCCATGCAGGGGCTGCTCTCGGCCCGCGTGCCGGTCGATCGCCAGGGCGAGTTGCAGGGCGTGCTGAGCAGCCTGATGAGCCTCGCCGCGATCGTCGGTCCGCCGCTGATGAGCGGCCTGTTCCACTGGGGCAGCGGTCCGCTCGCGCCAGTGCCCCTGGCCGGCGCGCCATTCCTCGCCGGCGCCCTTCTCGTTCTGGCCGGGCTGGTCCTGGCCTGGCAACTTCGACCTACGGGAGAAGAACGATCATGGACCGGATAGACATGGGCGTGCTGGTGGTGCTGTTCAATCCTGGCGACGACGACCTGGAACACCTTGGCGAACTGGCGGCGGCGTTTCCGCAACTGCGCTTCCTCGCCGTCGACAACTCACCGCACAGCGATCCGCAGCGCAATGCCCGGCTGCGCGGGCAAGGCATCGCCGTGCTGCACCACGGCAACCGGCAGGGCATCGCCGGCGCCTTCAACCAGGGGCTCGACGCGCTGTTCCGGCGTGGCGTGCAGGGTGTGCTGCTGCTCGACCAGGACTCCCGTCCCGGCGGCGCCTTCCTCGCCGCCCAGTGGCGCAACCTGCAGGCGCGCAACGGTCAGGCCTGCCTGCTCGGCCCACGGATCTTCGACCGGGGTGACCGGCGCTTCCTGCCGGCCATCCATCTCGACGGACTGACGCTCAGGCAATTGTCTCTGGACGGCCTGACGACCCCACAGCGCACCTCGTTCCTGATCTCCTCCGGCTGCCTGCTGACCCGCGAGGCCTACCAGCGCCTCGGCCACTTCGACGAGGAACTGTTCATCGACCACGTGGACACCGAGTACAGCCTGCGCGCCCAGGCGCTGGACGTGCCCCTGTACGTCGACCCGCGGCTGGTCCTCGAGCACCGCATCGGCACGCGCAAGACCCGCCGCCTCGGCGGTCTCAGCCTCAGCGCGATGAACCACGCCCCGCTGCGCCGCTACTACCTGGCGCGCAACGGCCTGCTGGTCCTGCGCCGCTACGCCCGGTCCTCGCCGCTGGCCCTGCTGGCGAACCTGCCGACCCTGACCCAGGGCCTCGCGGTGCTCCTGCTCGAGCGCGACAAGCTGCTCAAGCTGCGCTGCCTGGGCTGGGGCCTGTGGGACGGCCTGCGGGGGCGCGGCGGCGCGCTGGAGCGCAACCGCCCGCGCCTGCTGAAGCGCCTCGCCGGTCCGGCCGTGGCGTCCGTAGCTTCCGGCAAGGCCAAGGCCTAGTCGGCGAAACGCATTCCCGCATAGGGCGCTTGCCGGCACGCCGCGAGCCGGCTGCGCAGGTCGCCGACGTGGGCCTCCAGGCGATGGCCGTCCGGGTCGAGGAAGTAGAACGAATCGCCCTCGCTGCGGTTCTGCTTCCATTCGCGCACGCCATGCGCGCGCAGCTGCGCGGCGAAGCGGGCGAAATCCGCGGCGGCGATGCCGAAGGCGTAGTGCGTGTAGTCCGCAGCCGGCCCGCCGTACTGCGGCTCCCGGGACAGGCACAGCCACAGCGAACCCAGTTCGAGATAGGCGCCCTGGTCCCAGCGCGCTTCCAGGCGAAAGCCGAGAAGATCGCGGTAGAAGGCGATGCTGGCCGGCAGATCGGCGACCGCCAGGGTCAGGTGATTGAGACCGGTGAGCATGGGGGCTCCTTGCAAGGTGTGGCGGGAGGTCGACTCAGGCACGTCCCAGCCAGTCGCCGCGGATCATTTCCATCAGTTGGCGCAAGCCGGGTTGCGGCTGGCGTCGGCTCGGATAGTAGAGGCAGAACGGCGCGCCCATCGAGGTCCAGTCCGGCAATACCAGTTGCAGCCGGCCGCTACGCAGCTCCTCGGCGATTCCCACCTCCAGGCAGTAGGCCAGGCCGACACCGTCCAGGGCCGCGGCAACCGCCGTATTGCTTTCGTTGACGCTGAAGGGGCCGGGCACGTCGACCTCGACCATCCGCTCGCCGTCGCCCAGTTCCCATTTGTAGAACGAGTTGTCGCCCAGGCGCATGCGGATGCAGGCGTGCCGCAACAGGTCGTCCGGCCGCTGGGGCACGCCGTGGCGCGCCAGGTAATCGGGCGACGCGGCCACCACCCAGCGCAGCTCCCCGGTCAATGGCACCGCGACCATGTCCTGGGGCACCGTGCCGCCGTAACGGATGCCGGCGTCGTAGCCGTCGGCGACGATGTCGACCATGCGGTCCTCCACCGAAAGTTCCAGTTGCAGGTCCGGATACGCCTCGGTGAAGCGCCTGAGGACCGGCCCCAGCAGCAGCCGCGAGGCATCGCGCGGCACGTTCAGGCGCAGCCGGCCCACCGGCGAGGTGCGATAGGCATCGAGTTCGCCGAGCGCCTCGCCGATCACCTGGAAACCATCCTCCAGCTTGGCCGCCAGCGCGCTGCCGGCATCGGTCGGCACCACCGAACGGCTGGTACGGTTGAGCAGCTTCACCCCGAGCCGCGCCTCGAGGTTGCGCATGCTGTGGCTCAGCGCCGAGGTACTGACACCCAGTTCCTGGGCCGAGTGACGGAAGCTGCGGCGCCGGACGATGGTCATGAAGACGTTCAGGTCGGCGAGTTCGGAACGGGTGAAAGCCGGCATTCCAGGGCTCCTGGCAGTTCTCGGAGGTCAATGCAGCATTGAGCCACATTCAATCTCGGGTGATCTAGAGTAATCGCTCCGTGCCGCCGAGCGCATTGCCGGCAAGCGTTTTCCCGATCTGCAGGAGTATTTCCATGAGCGTTGAAAGCATTCGCATCGAGGGTATCGACACGCCGGTCTCGCGCATCGGCCTCGGCACCTGGGCCATCGGCGGCTGGATGTGGGGCGGCGCTGACGACGCGACGTCGGTGGAAACCATCCGGCGTGCGGTGGAATCCGGGATCAACCTGATCGACACCGCGCCGGTCTATGGCTTCGGCCATTCCGAGGAGGTCGTCGGCAAGGCCTTGCAGGGCCTGCGCGACAAGGCGGTGATCGCCACCAAGGCGGCGCTGGAGTGGAGCGACGCGGGCATCCACCGCAACGCCTCCGCCGCACGCATCCGCCGGGAGGTCGAGGACTCGCTGCGGCGGCTGAAGACCGATCGCATCGACCTGTACCAGATCCACTGGCCGGACCCGCTGGTGGCGCACGAGGAAACCGCCGGCGAACTGGAGCGCCTGCGCCGCGACGGCAAGATCCTCGCCATCGGCGTGAGCAACTATTCACCGGAACAGATGGATGGGTTCCGCCAGTTCGCTCCGCTGGCCAGCGTGCAGCCGCCCTACAACCTGTTCGAGCGCGCCATCGACGCCGACGTGTTGCCCTACGCCGAGCGTAACGGCATCGTCATGCTGGCCTACGGAGCGCTGTGCCGCGGCCTGCTTTCCGGACGGATGAACGCCGAGACCCGCTTCGATGGCGACGACCTGCGCAAGTCCGACCCGAAGTTCCAGCAGCCCCGCTTCGCCCAGTACCTGGCAGCGGTCGCGCAACTGGAGGAACTGGCTCGCGAGCGCTATGGCAAGTCGGTGCTGGCCCTGGCCATCCGCTGGATTCTCGATCGCGGCCCTACGGTGGCGCTGTGGGGGGCGCGCAAGCCGGAGCAGTTGAACGGCATCGCCGACGCCTTCGGCTGGCGCCTGGACGACGAGGCCATGGCCCGCATCGAGCGGATCCTCGCCGAGACCATCCAGGATCCGGTCGGTCCCGAGTTCATGGCGCCGCCCAGCCGCAACGCCTGATCGGACGGCCGGGGCGGCAACGCCCCTGGCCGCTGGCCTGACGGAGCGGCGGAAGGCAAAATGGCGGTTTTTCTCAAGGACTGCCGGATCAGTTATGGAAAACGTCTACAAGACCCCGGAAGCGCCCCTGGTGGAAACCCGCGGCGCGAAGCGGGCGCATTTCTTCGTCACTTCCCTGGGCAAGATGAGCGTGCTCTTCCTCGTCACCCTGGGGCTGTACGGCGTGTACTGGATGTACAAGCACTGGAAGGCCCAGCAACCGCAGATGGAGCGGCGGATCAGCCCGGTATGGCGGGCGATCTTCGGCATCTTCTTTTTCCACGCCCTCGCCCGGCGGATCCACCAGGCCCTGCCGGAAGAGCGCCAGGCACTATGGAGCCCGAGCAAGGATGCGACCTGGGCGGTGCTGCTGACGGTCGCGGCGAACCTGATCAGCCACCTCACCGACGTGGTCCCCGCGCTGGAGCCCTACTCGCTGCCCTCGCTCCTGCTGCTGCTCACGCCGCTGATCCCGATGCGCAACATCCAGCGCCAGGCCAACCTCGCCAGCGGCGACCCGCAGGGCACGGGCAACGCCGGCTATTCGGGCTACAACCTACTGTTCATCGTGCTCGGCGCGCTCTACTGGCTGCTGATCCTGATCGGTTCCGCGGTGATCCTCTTCGGCTCGTCCCAGGGCTGAGCCGCCTCAGCCGGGAAACGCCCGGCGCAACAGTTCGGGCAGCACCTCGCCGGCCGGACCGACGAGACAGTGCTCGCGCGGATGGCGGGTGCGCACCGGTTGCGGGTTCACATGCACGACGCTGGCACCGTGTTCCAGCGCCAGTCCGGGTATCCGCGCCGCCGGCTGCACCACGCCGGAAGTGCCGACGCTGAGCAACAGGTCGCACTCGCAGGCCGCGGCGAAAGCCTCGCGCAGCGCCGCCTCGGGCAGCGCCTCGCCGAACCAGACCACGCCCGGCCGGACCTGTCCGCCGCAGGCCGGACAACGCGGCGGCTCGATCCGTCGTCCCTCTTCCGGCTCGACCGAATCGGGCAAGGCGTCCCGGTAGGCTGCCGCGCAGGTCGCGCAACGCGGCGCGTGCAGGCTGCCATGCAGGTGAAGGACGTCGCGGCTGCCGGCGCGTTCATGCAGGTCGTCGACGTTCTGGGTGACCAACCGGGTGTCGGCGATCCGTCCGCTCAACGCGGCGATCGCCCGGTGCGCGGGATTCGGCTGGACACCCAGCACCTTCAGGCGGCGCCACTCGTACCAGCCCCAGACCAGCGCGGGATCGTCGGCGAAGGCCGCGGGCGTGGCCAGGGCCGCCGGATCGTAGCGCGCCCAGAGACCGCCAAGGGCATCGCGGAAGGTGGGAATCCCGCTTTCCGCCGACACCCCGGCGCCCGTGAAGATCACCAGGCGGCGGGCCCCGGCGAGCAGTTCGACGACAGCGCGCATCTCGCTCCTCCGCTTACAGCGCGGACAACGCGCGGTATTCGTCCTGGGCATGCTGGTCGGTCATGCCGCTGACGAAATCCTGGAGCATGCGGCAGCGGTGGTAGAACTCCCACTGCCGCTGCAACGGGTCCTCCGCCACACCTTTCATGGCCTCCAGGTAAGCCTTGATCTGCTGGCTCGGCAGGCGCCGAACCAGCAGTTGCGGATGCGGCGCGGCGGCCTGGCGACCTTCGGCGAGGGCCTGGAACTCCTCGGCCGGCAGGCGCAGCAGCGGCGCGTAGAAATCCAACAGGCCCTGGATGATGCGGTAGCCCTGCAATTCCAGGGTTTCCACCTCCGGATGGCAGAACACCCATTCCATGGCCACGTCCTTGAACGTCTGGACGATGGCGTGCGGCAGGCTGCCGTCCTCCATCAGCGCGCGGCCGAGGGTGCCGGCATGAACCGCTTCGAGGTTGTCGATGAACTGCTGGGCGGCGTGCTGGACCAGCGGGTGGATCATTTTCACCCGCAGGCGGATGAAGAATTCGCTGACCTTGTTGATCGGCTCCCGCTCGGCCTTTTCCAGCGAGTAGTCGACCATCCGCTGGAAGCTCATGTTGTCCGCGTCGCCGGGAATCGGCGCGTCCGGCGAATGGTGGACGGCAAACTTCTTCACCAGCAGATCCGCCAATTGACGGATGTCGAGGATGCCTTTTTCCACCGAGTCTTCGATATCGGCCAGGCAATAGGAGATATCGTCGGCCGCTTCCATGATGTAGGCCACAGGGTGGCGAGTGCCCGGGCGCATGCCGAGGACTCGGCGCAGTTCGTCGACGAAGGCTTCCTCGGAAAGATAGAAGCCCGGCTTCTTGTTCAGGTAGTGGTTCGCCGCCGCCTTGTCCGGCTTCGGCTCGTAGGCCGGGCGCACGTACTTGAGCAGGCCGGCGGTCTGCGTGTAGGTGAGGTTCAGGCGCAGCAGCTTCACCACCAGGCGGATGGCCTGGGCGTTGCCTTCGAAGTGCTTGAGGTCGGTGAGCATGCGCTGCTGCAACAGGCCGTCGCCCTGGCCCGGCGGTATGCGGCGCTCGAACAGGGCGTCGAGATTGCGTTCGAACCAATCGTTGATGGCGTACTCGCCGAAATGACCGAACGGCGGATTGCCGACGTCGTGCATCAGGCAGGCCATTTCCACCAGGCTTTCCAGCGCGCCTTCCAGCCCGTCCAGGCCGACCTCCGCGGCACGCGGGCCCAGTTGGCGGAACAGCGTGCGGACGATGAAACGCCCGGTCTGCTGCACTTCCAGGGAATGGGTCAGGCGGCTGCGCACCGCCGCGTTGCGCTCCAGCGGGAAGACCTGGGTCTTCTGCTGCAGGCGCCGCACGGCGGCGGAATTGACGATGCGCCCGCGGTCGCTTTCCAACTGGTAGACGATGTCTTGCAGATCGGTATTCCCGGCATGTCCGTAGGTTTCCCTGTCATGCGGACGCTGGCGGGATATCCGCTCCTTGAAATCCACGGCCCCTGGCATCTGGCGCTGTTCTCCACTCGGTCGGCTGCGAACCCCGAGCCTAGCGCGTGGCGGCGGTTTAACCAAGGTCGCGACAATCCGTCCCACTACCGTTCGCGGTCCGCCCTCTTCCCCGGGCGGCGGCAACTGGCAGAATACCCCGCTCGGCACCAGCGACCCCCGCCGCAGAACGGGGGCGCCGCCGATCATGCGTGCGCCCATAGAAACAGGAACGTTCAGGGAGGTTCCGCATGAGCATCACATCCACCGACATCTGCCAGGCCGCCGATGCCCTCAAGGGGTTCGTCGGTTTCAACCGCAAGACCGGCCGCTACATCGTGCGTTTCAGCGAAGACTCCTTCGGCATGGACGTAGCCGACGACAGCATCACGCCCACCAGCGAGTTCGTCTGGAGTTCGGTACGCGACGACGTCATGCGCCTGGGCCGCGAGCAGTTGCAGATCCTGCTGGAACAGAACATCAACGAACGACTGAACATCGGCGAGCCGCTACTGGTCTATCTGCGCCGCCAGGACCTGCCGGAAATCACCGCACAACGCCAGTTGCGCTGAGCGCCGTCGATCGCCACCCGCGCCGGGCGCTGCGCCACGCATTATGCTGGAAGCGTCCGCCGCCGTCCGGCGTCGCGGACGCCATCGGCCATCCGGCGCGCCACGCAGGTGCTGCGTGGGGAGGTGAACGCCATGAGCAAGGGACTGAACGCGAAGAAGGAAACTCGTAGGAAACCGCTGAAAACCGCCCAGGAGAAACGCCTGGCGAAACGAGCGAAAAAACACGCTCCGGCGGCGCCGCTCGGCACCCCATCGCGGAGCTGAGCTAGGCCGGAGCGGAGCCGCAGGCGCAATCGCTCAATCGTCCGCGGCGGGGTCCAGGTCGGGGAACAGCACCTCGGTGAAGCCGAACTTGCTGAAGTCGGTGATTCGCGAGGGATACAGGCGGCCGATCAGGTGGTCGCACTCGTGCTGCACCACCCGCGCATGGAACCCTTCGACGCTGCGGTCGACCGGCTGTCCCTGCGGGTCCAGGCCCTGGTAGCGGATGCGCCGATGGCGCGATACCGCGCCGCGCAACCCCGGCACCGACAGGCAGCCCTCCCAGCCCTCTTCCATCTCGTCGTCCAGCGGGGTGATCCGCGGGTTCAGCAGGATGGTCGGCGGCACGGCCGGGGCGTCCGGATAGCGCTCGCTGCGCTCGAAACCGAAGATCACCAGTTGCAGGTCGACGCCGATCTGCGGCGCGGCCAGCCCTACCCCGCCGACGTGATGCATGGTTTCGAACATGTCGTCGATCAGCCGTTGCAGCTCCTCGCTGCCGAGCAGTTCGGACGGCACCGGCTGCGCAATGCGCAACAGGCGCTCGTCACCCATCTTGAGGATTTCCCGGATCATGCCGCCCCCTGATAAAGGTCAGTAACGTCCTACATGCTCAGCCAGAAAACCAGACAGGACAAGACGCAAAGAGCTTCCATCTCCGGCAATTGCGTCATTGGTTTGACACCGAACGGCTTTCTTTCCCGGCACATCCGGTAATATTCGCCGCACACCGACTACACTGGCCAGTCGTACCACCCCGCTACGTTTTCCTGGAGGAAACCTTTTTGCCTTCGTTGCCCACCTTGCAGCCCCTCGACCTCTACAGGCGCACCCTGGCCTGCCTGGTCCTGGCGGTTTCCTGCCTGGGCGGCGGAGGCCTGTGGGCGGACGACGCACGGACGTCGGTCGAGCAACGCAGCAACGCGGTCAGCCAGGTTCTGCTGGGCATATTCAGCTACGTGCGCTGGCCGAAGGAACCGGCGGTTCTGCAACTCTGCGTGGTCGGCCCGACCGAGTACGCCGACGGCCTGCTCCGCGGCATGGTGCAGGCCAATGGCAGGCGCGTGCATGCGGAACGCCGCGCGGTGGACAACCCGGACCTCGGCACGCTCTGCAACGTGATCTACCTCGGAGTGGTCGACGAGCGCGAGCGCCAGCAGGTGTTCCACAGCCTGGCCGGGCATCCGGTCCTGTCCATCAGCGAGCGTGGCACCGAATGCAGCGTCGGCAGCATGTTCTGCCTCAACGTCGGCGGTCCGCGCATCACCTTCGAGGCCAATCTCGACTCCATCGCCCGCAGCGGCGTACGCGTGCACCCGAGCGTATTGAAACTGGCAAGGCGGCAGGCCACTCCGTGATGAACCGTCGTCGTCGCTATACGGGTTCCAATCCATCGCTGCGCCGGGTGCTCTATCGCGCGCACCTGGGCGTGGCGCTGGTCGCGGTATTCACCGCCGGGCTGGCAGTGACCCTGGTCGGCCTGCTGACCCTGCGCGCCTACGCGGACCCCAACCAGCAACTGATCGCCCGTTCCATCAGCTATACCGTCGAAGCCGCGGTGGTCTTCGGCGATGCCCAGGCCGCCGAGGAATCCCTGGCGCTGATCGCCTCCAGCGAAGAGGTCTCCAGCGCCATCGTCTACGACCGCCAGGGGCAGCCCCTGGCCAGCTGGCATCGGGAAAGCACCGGGCCGCTGCACCTGCTGGAACAGCAACTGGCGCACTGGCTGCTCAGCGCGCCGACCGAACAACCGATCCTGCACGACGGCCAGAAGATCGGTTCGGTGGAGGTGAAAGGCTCCGGCGGCAGCCTGCTGCGCTTCCTGCTCACCGGTTTCGCCGGCATGGTCCTGTGCCTGCTGCTTACCGCCCTGGGCGCCTTCTACCTCTCACGGCGGCTGGTACGCGGTATCGTCGGCCCGCTCGACCAACTGGCGAAGGTCGCGCATACCGTGCGCCGCGAACGGGATTTCGAGAAGCGCGTACCGGAAGCCGGCATCGCCGAGCTGAGCCAACTGGGCGAGGACTTCAACGCCCTGCTCGACGAACTCGAATCCTGGCAGGCGCGCTTGCAGGACGAGAACGCCTCGCTGGCGCACCAGGCCCACCACGACAGCCTGACCAGCCTGCCCAACCGCGCCTTCTTCGAAGGCCGCCTGAGCCGGGCGCTGCGCGATGCCAGCGAGCACCGCGAGCAATTGGCGGTACTGTTCATCGACAGCGACCGTTTCAAGGAGATCAACGACCGCCTCGGCCATGCCGCCGGCGACACCGTGCTGGTCAACATCGCCATGCGCATCCGTGGGCAGTTGCGCGAAAGCGACCTGGTGGCGCGCCTGGGTGGCGACGAATTCGCCGTGCTGCTCGCACCGCTGGCGTCCGGCGCCGACGCCCTGCGCATCGCCGACAACATCATCGCCAGCATGCAGGCGCCGATCCGGCTCAGCGACGGCAGCACGGTGAGTACCTCGCTGACCATCGGCATCGCCCTCTATCCCGAGCACGCGGATACCCCGGCGGCGCTGCTCCACGACGCCGACATGGCGATGTACATCGCCAAGCGCCAGGCCCGCGGCAGCCGGCGCCTGGCGGAACTCAACGACCCCCGCATCCTTCAGGAAGAAAAGGAGATAGACAGTGCTACCCCAGAGGCTCCACCCAAGTAGATTGCTCGCCCTCGCCCTGTTCAGCCTTGTGCTGGGCCTGGCCGGTTGCCAGACCAAACCGCCGCAGACCGGCCTGAGCGCCGAGCAGATCGCCGTGCTCCAGGAGCAGGGCTTCGAACTCCGCGACGAAGGCTGGGAGTTCGGCATGTCCAGCAAGGTGCTGTTCGGCAACAATCTCGACCGTCTCAATCCCGACAGCCGCAACACCCTGACGAAGATCGCCCACGCCTTGCTCGCGGTAGACATCGACAAGGTCCGCCTGGAAGGCCACACCGACAACTACGGCGACGAAGGCTACAACCAGAAGCTCTCCGAACGGCGCGCCGAATCGGTAGCCGCGGTGTTCCGCGAAGCCGGCATGCCGGCGGCCAACATCGAGGTCCGCGGCCTGGGCATGAGCAAGCCGGTGGCCGATAACAAGACCCGCGCCGGCCGCAGCGAGAACCGCCGCGTCGCCATCATCGTTCCCGCCGAGTAATCCTGCGCTCGCGGGCTGCGTACGGCCCACCCGTACCTGGCCCGTCCATCGCCCGGCCCCGCCGCCACCCCGCTTCCGGCCTATGTTGAAGGAAGAAGCCAGCAGACCGGCGTACCGGCCGCCGCTGCCGCGGATGCTAGACTGAATGCTGCGCAAGAAACCGACAATCCCGGCCGACCTGCCGCTTGCGGGTGCTCCGGGATTCACCGACAGGGGGTATCGACCTTTGCCTGTTCGCCCAAGGAACAGGCCGTCAGACGATGGGAGGCATGCCATGAACCGGCATTACTACATCAGCGACAACCTCGACGAGCTGGAACGGCTCGAAGCCGAACTGGAAGCCAGCGGCATCGCCACCGAGCAGATCCACGTCCTCAGCGAAAAGGACGCGGAGACCGGCCAGCGCCATCTGCACGAAGTCTCTCCGTTCATGAAGAAGGATGTGGTCCGCTCCGGCCGTGTCGGCCTGTTGGTCGGCCTCGTCCTGGCCATCGTCGCCGTGGCCTTCGCCTATGCCAGCGGCTGGACGGAAACCGCCGCCGGCTGGATTCCGGTGATCTTCCTCGGCGCCGTGCTCTGCGCGTTCTGCCTGTGGGAAGGCAGCTTCTTCGGCCTGCAGCGCACCAACCGCGCCTTCCGCCCCTTCGAAGAACGCCTGCACCAGGGGCAGCACCTGTTCTTCGTCGATGTGAAGAACGCCCAGGAGCCGATCCTGGTCAACGTGGTCAGCCACCACCCGCGCCTGCAGGACGCCGGCACCGGCCCCGCGGTCTCTTCGCTGCTGCTGGGCTGGCAGCAACGCTGGCGGCGGTTCCGGCGGATGGTCTGAGCGGCGGGGCCTGCGCACCGCGCAGGTCCTGCGCCGTCCCTCCGGCTGCTAGAATATCCGGCTACCCGCCCGCCATCCCGGCCGGCGCGGCCCGTCAGGAAACTCCATGAAACTCGATAAAGCGGCAGCCATCGCACAGCTCAACCAGGCCTTGGGCATGTCCGTGCTGGATGCCGGCAACACCCTGCTCGCCCGCTTCAACAAGAGCAAGAACGTCTGGTGGTTCGATATTCCGCTCAGCCAACTGAAGGCCGGCAAGTTCCTCAACCTGCTGCTGGCGAACCCGGCCGGCGATGCAGTGGAGCACCTGAAGGTGCCCACCGGTTTCCTTCGCCAGCAGCAGGACAGCCTGGAACTGCGCGACAAGAACGCCCGCCGGCCGACCCTCAGCCTGGAGCTGAGCGCGGACCCCGGCAAGCGCCTGCGCGACGTCCGCCCCGGCGGCGCTGGCCTGGACTTCGCCCCGTTCCTCCAGCCCTGAGCGGAAACCTCAGCGCGGCAGTTCGATGCGTTCCGGGTGGATCAGGATCAGGCCTTTCTTGTAGAGACCGCCGATGGCCTTCTTGAAGGTCCCCTTGCTGACCCCGAAGAGCCGGTGGATATCTTCCGGCGAACTCTTGTCGCTGAGCGGCAGGCTGCCGCCGGCCTCCAGCAGCCGGGCGAGAATCTGCTGGCTCAGCTCGACGGCGGCCTCGGCGCCGACCGGCTGCAGGCTCAGGGCGATCTTGCCGTCCGCGCGCAATTCCTTGATGTAGCCCTGTTCGCGCATGCCGCTGCGGAGGAACTTGAACGCCTCGTTCTTGTGGATCAGGCCCCAGTGCTTGCCCTCGATGATCGCCTTGAAGCCCATCTCGGTACGCTCCACCACCAGCAGGTCGACCGCCTGGCCGACGCTGTAGCGCGGCGGCAGGTTGTCCAACTGCCGGTCCAGGCGCGCGGTGGCGGTGATGCGGTTGGTGCGCTTGTCCAGGTAGACGTAGACCACGCAGTAGTCGCCGACCTGCAACGGACGCTTCTCTTCCGAATGCGGCAGCAGCAGGTCCTTGGGCAGGCCCCAGTCGAGGAACAGGCCGATCCGGTTGATCTCCACGACCTTCAGGCTGGCGAAACCGCCGACCTGGACCTTGGGCGTCTGGGTGGTGGCGATCAGGCGGTCGTCGCTGTCCAGGTAGATGAACACGTTGAGCCAGTCACCCACTTCGCTGGGCTGGTCCTTCGGCACATAGCGCTTGGGCAGGAGGATCTCGCCGTGCTGGGTACCGTCGAGATAGAGCCCGAACTCCGTGTGCTTGACCACCTGCAGTGAATTGAAACGCCCGATGACCGCCATGTTGTCTCCCCCTGTCGAAGGGGCGGCATTCTACCGGGCGCCACGCAGGCGGGCGGAAGTTTTTGCCGGTACGCCGACGCCGCTCATCGCCTTGCCGGCCGTTCGCGCCGAAACATCCTGAACCACGCGGACATTTCCCAAATGCCGACTGTCTACTGGCAGTAAGCACAACGATGTTTCAAAATCGTGAACCCTAAAGACTTTTTTGGAACATCCTTATCAAGGATTCTCGCTGCCGCTCATCAGGAGTTCCTGTGCGTCCACTCAGCCGTTGGCTCTCATCTTGCGGCTCGCTTCTGGCGCTGGCCGCGCTGTTCCTGGTCGTTCCCCTCGCCGGCCGCTACTGGCTCGGCTGGTCGACGCCGTTCGGCTATCTCTCGGACCTGGCCCTCGGCAGCCTGCTGGTGCTGCTCCTGCATCGACGCTCCCTGTGGTTCGCGCTCCCGGTCATGCTGCTCTGGTGCCTGTTCCTGATCGGCAATGCCGAACTGGTCGGCGCGGTCGGGCGCATGCCGGAGCCTTCCGACCTCAAGTACCTGCTGGATCCGCAGTTCGTCAGCAGCTCCACCCAGGGCGGCGGCCTCGCCCACCTGCCACTGGCGCTCGGCCTCGGCGGCGCGACATTGCTTTGCGTGCTGCTCTGGCGTCGCCGCGGTCCGCGCCTGCCGCGCTATGCCTACGCGCTGCCGGCGGCGTTCCTGGCGGCGCATGTCGGCCTGCAATACCTGCGTCCGAGCGATGCCGACCAGTGGCAGCAGTACAACCTGCCGCACAAACTGCTGGCCAGCGCGCTCAGCAGTGGCCAACTGGCGGTCGAAGACTGGCTCGCCGGCGACCGTCCGGACACCCCGCCGGACGTCGCCGGGCTCAACCAGCTCGACCTTTCCGGAACGCCGCTGCTGGCCGGCGGAGGGCGCGCGCGCAACGTCCTGATCGTGGCCATGGAGGGAATCCCCGGCGCATATATCGCCGCCAACCGCGCCGCCATCAACAGCAGCTACCACGAAGCGCCGATGCCCAGGCTGAGTGGCTGGGCCGAACGGGCGATGACCACCCCGGACTACGTGCTGCACAGCCACCAGACTATCCGCGGCCTCTACGCCATGCTCTGCGGCGACTACAGCAAGCTCGACTCGGGCACGCCGAAGGGCGTCGAGCTGCTCAACAACCCGGCCCGGGCCAGGGAGTGCCTGCCCGCCCAGCTGCGCCAGCACGGTTTCAGCACACACTTCCTGCAGGGTGCCGGCCTGCGCTTCATGGCCAAGGACAAGGTCATGCCGCAGATGGGCTTCGACAAGACCCTCGGGCGCGACTGGTTCCGCAACACGTCCTACCTGGAATTTCCCTGGGGCATGGACGACAAGGCCTTCTTCGAGGGCGCCGCGACCTACGTGAAGCAGCTGCGCCAGCAGAAGAAACCCTGGATGCTGACCCTGCTCACCGTCGGCACCCACCAGCCCTACTCGGCGCCTGCCGACTACCTGGCCCGCTACCCGAACGCCAAGCAGGCCGCGGTGGCCTATCTCGACGACGCGATCGGCGCCTTCCTCGCCGACCTGGAGAAACAGGGCGTGTTGCGCGACACCCTGGTGGTGCTCACTTCCGACGAATCCCACGGTGTCGACCAGGTGCGCCTCGCCTCGGCCTGGGGCTTCAACCTGGTGCTGGCACCGGAACAGGCGGCACTGCCGCCGATCAAGAGCGGCGTCTACGGCCACGTCGACCTCGCCGCGTCCGTCCTCGACTATTTCGGCTACCGCGTGCCGGCGGGGATTTCCGGGCGCTCGCTGTTCCGCGACTACGCCAGCGGTCGCGAAATGATGTCCTACACCAACGGCATGCTGCGCCACCACGACGGCAAGGCCACCTTCGTCGAGTGCGATTTCCAGCAGGTCTGCCGGCGCTACCGCAGCGAGGGCTTCATCGCCGACGAAGCCGAGTTCCTCGGTCGCTTCAGCGGACGCCAGGCACGCCTGGTCAGCCAGCGCGCCGCCGTCCTCGACCACTCCGTGCAACAGGCCGGCCAGTTGGGCCAGGAGTTCCAGTTCGCCACCCACGAACGCATCCGCCTGAAGCCGGAAACCCACAACGACTGGACCGACAACCTGATCGGCGCGCAATACCTGGAGATGCCGAAGAACAGCAGGACCACGGTCACCCTGAAGATCCGCGCCTTGCAGATGGACCGCAACGGCGCCCGGGTGACGCTGAAGACCAAGGAGTTCGAACGCGACGTTCCCATACCGGTACCGGACATCCCGCGCCTGCTCAAAGGCAAGCCGCTGGACATGAGCTTCACCTTCGACAACCCGGAAGCGCGCAAGGCCTTCTCCTTCCACTTGCTCGCCGAGGGCCGCGGGATCATCGAGATCAGCGACTTCCACGTGGTCACGGCGGCCAACCCGGAACCCGTGGAAAGCCGCAGCCAGGTCGCCGAAGCGGCGAAGGAACAGCCGCTGCTGAGCACCCTGAAAAGCCTGTTCGCCAACCGCCCCGAAACCGAGGAAGCGGAACGCGCGGACGCCCCTCGGGAGCGCACCGTCATCCCCGAGCAGAAGGCCCTGATCCTTTCGCACTGACCGCGCCGGAGCGGCCCGCCCGGCCGCCGCGCGCTCCCCGCTGAACCCAGCGCCGTCGCTGGCGTCGAAGATTCGCAAGCAACCAGGCGAAACGGAGAACGGCATGAAGCACCTGGCATTCCTCGCCCTCGGCGGACTCCTGCTGGCGCCCCTGGCCGAAGCGGCCAGCTTCGATTGCGAAAAGGCTGAGCGAGCGGACGAAAAGGCCATCTGCGCGAACCGGGCGCTGAACGACAAGGACGTCGAGATGAGCGTCAAGTACCACTTCCTCCGCGGCCTGTTCGCCATGGGCGGCCGCGGCGCCATGCAGGACCAGCAGCAGGACTGGCTGCGTGAGCGCCGGCGCTGCGGTGGCGACACCGACTGCCTCTCCCGTGCCTACGCGCAGCGTATCGACGAGCTGGACAAGCAGTACGCGGGTATCGACAAGCCGCTCTGAAGCTAGCGTCCGCCGACGGCGAACTGCAGTTCCGCCAGGCGCGCATAGAGCGGGTTCTCGGCGATCAGACGGGCGTGGCTACCAATCGCCACCAGCCGCCCCTGGTCGATCACCGCGATGCGGTCGGCGCTCTGCACCGTGGCCAGGCGATGGGCGATCACCAGGGTGGTACGTCCGCTCATCAGGCCTGGCAGGGCCTGCTGGATCAGGTGCTCGCTTTCCGCATCCAGGGCGCTGGTCGCCTCGTCGAGCAGCAGCACCGGCGCGTCTACCAGCAACGCCCGGGCGATCGCCAGGCGCTGGCGCTGGCCGCCGGACAGGCCGATGCCGCCCTCGCCCAGGTGGGTGGCGTAGCCCTGCGGCAGACCCAGGATGAACTCGTGGGCATGCGCGGCACGCGCTGCGGCCTCGACCTCGGCGGCGCTGGCATGCGGACGGCCGTAGCGGATGTTTTCCTCGACGCTGCCGAAGAACAGCGCGGGGTTCTGCGACACCAGGGCAAAGCTGCGGCGCAAGTCGGCCGGGTCCAGTTCGACGATCGGCTGTCCGTCCAGCAGCAGCCGTCCCTGCTGCGGATCGAAGAAACGCAGGAGCAGATCGAACAGGGTCGACTTGCCGGCACCGGAAGGTCCGACCAGGGCCAGGGTTTCCCCCGGTTCGACGGCCAGGCTGATGTCGTCGATGGCCCAGTGTTCGGGACGGGTCGGATAGGCGAAGCGCACCGCCTGCAATTCGATCCTCCCGCTCACCCGCGCCGCCAGCTTGCGTGGTTGCGCTGGCGGGCGGATCTCGCTGCGCGCCCTGAGCAGCTCGGCGATGCGCTCTGCGGCGCCGGCAGCGCGCTGCAATTCGCCGATCACCTCGCTGAGGGTGCCGAAGGCCATGCCGACGATCAGGCTGTAGAAGACGAACGCGGCCAGTTCGCCGGCCGAGATGCTGCCGGCGATCACGTCGCGGCCGCCGACCCAGAGCATGATGCCGACTGCGCCGAGCACCAGCACGATCACCACGGTGATCAGCCAGGCGCGCTGGGCGATGCGCTTGCGCGCGGTGTCGAAGGCGCGTTCGACGGTGCCGGCGAAGCGCTGGCGATCCTGCGCCTGGTGGTTGTAGGCCTGCACGGTCTTGATCTGGCCGAGGGTTTCGCCGACGTAGCTGCCGACGTCGGCCACCCGGTCCTGGCTTTCCCGCGACAGGCTGCGTACGCGGCGGCCGAACAGCAGGATCGGGGCGATCACCAGCGGCAATGCCAGCACCACGATGCTGGTCAGCTTGGCGTTGGTGACGAACATCAGCAGCACCCCGCCGACCAGCATCAGGGCATTGCGCAGGGCCATCGACAGCGAGGAACCGATCACCGTCTGCAGCAGCGTAGTGTCGGCGGTCAGGCGCGACTGGATCTCGGAGCTACGGTTGGTTTCGTAGAAACCGGGATGCAACTCGATCAGGTGGTCGAACACGCGCTTGCGGATATCGGCGACGAAGCGCTCGCCGATCCAGGACACCAGGTAGAAGCGCACGAAGGTGCCCACGGCCAGGCCGAGCACCAGCACGAAGAACAGCAGGATGTAGCGATTGAGCAATTCGGGCGAGGCGGTGAGGAACCCCTGGTCCACCAGCAGGCGGATGCCCTGGCCCAGGGACAGGGTGATCGCCGCGGTGAACAGCAACGCCACCAGGGCCCCGAGCATGCGCCAGCGGTAAGGCGCCATGAAGCGCCAGGCCAGGCGCAGGGCGATACGTTGGCGGGAGGAGAGAATGGCTGGCATGCGGCGCTCGCTCGGCGGCTGGGGTTCCGCAGGTTAGCACCGGGAACGCAGCGAGGCGATGCATGCCCCGGCCGGCAGCGCGATGATATCGACGTATATATCCGGGCAACTTAGCCGATAACTAATCGTGAACTTTTCATTATTCTCGATATAGGCGAGTTAGAGTCCCGGAGAACTTTCTCGCTCAATTAGTGCAAACATTGGAATTCATGCCGGGATGCGCGAAGGAGTTATCCACCTGGCGGTATCCTGCGTCGCCCGGGGTCGGCGGGACATCCAGCCGCGGAGACCTCGAGCAGTTCGCCGCCGGCTCGCCAATGCCGCAGCGCCTCGCTCGGGTATTGCCTAACGGACTTTATAGAAAACAGCAGGTTACGTCCGAAATCTGATCGACAATATTCAAGATGAAATAAAACGCCGCTTCGGTTATAATGAACGGCCATATTTAATGCAGAGACAGGTCCCCGGATATGGCCATCATGAAGAAAACCGTCGCGCCGAAAGCCGCCAAGCCGGCTCCCGCGGTCGAAACCCGCGAATCCATCGAAGCGCAGGTCGCCGCCTTCCTCCAGGCCGGCGGCGAGATCCAGAAGATCGCCAAGGGCGTCAGCGGCCAGGTCTACGGCCCGTCGCGGCAGATCACCATCAGCAAGAAGCGCTGATCGCCCGCCCCTCGCCGGGGACTACGAAGGGGATGGCAGGCCGGCACGCAGATGTGCCACGCTCCATCCCCTTTTTCATTGCCTGAATCCCGAGCCCTTCATGCCTGGCCATCCCGATCCACTGCACGGCGTCACCCTGGAAAAACTGCTCACCGAACTGGTCGCCCACCACGGCTGGGCGGAGCTTGGCAAACGGGTCGACATTCGTTGTTTCAGGAACGACCCGAGCATCAAGTCCAGCCTCGCCTTCCTGCGCAAGACGCCCTGGGCCCGGGAAAAGGTCGAGGCGCTCTACGTCCAGCTCAAACGCAACCAAGGCTGAAGGCTAGCGCGCCAACCCCAGGCGCAGCAATTGCCCGTCCTTCTGGTCGGTGAGCAGGTAGAGATAGCCGTCCGGGCCCTGCCGCACGTCGCGGATGCGCACCCCGAGATCGCCCAGCAGGCGCTCTTCGTGGACGACCCGGTCGCCATCCAGTTGCAGGCGGATCAGTTCCTGCGTCGCCAGCGCGCCGATGAACAGGTTGTGCTGCCAGGCCGGGAAGCGCTGCGCATCGTAGAACGCCATGCCGCTGATCGCCGGCGACTTCTCCCAGACATGGTGCGGCGCCTCGGTACCGTCGACGGCCTTGCCCCTGGCTTCGGGGATCGGCAGCAGGGTGTAGTTGATTCCATGGGTCGCCAGCGGCCAGCCGTAGTTCCCGCCGGCCTGGGGTATGTTGATCTCGTCGCCGCCGCGCGGGCCGTGCTCGTGGGTCCAGAGCCGGCCGGTCCAGGGATTCAGCGCGGCGCCCTGCTGGTTGCGGTGGCCATAGCTCCAGATCTCCGGCCGCGCGTCTGTACGGCCGACGAAGGGATTGTCCTTGGGAACGCCGCCGTCCGGATACAGGCGGACGATCTTGCCCTGCAACTTGTCCAGGTCCTGCGAGGTGCTGCGCTGGTTGTTCTCGCCGAGGGCGATGAACAGGTGGCCCTTGCCGTCGAAGACCAGGCGCGAGCCGAAGTGATGGCCGCTGGAAAGCTTCGGCAACTGCCGGAAGATCACGTGGAAGCCCTCCAGCCGTCGCTTGTCCGCCGATAACCGGCCGCGTCCCGCCGCCGTTCCGGCGCGGCCGTCCTCGCCGGCCTCGGCATAGGTCAGGTAGACCAGCCGGTCCTCGGCGAACCCCGGCGACAAGGCGACGTCGAGCAGGCCCCCCTGGCCGCTGGCGAAGACCCTGGGTACGCCTTCCAGCGGCGCCGACAACTGGCCCTCGGGACTGACGAAACGCAAGCTGCCGGGCCGCTCGGTGACCAACATGCCCTGGTTGTCCGGCAGGAAGGCGACGGCCCAGGGATAGGCCAGACCGCCAACCACCGGGGTGACCTCGACGGCGCCCAGCTCGCTGTCGTGGCGACCGGCGTCCACCGCCTCGGCCGACGGGGCGAGCAGTGCGACAGCGCTCAGCAGGATGGCATTCAAAGACAGGCCCGGCATGCGTTCTCTCCTTCCCAAGCAAAAACACCACTCTAGTCGCAGATCCGCCGCGCCTGGCGGTCCGCACACGGGCTGTAACAAACCCGCCCCTCAAAGCAAGGCGACCATTTCCTTGAGGGTCACCGCCCAGGTGCCCTTGGCATTGATATAGCGATAGCCGAACCGGGAACCGTGCGCCTCGCTGGTGATCACCGCGTTCCAGGCCTGCCCGCGCGGCAGGTCGTGGGCCGGGTCGAGGAGCAGGAAGGCGCGCTCGCTCATGCCGATGGCCAGGCCCCAGTGGCGGATATCGCTGCCCTTGCGGCCGTGGAAACCGAGCACTACCGGAAAGCCGGCCTCCAGGTATTCGCGGGTGTGCCGGACCAACCTACGCCCCTCGCCCTTGAGGGCGAAATGCTCGGTATCGTTGATCTCGGCCAGCAGCTCCAGCAGGTCGACGCCGGTGGTGCCGACGCGCAGCAGCGGGCCGTGCTGGTCCAGCGCCTTCATCAGGCGCCCGTAGCGACTGCGACTGTCGACCCGCTCCAGGCCCTTGGCCTGGCGCCGGCGCAGTTGGCCGCGGACCAGCATCGCCATGACCAGGCAGTAGGGCCCGCAGGCGCCGTCCATGTCGCCCTGGCGCAGATGGACCTTGTCGCCATGGACGTTGCACAGGCCGCCGCTGCCATCCTCGTCCAGGTCCCATTCCAGGCCATCGATCAGGCGTGACTGCATGAGGGTCTCCTCTCCGGTTCCTTAAGTTGGGACCGAGCGGGCGCCGAATCATTCCTCGGCGCCCATCGCCACAACGAGTAAACTGGCGGTCTTTCATTCCAGTAGCCTCGCCATGACCGACCCGATCCGCCTGTCCAAACGCCTCGCCGAACTCACCGCCTGCTCGCGCCGCGAAGCCGAGCTGTACATCGAGGGCGGCTGGGTCAGCGTCGACGGCGAAGTGATCGAGGAGCCACAGTTCAAGGTGCTCGACCAGCGCGTGGAGCTGCTGCCGGGCGCCCGCGCGGAAACGATCGAACCGGCCACCCTGCTGTTGCACAAGCCGGCCGGCTGGCGCCACGACGATTTCGAAGGTCTGCTCGCCGCGGGGCGACGCTGGAGCGATGACCCCAGTCCCTTGCGAGCGCTGAAAAAACACTTCGCCCGCCAGCGTCCCACCCTGGCGCTGGACAGCGAGGCTTCCGGGCTGGTGGTGTTCAGCCAGCAGCACGGCGTACTGCGCAAGCTGGTGGACGACGGTGCACGGCTGGAGCAGGAATACCTGGTCGAGGTCGCCGGCGACCTGGCCGCCGGCGGCCTCGAGCGCCTGCGCCACGGCCTCGCCTACCAGGGCCGCAGGCTATCGCCGTGCAAGGTCAGCTGGCAGAACGAAAGCCACCTGCGCTTCGCCCTCAAAGACGTGCTACCCGGCCAGTTGCGCTTCATGTGCGAAAGCGAGGGGCTGGAAGTGCGGAGCATCCGCCGCCTGCGCATCGGCGCGCTGTCGCTGGCCAGGCTACCGCTCGGCGAATGGCGCTACCTCGGCCTCCACGAACGCTTCTGAGCGCTCATTCGAGGCCACGCAGGGCGCGCCCCGGCGACTGCCCGCAGACCCGCCGGTACATGGCGATGAACGCACTGTCGCTGGCGTAGCCCAGGGCGTGGGCGACCTCGGTCACCGAGCGGCCTTCGGCCAGGCGTCTCCGCGCTTCGAACAAGCGAGCCTGGGTTCGCCAGCGAGAGAAACCCAGGCCGGTCTGCTCGGTGAACAGACGCGCCAGGGTCCGCCCGCTGGCGCCGACCTCGCGTCCCCATGCCTCGATGCTCCAGTCCAGCGCGGGTTGCGCCAGCAGCGCCTCGGCCACCTTCAGCGCCCGCGCATCGCGCGGCATCGGCAGGCTCGCGGCGTGTGCCGGCGCGCTCGCCAGTTCATCGAACAGTGCGCGCAACAGCGTCAGGTGCGGCCCTTCCAATTGCAAGTCGGCTGCCCAACCGGTCATGCGCAGGATCAGTTCGCGCATTAGCGGCCCGACCTCGAGGACCTGGACGCTGTCCGGTAGCTCGGCGAACGCCGAGGGTTCGAAGTACAGGCTACGGTAGGCGAAGCGCCCGTGCAGGACCGTGCGATGCGGCACGCCGGCCGGCAGCCAGGCGGCCTGGAGCGGCGTCAATTGGCAAATGCGCTCGGCGAAATACAGCGTGACGCTACCGGCCGCCATGTACAGCAACTGCGCGCGCCGGTGGCAATGCCAGTCGCTGCGGTGGCCGGTGCTGTCGACCTCGAGGCCGACCACCGGGCAGCGGGCGAGATCGGGATCCTCGACCCGTTCGTAGGGATAGCGCGGCACCTTGTCCTCTTCGCGATGTTTTCCGTCCTGACCGCAGCATTCTGCCAGGCGCAGGCGGCCTAGGCTTGGCTCTTTTTTCCGGAGCCATCATGCCTGACCGTCCTCGCCCTCCCCTGCTGCTGGTGCTCGCCCTGCTAGCCCTGCCGCAAGTCGCCGAAACCATCCTTTCCCCCGCGCTGCCGGCCCTGGCCAGCCACTGGCGACTGGACGACGCTACCAGCCAGTGGACCATGGCGCTGTTCTTCGTCGGTTTCGCCCCCGGCATCTGGCTCTGGGGCTGGCTGGCCGACCGCCTCGGCCGGCGCCCGGCTCTGCTCGGCGGGCTCGGCCTGGCGGCCCTGGCGACCTTCGGTGCCTGGGCCAGTACCGACTATTCCTACCTGCTTGCCTGTCGCCTGGTCCAGGGCCTCGGCCTGGCGACCTGCTCGGTGACGGTGCAGGCCAGCCTGCGCGATGTGCTGCAAGGCCCGGCGTTGATGAGCTATTTCGTCACGCTCGGCGCGGTGCTGGCCTGGTCGCCGGCAGTCGGCCCCCTCGGCGGCCAGTGGCTGGCCGACCTCGGCGGGCACCCGGCGGTGTTCGCCACCCTGGCGGTGCTGCTCGCCTCGCTGGCGGCGCTGGTCGTCCCGGCCTGGCCGGAAACCCGTCCGCTGCTGGCGGGCACGCCCGAGCCCGCGACCCTGGCGATCTTCCGACGGGTCCTGGCCGACCGCCCGCTACAAACGCGCGCACTGCTGGTGGCGGTGCTCAATGTGCTGGTGTTCTCCTTCTACGCCGCCGGGCCGTTCATGGTCGGCGACCTGCCCGGCCTGGGCTTCGGCTGGATCGGCCTGGCCATCGCCATTGCCGGGAGCCTCGGCGCCTTGCTCAACCGACGCCTGCCGCGCACCTGGAACAGCGCTCGCCGGGTACGCCTGGGCCTGGCGCTGGCGGCCGCCGGCGCGACAGCGCAGACGCTCTTGGCCGCCGGCGGATACGCCGAAGGCCTGTCCTGGGCCCTGCCGGCCCTGCCGATCTTCATCGGCTTCGGCGTGGCGATTCCCAACCTGCTGGGTCCGGCGCTGCACGCCTACGACGATTGCCGGGGACGCGCCGGAGCCCTGTTCGGGCTCGCCTACTACCTGCTGATCGGCCTCGGACTGGGCGCGTCCACCCTGCTACCGTTCGACCGTCCCTGGCCGCTGGCGGCGTACTGGAGCCTGCTGGGCCTGGTCGCACTGCTGCTGGCCAGGCGGCTGCCGGAATGAAAGCGGCGCCAGGTACGCCCGTGCAAACCGGACGACCGGCCCGGAAAGCCGGATAGGGCGGCCGTCGCGACGCTGCTATGCTG
Source organism: Pseudomonas sp. HMSC063H08 (assembly GCF_001813645.1). Taxonomy (NCBI): domain Bacteria; kingdom Pseudomonadati; phylum Pseudomonadota; class Gammaproteobacteria; order Pseudomonadales; family Pseudomonadaceae; genus Pseudomonas; species Pseudomonas sp. HMSC063H08. The sequence continues at coordinate 47,118 of NZ_KV813476.1, forward strand.
TGATGGCACAGCGCCCACGCGGACCCGCAGAACGTGGCCAGAACGACGCTCGAATCGATCCAGCACGCCATCGAGGTGAATTCGTCCCTGGCCCTTCCCATCGCCCTGGAGAATCTCTCGCGTCTGACCCACCTCGCGCTGCTGACCGTCCCCTTCAACCTGATCCACATCCTGGTGTTTTCCCTGAAGGACTTCCGCCCGGACCTCGGCCATCAGCTCTGGCGCCAGGAAATCATGTACGCCCATGGCGCCATGGCCCTGCTCTTCGGCGGCATCGGCCTGCTCGCGCTATGGCTGCGCCGCCAGCCACCCAAGCTGTGGCGCATGCGCCTGCTGATCCTGCTGGGCGGCGCAGGGATCATAGGCTTCGGCGTCGCCATCGCCTGCATCGACCAGCGCATCACCAGCAACATCACGCCGCTGCTGCTGGCCTGTTTCGCCTGCGCCATGTTCATCCTGATCCGCCCGGCCTACGCCGTGCCTTTCTACGGCCTGGCCATGCTGGTCTTCCAACTGGCGATGGGCTACGCCCAGGCCGACCCGCAACTGCGCCTGTCGAACCAGGCCAACGGCCTCACCGCGTTCGGCCTCGGCCTGCTGCTGTCGCTGATCCTCTGGCACGGGCACGTGCGCAACCTGCGCCAGCAACGCAAGCTGGAGTTGCAGCGGCAGGAGCTGGAGGAGAAGAATCGCCAGTTGGAGTACCTGGCCGGTCACGACCCGCTGACCGGCCTGTTCAATCGTCGCGAATTCGACCAGCTGGTGCTCATGGAACTCGCACGCATCGCTCGCCAACCGCAGCCGCTGAGCCTGCTGATGGTCGACCTGGATCACTTCAAGTACATCAACGACCGCTATGGGCACCCCTTCGGCGACGAGGTCATTCGCCATACCGCCAACCTGCTGCGCGGCAATACCCGTAGCAGCGACAGCGTGGCGCGCCTGGGCGGGGAAGAATTCCTCCTGCTCCTGCCCGACACCGCCGAGCAGCAGGCTCGCAGCCTTGCGGAAAAACTCCGCGAACGCCTCGAAGGTACCCCGCTGGCGACGCAGGACGGCGTGCTCTGCCTGACCGCCAGCTTCGGCGTGGCCAGCCTCGACGGAGGCGGCCAGGCCAGCTACGAGCAGCTCTACAGCGCCGCCGACCAGGCTCTCTACCGGGCCAAGAGCAGCGGTCGCAACCGGGTGGAAGTGATTCGCCTGGCCAGCCTCGCGGAAAGCCTGCGGTAACAATTGATCGGCCGGCCCTGACGAGCGGTCGGTCAGCCGCCCGAACCTTGGTTAAGATGGTCCGTGGCGCTCTAGCTCGCCGCTCTTCCTGCCCTTCCGACCTGCCCGACCTCGCCCGGCCCCATGCCGCGGCCTTGCCGTTGGCGTCGTGCGGGAAGACCGGCGCAGCGCCGTTGTCCGCTTTACCAGGGGAGAACCATGCTCAAGCACCTGCTCGTGCTCACCTGTGCCCTGCTCGCCAGCTCCTCGGCCCTGGCCCAGGTGATGGCCCGCGACCTGGGCGATTTCGAACTCAAGCTGGCCACCAGTCCGACCCGCAGCATGGCCCAGGGCCTGGTCACCCCGGGCAGCTCCGGCAGTTTCCACGGCGGCCTCGACCTAAGCCACGAAAGTGGCTGGTACATCGGCAACTGGACCTCCAACCTCGACCCCGGCAAGCCCACCGAGATCGACTCCTACGCCGGCTTCAAGCGCCCGCTGAACAACCGCCTGGGCTACGAAATGGGCCTGATCCGCTACAGCCGCCCGGAGCAGCCGGCCAACGACGCAGCCGAACTCTACGGCGGCCTGTCGATCTTCGGCAGCCGGCTCGGCGCGGCCCTGAGCAGCGACCCGGGGCGCAACGACACCACCCTGTTCGCCGACCTCGGGGTCAACCCGCCGTTCGGTTTCGACGTCACCCTGAAGTACGGCAACCATCGCCTGGACAACCCGGCGAGCCTCAGCGGCGGGGGCTACGTGAGCGTCTTCAACGACTGGTCGGTGAACCTCTCGCGGCCCTGGCTGGGCATCGACCTGAACCTGTCCTACAGCGGCACCAGCCTGACCGGCAGCGATTGCAGCGCCTACTCGGGACACAACAGCTACTGCGACACCACGTTCATGCTGAAGGCGTCGCGTCCGTTCTTCTGAGTCGTCAGTCGTCCTGGCGGCGGGTACGCTGGGCGAGTTCGTCGAGCTGTTTCTGCTCGCGCTTGTCCTCGGCCTGGCGCGCCTCTTCCAGGTAGCGCTCGACCAGCTTGCGCAGCCCTTCCAGGCGGGCGTATCTCTCCTGCCAGTTGAGCCGCGCCTTGTCCACCGCCTCGCGGTGCCAGGTCACGCTGTTGGCCTGCTGGACAACGGCGGTCTCCAGTTGCGAGAGGAAGCGCTGGTAGTTCATCAGCCACTGGCCGCTGACGCCCTTCTGGCCCTGGCTGATCCATTGCTGCTGGTAGTCGTTGCGGTAGCGTTCCAGCTCCGCCAGCTTCTGCTGTGCCGCGAGCAATTGCTGCTGGCACTTGCCCAGCTGGGTCGCGGCATCCCGCTCGGCCTTGCTGGCCATGTCCACCACCGGCGCCAGCCGCGCCGCACGCTTCTCCATGCCTCAGGGCGCCTCAGGCCTGCCCGCCGGCGAGCAGGCCCGCCAGCCGCGCACGGCTTTCCGCCAGGCTTTCGCTTTCGTCGAGGCCCTGGCGCAGGAACTGGCGCATGACCGGGAAGCGCGCGATGGCCAGGTCGGTCTCGGGATCGCCGCCGGCCACGTAGGCACCGACGCTGATCAGGTCGCGACTCTGCTGGTAGCGCGACCAGAGCTGCTTGAAGCGCTGGGCGTCGCGCAGGTGCTCGGCCTCGACCACCTGCGGCATCACCCGGCTGATCGAAGCTTCGATATCGATGGCCGGATAGTGGCCTTCCTCGGCCAGCCGCCGGGACAATACGAAGTGCCCGTCGAGCACGCCGCGAGCGGCGTCGGCGATCGGGTCCTGCTGGTCGTCGCCCTCGGAGAGCACGGTGTAGAACGCGGTGATCGAGCCGCCACCGGCTTCGGCATTGCCGGCGCGTTCCACCAGCTTCGGCAGCTTGGCGAACACCGATGGCGGATACCCCTTGGTCGCCGGCGGCTCGCCGATGGCCAGGGCGATCTCGCGCTGGGCCTGGGCGTAGCGGGTCAGCGAGTCCATCAGCAGCAATACGTTCTTGCCCTTGTCGCGGAAGTACTCGGCGATCCGCGTGCAGTATTGCGCGGCGCGCAGGCGCATCAGCGGCGCGTCATCGGCCGGCGAGGCGACCACCACGGAGCGCTTGAGGCCTTCCTCGCCGAGGATCTCGTCGATGAACTCCTTCACCTCGCGACCCCGCTCGCCGATCAGACCGACGACGATGATGTCGGCCCTGGTGAAACGGGTCATCATCCCCAGCAGCACCGACTTGCCCACCCCGGTACCAGCGAACAGGCCGAGGCGCTGGCCGCGGCCGACCGTGAGCAGGCCATTGATCGAGCGGATGCCGACGTCGAGAGGTTCGCTGATCGGGTGGCGCTTGAGCGGGTTGATCGTCGGGCCGTCCATCGGCACCCAGTCTTCGGCGCGCATCCCGCCCTTGCCGTCGAGGGCGCGGCCGGCGCCGTCGAGCACCCGGCCGAGCATCGACATGCCCATCGGCAGGCGCCCGGTGTCCGGCAGCGGCACGACCCGCGCGCCAGGCGCGATGCCGGCGAGGCTGCCGACCGGCATCAGGTACACCTTGCTACCGGAAAAGCCCATCACTTCGGCCTCCACCTGCACCGGGTGGTAGCCGCTTTCGTTGATCACGTTGCAGCGGCTGCCGACCGCAGCCTGCAAGCCTTCGGCTTCGAGGGTCAGGCCGACCATGCGCAGCAGGCGGCCCTCGACCACCGGCTGCGTCGGCAGCGAGACAGCCTCGGTGTAGCCCTCCAGGCGCCTGGCGAAACTGGTTCGCTCAAGGCGCATCGACGTCTCCGGGGGCGTCGAGGTCGATCCGGATGTCGCTGGCCAGCGGATGGGTCGCCTGTTCGCGCTGTTGCTCGAACAGTTGCTTCACTGCCTGCGCCAGGCGCGTCTCGATGGTCGCGTCGATGCGACTGTGCTCGGTCTCGATGCGGCAGCCGCCGGGCAGCAACGAATCGTCCTCGAGAATCCGCCAGCTCTCTTCGTGGCGCTCGCGCAGCGCCTTGACCCGCTCGAAGTCCTGCGGGTTGACATGGATACGGATGTTCGCCGCGCCCATCGGCAGCAGCTTCAGAGCCTCGCGCAGGACCTGGCGGACATGGCTGGAGTCCATGTGCAGTTCGCGCTGGATCACCTGGCGGGCAACGTGGTTGACCAGGTTGACCATGCCCTGCTCGATCAGGGCGTCCTGCTCGGCGATGGGTTCCAGGAGCTGCGTCATCAGGCGCTCGAGACTTTGCAGGCGCTCCTTCAGCGCCTCCTCGGCTTCCTGCCGCGCCTTCAACTGGCCGGCGTGGAAACCGTCGCGCTCGCCGGTGGCGAAGCCTTCGTTGTAGGCGTCCTGGCGGATCGCCTCGATTTCCTCCAGCGTCGGCGGCTTGACGGTCTCCAGCTCGACCTCTTCCACCGCCGGCGGCGCCGGCGCGGGTTCGGCGACCGCGGGCACCTGCGGCGCGGCAACGGCCGGCTCGTCGCGCGGCTCGTCGAAGCTCGGCAACGACCAGAGGCCGAAGGCCGCCACGTCCTTGCCGCGGATCAGTTCGCTGGGATTGTCTTTGTCCTTGTCGTGGGGGACCACCTCAGATCATCTCCTCGCCACCCTTGCCGCCCAGCACGATATCGCCGGACTCGGCCATGCGCCGGGCAATGGTGAGGATTTCCTTCTGCGCACCTTCCACTTCGCTGACCCGTACCGGCCCCTTGGCCTCCAGGTCGTCGCGCAGCAGCTCGGCGGCACGCTTGGACATGTTCTTGAAGACCTTCTCGCGGATCGCCTCGTCGGAGCCCTTGAGCGCCAGCACCAGTACGTCCGAGGAGACTTCCCGGAGCAGCGCCTGGATGCCGCGGTCGTCGACGTCGGCGAGGTTGTCGAAGACGAACATCAGGTCCTCGATCTGTCCGGACAGGTCTTCGTCGACCTCGCGGATCGAATCCATCAGTTGGCCTTCGATGGAGCTGTCGAGGTAGTTCATGATGTCCGCCGCGCGCTTGACCCCGCCCATGGTGGTGCGGGTGGCGTTGGAATTGCCGGCGAACTGCTTCTCCAGGATCAGGTTGAGTTCCTTCAGCGCCGAGGGCTGTACGGTGTTCAGCGAGGAGACGCGCAGGACGATATCCAGGCGCACCTTGTGGTCGAAATGGCTGAGCACCTCGGCGGCCTGGTCGGGATCGAGGTAGGCGACCACGATGGCCTGGATCTGCGGGTGTTCGTAACGGATCACGTCGGCCACGGCACGCGGCTCCATCCACTTCAGGCTGTCCAGGCCGCTGGTGCTGCCACCGAGGAGGATGCGGTCGATCAGGTTGTTGGCCTTGTCCTCGCCGAGGGCCTGGGTGAGCATCTTGCGGATGTAGCCGTCGGCACCGACGCCGAGGCTGGTCTGGTCGCCGACCACTTCGACGAACTCGCCCATCACCTGCTCGACCTGTTCGCGATGCACGTTGCGCATCGACGCCATGGCCACGCCGACCCGCTGCACCTCTTTCGGTCCCATGTGCCGCAGCACCTGCGCCGCGTCGGTCTCGCCGAGCGACAGGAGCAGGATGGCGGCCTTGTCGACCTTGGTCAGTTTGGCGGCGAGACGATTCTCACTCATGGCACTTACTCATCGGCGTTGATCCACTCTTTCACGACCTGGGCGACGCGGCCCGGGTCCTGTGCGACCAGGTTCTTGATCGCGTTCAATTGCGCATCATACCCCTCCGTGGGGCTCGGCAGGAGGATGCTCGACGGCCCGCCGATGCTCACCCGATCGTCGGCCAGCGAGCCTTCCAGGCCACTCTCACCCAGCGCCAGGTCGCCGTCGCGACCGCCGCCGCCGGCCAGCGACTTGCCCTTGCCGCCGCCGGTGATGTTGCTCAGCACCGGACGCAGCACGCCGAACACCAGGACCAGGATGAACAGCACGCCGAGCACCTGCTTGACGATGTCCCAGAACCACGGCTGCGAGTAGAACGGAATGCTGTCGATCTCTTCGGCCTGGGCCGGGGCGAACGGCGCGTTGATCACGCTGACGCTGTCGCCGCGGCTGGCGTCGTAGCCCACCGAATCCTGTACCAGGCGGGTGAAGCGCGCCAGTTCGTCGGCGCTCCAGGGCTGGTGGCTGACCTCGCCGGTCTTCGCGTCGACCTTCATCTGGTCGTCCAGCACCACCGCCACCGACAGTCGGCGCAAGCGCCCCTGCTGCTGCTTGGTGTAGCTGATCGAGCGGTCCAGTTCGTAGTTGCGGGTGGTCTGGTCGCGCTTGTCGGTCGGGTACGGCGCCAGCTCCGGCTTGCCGGTCTTCGGATCGATGATGGTCTGGCCGTTGGCGTCCTTCAGCGGCTGGCCCGGCGCGACGTAGTCGGCCGGCGCGCTGGCGGTGGCCTGCTGCGGAGCGCTGGCCGGGCCCGGCGGCTGGTTCGACAGCGCCCCCGGCACGCCCTGCGGCCCGGACGAATTCTGCCGTTCCTCGTTGTTGCGTTGCTCGCTGCGCAGGGCCGGCTGATCCGGGTTGTACATCTCCGAGGTCGACTCGACCGCGCTGAAGTCGACGTCGGCGGACACCTCGGCCTTGTAGCGACCGTTGCCCAGCACCGGTTGCAGGATATTGTGCACGCGCTGGGTGAGCAGGCCTTCCATGCGCCGGGTGAAGTCGAACTGCTTGCCGGCCATGGTCAGCTCGGAGAGTTCCTGCTGGTCGGAGAGCAGGTTGCCCTTCTGGTCGACCACGGTGACTTGCGACTTGTCCAGCTCCGGCACACTGGTGGCGACCAGGTTGACGATCGCCATCACCTGGCTCGGCTCCAGGCTGCGACCCGGATACAGCTCGACCAGCACCGAGGCGCTGGGCTTGCGGTCGTCGCGGACGAACACCGAACTCTTCGGGATCGCCAGGTGCACGCGGGCGGCCTTGACGTTGTTCAGGCTCGACACGGTGCGCGCCAGCTCGCCTTCCAGGCCGCGGCGGTAGTTGGTGGCTTCCATGAACTGGCTGGTGCCCAGCGCCTGTTCCTTGTCGAGGATCTCGAAACCGACGTTGTTGTCGGTCGGCGCCACGCCGGCGGAGGCCACCTTCATGCGTGCCCGGCCGAGGTCGTCGGCCTTGACCAGCAGCGCGCCGGAGTTGGGTTCGACCTTGTAGGGAATGTCCGCCGCGGTCAGCGCTTCCACCACACGGTTCGCGTCGACCCCGTTGAGGCTGCCATAGAGCGGCTTGTAGTCCGGCTGCTGGGACCAGAGCACGACGGCGAAGCCGATCGCCACGCTGGCGGCGAGACCGACCAGCAGGCCGATCTGGCGCAGCATGGTCATCTCGGAAAGGTTGTCGAGGAACGACAGTCCCGGGAAGGATTTCTTCAGCATCCCGGCACCGCCGCTCTTGGCGGGAACCTGGCTGTCGATCAGTGCATCGGCCATGAACTAGTTATCCTCGCGCCGCTCAGACCGGCATCTGCATGATGTCTTGGTAGGCCTGGACCAGTTTGTTGCGCACCTGGGTCATGGCCTGGAACGACACGCTGGCCTTCTGGCTGGCGATCATCACGTCGGTCAGGTCGACGCCGCTCTGGCCGACCTCGAAGGCGTTGGCCATCGCGGTGGAGGCCTGCTGGGTCTCGTTCACCTTGTCCACGGCCTGGGAGAGCATTTCCGAAAAGCTCGGCGCCCCCACTTCGGCCGGCGCCTGAACCGGTTTGGCCTTGGCCATGGCTTCCATTTGCATGGAACGCATTTCCAGCATCAGACGATTGAACTCGACACCCTGACTCATGACTCTTCCTCCAACAGCCGCGGCTTTTTTGACGCCGCCCGGCACTTTGCAGAGGAGTTAGCAACAAGGGTGCCAAGTCGACCCCAAGGCCCGGCATCGGCGTTCGCCGCCAATGCCCGCGACCGCTGCAGGGTCCGTCCCTGCTCCGGTTATCGGCAGGCGCGCACGCTCGAACAGCCCCGGGCGACGACCGGCGGCGGACGCAAAAGGCCCGCACGAGGCGGGCCTGGGGAACATGGCGAGCACTCAGATGGCGTAGAGATAGGCCTCCACGTCCATCCCCGCGTCGCGCATCTGGGCGAGCTTGTAGCGCAGGGTCCGTGGGCTGATGCCAAGGCGCTCGGCAGCCTCCTTGCGGCGGCCGCGCTCGGTGCGCAGGGTATCGATGATCACCTGGAATTCGCGGCGGCGCAGGTCGTCGCCCAGCGCGCCGCTAGCGTCCTGGCCTGCGGCCGGCGACGGAATCTCGACGCTCGGCGGGGTGGCCGGTGGCATTGCCGGCATGGGCACCGGGGCCGCGAGCGGCATGCCGATCGGCGCGGTGAGGCACAGGTCGGCGGGCTGGATCAGGCCGCCCTGTTGCAGGATCAACGCACGCTGGATGGCGTTGTCGAGTTCCCGTACGTTGCCCGGCCAGGCATACCGGACCAGGCACTGGGCGGCCTCGGGGCCGAGCGCCACCGCGCCGAGGTTCATCTTGCGGCTGTGCTTGCGCAGCAGACGCTCGGCCAGCGGCAGGATGTCCGCAGGGCGTTCGCGCAGCGGCCGCCAGGCCAGCGGGAAGACCGACAGGCGATAGTAGAGGTCCTCGCGGAAACGCCCCGCCGCGACTTCCGCCGCGAGATCGCGGTTGGTCGTGGCAAGCACGCGGATATCCAGGTTGATCGGCTTGCGCGCACCGACCCGCTCCACCTCGCGCTCCTGCAATACGCGCAGCAGCTTGGCCTGCAGGCCGAGGGGCATTTCCGATATCTCGTCGAGAAGAATGGTGCCGCCGTCGGCCAGCTCGAACTTGCCGGGCTGGGCGGCAATGGCGCCGGTGAAGGAACCTTTCTCGTGGCCGAACAGGGTGGCCTCGAGCATGTTGTCCGGGATCGCCGCACAGTTGATCGCGATGAACGGCTTGCCGGCACGCGGCGATTGCTGGTGGATATAGTTGGCCAAGACTTCCTTGCCGGTCCCGGACTCGCCGGAGATCAGCACGGTGGAATCGCTGCGCGCGACCCGCGCGGCCAGTTCCAGTAACTGCCGGCTGGCCGGCTCCAGGGCCACCGGACCATCCTCCTCGCTGCCCGGCAACTGGCCCAGCGCATGGCGTGCCACCAGGTCGAGCAGCGCCCGCGCCTCGAACGGCTTGACCAGGTAGTCGGCGGCGCCCTGGCGCATCGCCTCGACGGCGCGATCGACCGCGCCGTAGGCGGTCATCAGCAACACCGGCAGGTGCGGGTAGCGTGTACGGATCAGGCCGAGCAACTGGTGTCCGTCCATGCCCGGCATGTTCACGTCGCTGATCACCAGGCTGAAGGCTTCGCGGGCCAGGACCGGCAGCGCCGCCTCCGCCGAGTCCACGGCGACGAACTCGTGACCGCCCAGCAGCAGGGTGTCGCTGAGGGCTTCGCGTAGTGCGCGGTCGTCTTCGACCAGCAGGACTTTGGCTGCCATGGGGTTACTCCTGAATCGCAGAAAGAGGCGCCGCCGGAATCAGCGGCAGGATCAAGGTGGCGCAGGTGCCGCGCCCCGGCCGAGAGCGCAACTGCAATTGCCCCTGGTGGGCGCGCGCCACGGCCTTGACCACCGCCAGGCCGAGCCCGGTACCGGTGGTCTTGGTGGTGAAGAAGGGTTCGCCCAGGCGCGCCAGGGTCGCCGGGTCCATGCCCGGTCCGTTGTCGCTGACGCTGAGGCGCAGGCTGTCGGCGCGGGCATAGAGATGCACCTTCAGGCGCAGTTCGGGCCCGCAGGCCTGGATCGCGTTCTCCACCAGGTTGAGCACGGTGCCCACCAGGGTGTCGCGATTGCACAGCAGCTCGCCGCCGCGCGCCTCGCACTGCCAACGCACCTGGAGCCCCTGGACATGGACTTCGGCCGCCGCGCGCAGGCTGTCGAACAGCGCCTTCGGCGCCACCCGGTCGGTCAGTGGCAGCTCGCCGCGGGCGAACACCAGCATGTCGCGTACCTGATGCTCCAGTTCGTGCAGGCGCTCCTTCAGGCGCCCGGCGAAGCGTTGCTGCTGGTCGGTCGGCAGCGCCTGCTCGCTGAGGTGCCCGGCATAGAGCAACGCCGCCGACAACGGCGTGCGGATCTGGTGGGCCAGCGAGGCGACCATCCGCCCCAGCGCCGACAGGCGCTCGTGGCGCGCCAGTTGCTCCTGGAGACGGCGGGTATCGGTAAGGTCGTTGAGCAGGATCAGTTGACCCGGTTCGCCGTTCAGCGAGCGGGTGGCGATGGACAGGCGACGTCCGTCGCGCAGGGAAATCTCGTGGCCGTCATCCTCGCGCGGAGCGAAGCAGCGGGCGATCACCTCGCGCCAGAGCATGCCCACCAACGGTTCGCCAAGCAGGCCCAGGGCCGCCGGGTTGGCCTCGCGGACCACACCATGGGCATCGATGACGATGACGCCGCCGGGAAGCAGGTCGAGCAGGCTCTGCAAGCGGTTGGCCAGGCGCTCCTTTTCCGCCAGCTCCTCCATGCGCTGCGCGCTGACCAGGGCCAGTTGCCCTTTCAGCTCGGTAACGCGCTCCTCCAGCAGGCTGTAGGACTCGCTGAGCTGGCTGGACATCTGGTTGAACAGCGCGAAGGCCTGCTCGAGGCCGGCGCGGCTGGTGGCCTCGGCCGTATCGGCTGGCTGCTCGGTGAAGGCGTTGAGGGCTGGTTGCATTGCGTTTCTCTCGGTCGGCGCGACGTCATGGTTCTGTCGGTCGACGGAGATATAGCAATACCCGTGCCTAAATTTTTTTCATTTGAAAATCAAAGCGTTGCGAAACGACCTGTCAATCATCCGACAGGTCGTCGTCGCGCCGGCTCATGCCGTACTTGCGCATCTTCTCCACCAGCGTGGTGCGACGGATGCGCAGGCGTTCGGCGGCCCGCGCGACCACTCCGCCGGCGTCGTCGAGGGCCTGCTGGATCAGGCCCTGCTCGAGGTTGGCCAGGTAGTCCTTGAGGTCCAGGCCTTCGGCCGGCAGCATCGCCGGCGCGTCCATTCCCGGCAGCCCGGCGTTGATCGCCGCGCGCTCTTCCAGCTCTTCGCGCAGGCTGCTGGCGAGTTGCTCGTCCTCGTCGTCGACATGGCGGAATTTCTTCGGCAGTTCGCCGACCCCGATCACCCCGTAGGGATGCATGATCGCCAGGCGCTCCACCAGGTTCGCCAGTTCGCGGACGTTGCCCGGCCAGTCGTGGCGGCAGAGCGACATGATCGCCGCCGAGTTGAAGCGGATCGACCCGCGCTTCTCGTGCTCCATCCGCGAGATCAGTTCGTTGAGCAGCAGTGCGATGTCTTCCACCCGCTCGCGCAGCGGCGCCATCTCGATGGGGAATACGTTGAGGCGGTAGTAGAGGTCTTCGCGGAAAGTGCCGTCCTCGATCATCTTCTCGAGGTTCTTGTGGGTCGCGGCGATGATCCGCACGTCGACGTTCTGCGTCTTGTTGCTGCCGACCCTTTCGAAGGTGCGCTCCTGCAGCACGCGCAGCAGCTTGACCTGCATCGGCAGCGGCATGTCGCCGATCTCGTCGAGGAACAGGGTGCCGCCGTTGGCCAGCTCGAAGCGTCCGGCACGACTGGTGATGGCACCGGTGAAGGCGCCCTTCTCGTGGCCGAACAGTTCGCTTTCCAGCAGTTCCGCCGGGATCGCCCCGCAGTTCACCGGGACGAAGGGCCCCTCGCGGCGCTTGGAATGGTAATGCAGGTTGCGCGCCACCACTTCCTTGCCGGTGCCGGACTCGCCGAGGATCAGCACGCTGGCATCGGTATCGGCGACCTGCTGCATCATCTGCCGCACCTGCTGGATCGCCCGGCTGGTGCCGACCAGGCTGCGGAACAGGTTCGGCTCGCGGGAGCGGCCGCGCTCGCGGGCCTGGTCGTACATCTCGCGGTAGACCTGGGCGCGATGCAGGGAATCGAGCAGCTTGTTGTAGCTGGGCGGCATCTCCAGGCTGGCGAGCACCCGGCGGCGCAGCTCCTCCGGCCAGTCGGCCGGGGCCGGCTCGCCGATCAGCAGGATCGGCAGGTACTCGTCCCAACTGGCCAGTTGCTTCAGCAGCTCTACCGCCCCGCCCTTCGACTCGACGCTGCCGAGCAGCACGCACAGGGCTTCGCGACTGTTGCTCAGGCCCGCCGCTACCTCTCGCCAATCCTCGCTGTTGCAGGTCAGCTGATCTTCGCCGAGGAAGTTGAGAATGACTGCCAGGTCGCGACTGCGATCGAGATTGTCGTCAATCAGCAAGAGTTTGGTTTCGCGCCACATTTTGATCAGCTGCCTTGCATCGAATGGGTCTCGCTCGACCCGAAAGAGGGCTGGGACTAATGCCTATTTCTAATAAGCAGCCAGCATTTGGCCACTAGTTAAGTCAAATGTGAACGATTAGTCAATTTTATGGCGTGTTTTTTTTGCTGTTTCCGACAGGGAGAGGCAATAAAAAACCCCTACAGACCGCATGGAAAGCAGTACTGGCAGGGGTTTTTGGGGATATGTAAATTTTTCCGAAAAGCCTTGCGCCAAAGTAACGGCACAAAGCCATGAAAAACTTATCCGAACATCTGGTAGACCTTGGCGCCTTGCTTCGACTGATTCAGCTGGATCAGATCGGTGGCCAGCTTGCGCTGCTCGCCCTGGCAGACATCGATCAGCTCGCGATACAGCGCCAGCAGCTCTTCCATCCGCGCCCGCAAGGTGGCTTCGTCCTGTACATCGAGCATCGCCTCGTCGACGGCCTGGCGGCAACGCTGGTCGAGTTCACCGATGGCCTCCCAGTTCTGGCTGGCCAGGGCAACGCGCAGGGCGCTACCGGTTTCTTCAAGGATCTGTACAGCTGCACTCATTGCTTGGTCCCTCTGGGGATGCCTCTCAGGGGGCAATCGCATCCCAACCGGATTTGATGTTGCGCAACAGCTCGGAAACTTCCTCGAGCTTGCCCGCGTCGTTCTTCAAGTTGGCTTCCGTCAGGCGCATCGACATGTAGGCGTAAAGGCGGTCGAGGTTGACTGCCAGCTCGCCGCCCGCCTCGAAGTCGAGCCCTTCGCGCAGGCCACCGACGATGGCGATGGCCTTGCCGATCAGCTCGCCCTTCAGCGCCACTTCGCCGCGCTCCAGGGCTCCGCGGGCCTGCGCCATCCGGGTCAGGCCGCCTTCCATCAGCATCTGGATCAGGCGATGCGGGCTGGCATCGATAGCCTGAGCCTGGGTACTGACATTCTGGTATTGCCGCATGGCTGCCATTGCGTTCATCGACGGTTGCCTTGTTCGGTGACTGATACGCTCTATATCGGTCGGCTACCGCGATTCTTTAGCGCCGTTCGCTGTCTTCGCCCTGCGCTTCGACGCTGCCAATGGCATCCCAGGCCTGCTTGATCTGGCCCAGCAGCGCCTCGACCTCGTCCAGCGGACGCGGTGTGTCGTCCAGCGCGACACCAGCCAGGCGACGGGTCATGTAGTCGTACAACGCATCCAGATTGCCGGCTATCTCGCCGCCCTGCTGGTGATCGAGGCCAGCCTGCAAGGCGCCGATGATCGACAACGTGGTGCCTACCGCTTCGCCGCGCAGCGCCGGGTTGCGCTCCAGCACCGCGCGCCGGGCCAGGGCGATGCGTTCGAGCGCGCCGTCCAGCAGCAGCTTGGCCACCTGGTAGGGCGGGACGTCCTGTGCGCTGCCTACCTGCCGGTAGGTATCGATAGGGCGCGACATCAGCTTTTCTTCACAAGGCCAGGCAGGCTGCTAAGAGCCTGGGCCATGCGTCCGCTGGTCTGGTTGAGCTGGCCGATCAACTGGTCCATGGCGGTGAACTGCTTGAGCAAACGATCCTGCAACTGCTCGACCCGGCGATCGAGCGCTTGGCGCTGGGTATCCACCGACTTGATGGTGTCCTGCAATCCATCCAGGCGCTGCTGGAGCACGCCGCCGGTCTGGGTGTAAGGCGTGAGCTTGTCGTCGAGACGCTTCATCAGGCCGGTATCGCCGGTGAACAGAGCGGAAACCGACTCGAACTTGTCCTTCAGAACCTTGTCGAGTTTCTTGTCGTCGATCTCCAGGGTGCCGTCTTTCTTGGTGGTGATACCCATGTCGGCGAGCATGCGAACATCGGTACCTTGCCCCGGCTGGACCATCTCGTTGCGCATGGTGGTGAGCAGGTTGCGCACGCTGCTGTCACCGACCAAGGCACCGACCACGGGAGCCTTGTCGTCGCCCACCTTGGTCACGCCGGTCAGTTCCGAAGTCACGCCGACCAGCTTGTTGTAGGCCTCGACGAACTTCTTGATGTTGTCCTTGACGCCGCCACGGTCCTGCTCGACCGAGATGGTGATCGGCTTGTTGGTGTCGGTGACCGTCTTCAGCTCGAAGGTGACGCCGTTGATGACCTTGTCGACCGTATTGGTCGGACTTTCCAGGGTCAGGCCGTCGATGCTGAACTTGGCATTCTTCGCCTGGGTGATATAGCCGCTGCTGCTGGAGGACGTACCGTCCAACTGGGACAGGGTCAGCTTGCCATCGGCGCCGACGCTGCCGATGTTGAAGTTCTCCAGGCCGGAACTGCCCTGGACGAACACGTCCTTGCCGGCGCCGGAATCCTTGCCGGTGAAGACCAGTCGCGAGGTTCCGTCTCCAGGGTTGTTGACGATGTTGGCGCTGATGCCCTTGTCCTTCAGCTGCGCGTTGAGCGAGTCGCGCACTTCGGCGAGGGTCGCGCCCGCCGCGACGTTTACCGTGACGCCGGCATCGTCGGCGCCCTGCTTGATGGTCAGGGTGCCACCGGAAGTGGTCTTGTAGCCATCGGCAAACGACGCGGTGGCCACCTTGCTGACGCTGGCCAGCTGGGTCACTTCGAGCTTGTAGATACCCGGCAGGGCGTCCTTGGTGGCGGTGGCGGTGGCGAACTTCTCGTCGCTGGTGCTCGCCGAGCGCTTCTGGAACAGCTCGGGCTTGTTCAGCTCCTTGAGGATGGTCTGCAGGTCGGAGATCGCGCTCTTGAGCTGGCCGATGCCGGTGAACTTGGCGGTGGTGTCGCTTTCCAGGCGCTTGAGCTGCGCCTCCTTCGGCGCCTTCTCGGCCGCCACCAGGGTGGAAACGATGTTCTTGATATCAAGGCCCGAGTTGTAGCCGTTGATCGTCGTACTGTTCGCCATCTTGCTTCACCTCGTCAGCTCATTGACGCTTTGTCCTTCCAATTCCAACAGACAGTCAAAAGACGTGCCAATTCCGCTCAGGCTTCCGCCTTGAACAGCAGGCTGCGCGCTTCGTCCAGTCGCTCTGCCAGGCGCAGGGCCTCTTCGGAAGGGATTTGCCGGATGACTTCTCCGGAAGTCGAATCGGTCACCTTGACCACTACCCGCCCCGTGGAGTCGTCCAGGCTGAAACTCAGATCACGGCGGATGCTCTGGGTGAACTTCTCGATGGAGGAAACCGCCTCCTCGACCGCAGCGCGTTGCTCCTTGTCGCCCATCCTGACGTCGCCCGTCCGTTGCGCGCTTGCGCTGGCGGCCGCCTCGCCGGCCTGGCCGGCCGGGCGTGCGCCATCGGAAGAAGACGCCGAGCCGAACAGCCGGATTACCGGAGCAGCCGTCGAATTGTTGACATTGCTGACGTCCATCGTCGCTACCTCTCAATGAGATACGAGGGGAAGCGCGCCAGCGCTCCCCCTCGTGACTTCACCTTGACCTCGCCGAAGCTTAGCGCAGCAGGCTCAGAACCGACTGCGGCAGCTGGTTGGCCTGGGCCAGGATCGCGGTGCCGGCTTGTTGCAGCACTTGGTTCTTGGTCAGGTTGGCGGTTTCGGCTGCGAAGTCGGTGTCTTCGATCCGGCCGCGAGCAGCCGATACGTTCTCACCGATGTTCTTCAGGTTGTTGATGGTGTTGTCGAAGCGGTTCTGCACCGCACCGAGGTCGGCACGCTGGGCGTCGATCTGCTTGATCGCCTCGTCGATCACCAGCACGGCGGACTGAGCGCCCTTCGCGGTGGAGATGTCGATCTTGGCGACGGTGTCGTTAGCCTCGGTGAACGTCGTGGTGCCTGCCGCGGTGCCTGCGCCGGTGCTGCCGGTGTCGGTGATGGCTACGCCGGAAACCGCACTGGTAGTACCATCCGCACTAGCCTTGGACACGTAGCTGATCTGCGCGCCGTCGGTGAAGGCACCGATGCCGACGTTGGCGTCGTTGACCGCAGCGGCGATCTTGGCAGCCGCCTGCTCGGCGGTTTCGTTGCCCTTCATGTCGACCTTGACGTTCACGGCGCTGCCGCCAGTGATGCCGATCGCGATGTCGACGGTGCCCGAAGCGGTTGCAGCAGTGACCGCACCGCCGCCATTAGCCGTGAAGTAGGTGCCGTTCAGCGACTCTGCGCTCATCTCGTCGATGCCGACGCTGATGATTTCGTTGGCGGCCGAACCCACCTGGAAGCTGGCGACGCCGAAGGAACCGTCGAGCAGCTTGCGGCCACCGAAGGTGGTGGTGTTGCTGATACGATCCAGTTCTTTCTGCAGTTGCTTCACTTCGCCATTCAGAGCGGTACGCTCGGAGTCGCTGTTGGAGCCGTTGGCCGACTGCAGGGACAGGTCACGCATACGCTGCAGGATGTTGGTCGACTGCTGCAGGGCGCCTTCAGCGGTCTGCGCCAGGGAGATACCATCGTTGGCGTTCTTGGTAGCCACGTTCAGGCCGTTGACCTGGCTGGTCAGACGGTTGGCGATCTGCAGGCCGGCGGCGTCGTCCTTGGCGCTGTTGATGCGCGAACCGGTGGACAGACGCTGCAGCGAAGTGTTCAGCGACGCGGAAGAGTTGTTCAGGTTCCGCTGAGTGTTCAGCGAAGCGATGTTGGTGTTGACGGTCAAGGCCATCTTGATGCCCTCCAAGGACGATATGTTTGCCTGAGCTTGCGACCTCGGGTGGGCATCGCCCAGGCACCCCTAAAGTTCGCATTCGTGATCTTTATCGGCGCTTCCCTGGGGAGCTTTAGGTTTTTTTTTGACCATCCTCGTTTTTCATGCATCGTCCCCGTCGGAGGGGTTCGCGCAAGGCCTCCCAAGCGCTGCGGACAGCGCGACGGAAAGCCCCGCCGGCCGCTCAGTCCGGCATCCAGGCACGATACCAGGCGCGCAAACGCTCGCCGTCGAGCATCCAATCCGCCAGCACCCGTTCGCGCAGGTGATCCCCTGCCCTGGCCGCGGCATCCAGGTCGCGGGTATGCATGCGGATCGCGTCCACCCAGTCGCGGAAACGGTTCTTCACCCGCGTCACCGGCAGATCGTCCTGGTAGCAGCGCACGTCGCTGCAGACCACCGGGAAACCGCAGGCGCCGTATTCCAGCAGGCGCAGATTGCTCTTGCACTCGTTGAACAGGTTCTGCTCCACCGGCGCCAGCGCCAGGTCGAGATCGAGAGCCGCCAATGCCCGCGGATAGCGTTCGATAGGCACCCCCGCATGCACTTCCCTGACGAAGGGACGGATGGACGGCGGGCACATGCCGAAGAACACCCAGTCGACTTCGTCGGCCAGTTCCCGGACCACATCGGCGATCAGTTCCAGATCGCCGGTATGGCTCGAGCCGCCCGCCCAACCGACACGTGGCCGCTCGCCGCGCCGCCGCTGCGCCCGCAGCCCCTGCCACCACCCCACCGGCAGGCGGTTCTCGATCACCCGGATATCCGGGTGGAGACCGGCGAAGGCCTCTGCCAGGGCCGGCGTCGACACCACGAAGCGGTCGACGTAACCCAGCCCGCGACGCAACGTGCGCAGGATGTCCTTCGGCAGGTGCTGGCGATGGGCGCTCTTGAGGGGCACGTTGGGCAGATAGTCGTCCAGCTCGTAGACCTTGAAGGCTCGCGAGAACGCCTGCATCCGCCGCATGGCCTCGAGACGCTCCTCGCCGACCTGGCGCTGCAGCACCAGTACGTCCGGGTCGTAGCGCTCCAGATCGGCCACGTGCATCAGGCCGATCGACAGCGCGCCATCGATGGATGCCGACTCGCGCAACGCGCTGAACGGCTGGATCACCCGGTAATGGCCGCAGCCGAACAGGTCGGCGGGGTGCGCCAGGACAGTGGGCAAGGGCCGCCACCCCTGCAACGGGCGCCAGGCCAGCTGCGGGTCGGCCAGCTTGAAACCGCCTTCGGCCTGCAACGAAAAGCCCGGGTTATAGGCGGGATCGCGTGCCAACAACGGTAGCCAGCGCGCGTACAGCGCATCTTCTTCCTCGACGCTCGCCGCCGTCGTGGCAGGCGCATCGAGCAACAGCCGCGCACGCGGCGTCCATACGTTCAGGTAGCCCGCCTGGACCGCCCGCAGGCAGATGTCGACATCGTCCCAGCGCGTCAGCGCCTCGTCGAAACCGCCCAATTCGAGGAACAACTCGCGGCGCATCAACAGGCATTCGCCAGCCACCGCCGAGTAGTTCTGGTCCACCTGCAGGCGCTGCAGGTAACCGGCGTCCTCGTGCGAACGCCCTTCGAAGGCCCGCCCGGCCGGTCCGCACAAACCGAGCAGCCAGCCGGCGTGGCAGACCCGTCCGTCCGCCGCCAGGAGCTTGGCGCCTACCGCGCCGACTTCCGGACGCTGGCCATGGTTGAGTAACTGCTGCAGCCAGTCCTTGTCGAGGATGCCGCTGCCGGCATCGAGCCAGAGCAGGAATTCGCCGCGCGCCCGGGACGCCGCCAGGTTGCGCAGAGCCCCACGGGACAACTGCCCATCGCCTCGCAGCACCCGCACCTGCTCGACACCCATGCCTTCGACGGCGAGCAGCCATTCGCGAACGTCGGCCGCTTCGCCACCCTGTTCCAGCAGAAGGATCTCGTAGTTGGGATAGGCGGTATTCTCCAGCACGGTTTCTACGCAACGCTGGAGCTGCGCCAGGCGCTCCCCGGCCAGCACCAGGATGCTGACCGGCGGTTGCCCGGCGTGGCCGTAGTCCAGCTCGTAGCGCCCCGGCAGCCGGCTTCCGACTGTCGCCTGCGCGTAGCCACGGGCACGCAGGTGGCCTTCGATCGCCGCACGCTCGGCGGTGCTGTCCTGCAGGCGCAGCGCTGGGCCAGACAGCAGTGGCTCGCTGATGTGTCCGATACAGCCCAGGCCCCGCTGCTCGACGAGACGCAACTGGTAGGCCAGCTCGAAAGCCTCGCCGGCGGTCTCGTCGAATCCGCCCGTGGCAAGCAGCGGCTCGCGGCGGAACAACCAGTGCCGGGACAGGCCGGCGGGGAAACTGAGCAGAAGGTCGAGATTCAGGTCCGGGCGCAACGCCGCGCCCAGCTCGCCGTCATCCAGGCGCATGAGTTCGTCGGCGTACACCGCCTGGCAGCTCTCCGGTGCCGCCAGCAGGTCCAGCGCCGCCACCAGCAGGCCGCTGACAGTGAATTCGACGCCCGCTTCGACCAGGAGCAACCAGTCGGTATCAAGCCGGGCAAGCGCCTGGTTGATCGTCGGCACCGGCCCCACCTCTGGATCGAAGAGCATCGCTCCGTTCCGCGGACTCGTGCCCAGCGGCGCGAACAGGTGGCTCTCGACACGTGGATACGAATTGACGTGCTCCAGGCTCTGCAGGGTACGCTCCACGGCCTCGGTATCGCCGTGGGCATCGAGCACCAGCACCGCGAAGCGCGGCCCACCACCCTGCTCCTGCAGGAATCGATCGATCAGCACCTTCTGCACCGCATCCGGCCGCCGCGCCTCCAGCCAGGTCGACAGCGTGACGCTACCGAAGCCCGCCGCCCGCCTCAGCGCGGCGAGCAGGTTGACCGGCTTGAAGACACGGGCGTCCAGGCGGGTGATCGGTGCCACCCGGACGAAGCGGTTGTCGGCGGCCTGGCGATACCAACCCAGTTCGCGGATAGCCAGGCGGAAGTCGGCATGGCCCTGCTCGCCGATACCGGGCTGGTCGCGCCCGATCTGGCTGAACTGCTGGCGGGAGACGCGGAAACGGGTCAGCGGCCGCGACAGGAACGCCAGGTCGCCACGCTGTAGCAACTGCGCACACATGGCCAGGTCGCCGATCCAGTCGATGGCCCGGCCGTTGAGCATCATCAGGCGCTCGCAGATCTGCAGCAGCGCATCGCGCCGGGCCATCAGGCAACTGGGTTCGCCGATGAAGTTGATGGTGTGGTCGGCGAGGAACGAGACCAGCTCGCGACCGTCGATCAGGACGTCGCCGGCGAACGGGAAGCAGGTCGCCAGGATGTCCGGCAGCGGCTGCCCTTCCTCGTCGATACGCAACCGCCGCGACGAGGCCAGGACCACGTTCGGCTCGCGCTCCATCGCTCCCACCAACGCCTCGACGCACTCGGGAAGCAACACGTCGTCGTCGTGGAGAAACTTGACGTACTCGCCCTCCGCCAGGCGGATGCCTTTCGCCGTGCTACCCAGCTCGCCGAGGCGCGTCTCGTTGCGGAAGTAGCGGATCGGGAATGCCGCGGAGGCGCGCTTCTGCTCGACCAGCGTGGCAATCCGCTCGTCGCTGCTGTCGTCGCAGATGATCAGCTCCAGGGCCGGATAGGTCTGCCCGAGCACGCTGTCGAGGGCGTCCTCGAAGTACTCCAACTTGTAGGTCGGCATGACGATGCTGACACGAACGTTCGCGCTCATTGAGCCATTCCTGAGTAATTGGTGCAGCGCATGGTGATCGGAAGGGCCGGGCCATGGCCCTTCGTGTCGCCGCTCCCGGTCTCGACTCCCCGCGGCGGAGCATCTGCTCCGACGAGCGCGTCAGCGCCCTTCACGAAGAGCATCGGGCCAGTCGACATAGAGGATCGTGTCGTAGAAATACAGCGAGTAATGGCGCAGGCGCAGCCGGGCTCCCGCAGCGATCCCGTCGATCGCGGCGACGATGTCCAGCAGGTCCTGCACATGGTGGTAACAGGTGATGGCCATGCGCGGCCGGCACTCGTCGATCAGCCGCGCGGCCCCCCGCAGAACCCGTGCCTCATGGCCTTCCACATCCATTTTCAGCAAGGTCATGACATCGAGGACATCGTCGAGCCGCACGCACGGCACCTGCACGGTGCCGTCTATCTCGACCCTGCTTCCCATGGTGCCGTGGGCTGCGAATGCGAGATGGCCGCCGGTATCGGACACCGCCTGGTTATGCAGATGGAGACCGACACTTCCAGCAAGCGACGCATGCATGAGCCGGTAATTCGCCGGATCAGGCTCGAAGGCATGGATCGAAGCATATTCATGACGAGCCGCCAGCATGAACTTCTTCACCGTATCGCCATCGTAGGCACCGATATCCACGTAATGCTCGTCGCTTCGCAAGACGATCGGATGCTCGGGGCCCCGGTACAGGGAAAAGTATTCCTGCTCTCCCGGACACAACACGTCCAGCAACGCAGCGCGGTTGCCGTCCAAACGCAGGCGCATGATGGCTTCCAGGGTCTTCCGGCTTCGCTCGTCGGCCAGGCGCTCGCGCAGCGAGACGAACTCGGCGTGATGCTGCATCGCCAATTCGCGAGTCAGCGCGCCGGTCTGGTAGACCAAAGGAATATCCAGCAGGTAGAGAAGCTCGGGCAGATCGAGGGTGATGCATTGCGCAGTCTTCGCCAGGTGATCCAGCGTCAGCCAGGTAGGCAGCGAATAGGCACAATTCACCGCGGGTTTCCCTGCGTGGCATGGTTCCTTCAACTGGGCGGTAGGAATCACCTGGTCGAAACCATCGGGAACGCTATTGCTGGCGAAAAGCACATCGTCCACAGCAATCAGGCGAACCCCAGGCAGACGCTGTGACAAACCGGCAACCACCTGTGAGCGGAACACCCCTCCAAGATAGGAACTAGGCACCAGCACCAATAGATATCCGCTCCGTTCGCATCGCGAAAGGAAGTCCGCCTGCGTCATATCGTTTCCCGCCATCATCGACAGCTCCCCGCTCATAGGATGCGTGCCCCATCGGGCATGAGTTCATCGTAAAAGGAGTAATTAGGCAGTTCCCGGGGAAGCCTGCCCGGCAACAACCATTCGCAGTGTCGCCCCACCCGGGTGTCGGCGAGCGCGACGCTGCCCGCACCCAGCGTGCTGCCCTGGCCGATCTCCACTCGCCGTCCCAACTGCACGCCAGCGAGCAGCGTGCTACAGGTTCCGACCCGGCAGTCCTCCTCCACCAGGACCTGCAGCTCCAGCCAACTGCCAGTGCCGATGCGGGCAGGACCAGCGAGCACGCAACCGGCGCCGACGAACACGTTGCCCAGCAGTCGCACGCCTTCGCCGACGATGGCCTGAGGCGAGACGATATCGAATAGCCGGTAGCCCGCCAGGCGGATATCCGCGATGAGCTTGTGGCGGGCGTAGTTCACCGCCCGCTCGTCCAGCGCCACGAATACTTCGCTTTCCGCAGCGGGGTAGCGTTCGAGCAGAGGCGCAATATCGAAGTTGTGTCGATCCGCAGCATTCAGCTCCAGGACCCGGTGTTCCAGTCCCCGTTCCCGCGCAGTACAGTCCGCCCGTTCGAGCGCGCGCCCTTCCCCGACGATGATCGCCTGCTTCATGCCCTCTCCCCCAGTACCTGCGCGCGATACCACAGGTGCTGGCGCACCAGCTGCACCTCGTAGTCGCCGTGCATGAACGGCGGCGAATGTGCGCCCAGCCCCTCCTGGAGGCGTTCCAGGACCAGGGTGTCCTCGCCGATCACGTTACGCTCGCCGCGAATCAGGGTGCTCAGCAAAGCGCTGAAATCGGTCTTCGGATCCTTGCGCCGGGCAGTCATCATCCACAGGTGGTAGTCGGTCTCGCCGGGTGCCACCGGATCGTACTGCTGGAGCAGGAAGTGCTCGCCGCGGACGCTGCAGAAGTTCACGTTCGGGTAGATGAACCAGTTGTAGTAGGCGTGCTCGTCGCCGTAGCCCTCGCAGAGGTCGGAGAACCAGCTCTTGTAGGGCTGGATCGGCGCCTTGGTGGGGAAGCTCAGCGAACGCAGCTCCGGCGTTTCGCCTTCCTGCAGCAGGCGCAGCACCTCGGACGGCACCGCAGCCTCGCGTGCCAGACCGCGCACCGGGGCGGTCATCACCGGGAGGAAGGTCTTCGGATGGACGAAAGGAACATGGTTGTAGTCCTTCACGTTCTCCATGTTCAGCTTCCAGTTGTAGCGCACCTTGTGGCAGCTGTAGATCAGCCGCGTATCCAGGTGCGAGGAGACCTCCCGCAAGGTTTCCAGGAATCCATCGTCGAACTGCTCGCGCAGCGGCAGCGGGTCGTCCGCCAGGTTGACGAACAGCAGTTGCCCCACCTCTTCCAGGTGCAGCTTGCGCAAGCCGATCCGCGCCCGTTCCTCGACACTGAATTGGTACAGACTGGAGTTCGGAATGCCCTGTAGCTGCCCCTCGGCGCCGAACGACCAGGCATGGTACGGGCAGACCAGCGGTCGCTGGCCGGTGCATTCGGTCTGGATCGCCGACAGACGATGCGGACACTGGTTGAGAAAGGCCCGGATGCCGGACTCGGTACGCTGCACCACGACCGGCACGCCGGCGATCTTGCGGGTGAAGAACTGGTTGCGCTCGCGCACCATCGAACTGAAGCCGACGAAGATCCAGAGCCTGCCGAACAGCCTTTCGCGCTCCAGCGCGAGCGTCTGCGGCTCGGTGTAGTGCGCTGCGTCCAGCGCATGGCGAGTCATGTCCACATCCACAACCTTCACTTGCTGAAAATAACCCGGGCCGGATTGCCGACCACGGTCTGTCCGGCCGCCACGTCCTTGAACACCACCGCGCCCATGCCCACCACGGCGTCTTCGCCGATACTGACGTCGCGGGCGATCATCGCCCCGGAGTTGATCACCGCACGATCGCCCACCTTCACGTAGCCTGCCAGCAAGCAGCGCGGGCCGATGTGTACATAGTCGCCGATGACCACGTCGTGGCCGAGCATGGTTTGCTGGTCGATGAAACCGTAGGCGCCGATACGGCAGTCCACGCCGCTGCTCACGTCGTAGCCGAAGAAGGTCGGGCCGTAGCTGGTCCGCACGCCAAGGGTGCAGCGGGTGCGGATAGCGACGAACTCGGCGCCCTTCGCCAGCAGGCATGCGACCTGCTTCTGGCGACTGAGCGGATCGCCGACCGCGGCGACGAACAGTTGGTCAGGCTCCGCGACGAAGCTCTCCGGATACCCGAGCCACGGGTAGTAGAGCGACTCCGCGACCGCGTCGGGGCCGCGCTCGTCGAGAAACCCGCCGATCACCCAGTCGATGCCGTGACCGTAGTCGACCTGCAGCTGGGCCAGCACCTGACGCCCCAACCCACCGGCGCCGAGGATGATGATCCTCTTCATTGCATCGTCCTCAACTGATGGTCAGGCCGCCGTCCATCACCAGGGTCGTGCCGGTCACCCAGCGGCTGGCATCGGAAAGCATGAAGATAGCGGCGTTGGCGATATCCTCGGGCTTGCCGAAGCCCATCGGGTGGTTGCTGCGTTGACCGTCCATCGAACCGACCGTCTGGGTGGCTGCATCCAGAAGCGGTGTTTCCACCAGTGATGGAGACAGGCAGTTAACCCGGATGTTGCGCTTCACCACTTCCATGGCCAGGCAGCGGGACATGGCGATCAGAGCGGCCTTGGTTCCCGAGTATGCCCCCACTCCGGCAACCCCGATGTGGGCGGCGATGGAAGCGATGAACAGGATCGAACCGCCGGGCGCTACCAGGTTGCGCTTGAGCAACGCCTGGGTAAGCAGCATCGGCGAGTCGACATTGATCGACTGGACTTCATGCAAGTGCGCTTCGGTCATCATCCGCACTGGACACAGACGGGAAATACCGGCGCTATGCACCAGTCCATGGATTTCGCTGTCGACAGCCGCTACCACCGCAGCGCGCTCCTCGGCTACCCGAAGATCGGCCTGGACAGCACGGTGCGGCAGCTCCGAGATCGACTGCAAGGTTGTCAGGCATCCATCCAGGCGGGTCTGGTCACGTCCGGTAACGATCAGCTCGGCGCCCATCCGCGCGCAGCTCTGCGCGATGGCCAGGCCCAGGCCGGAGCTGGCGCCGGTGACCAGGATGCGCCTGCCCGACAGGCTGAAGGGATTGAAGGAAGTCTCGTCGTTCACTTGGCTGATTCCGCGTTCAAGGCACTCAGGATTCGATCAGATCGGGGAACTTCGCCCCTTCGATATCCACCAGGCAGGTACCCCAGGACAGGCCGATACCGAAGCCGCAGAGCAACACGCGATTGCGGCCGGCCTCGAGCTCCCGGTTGATCCGCGCGGTCATGGTCACCGGCAGCGAGGCGCCGCTGGTGTTGCCGAAGTCGCGCAGGGTCGAAGGCACCTTCTCTACCGGCAGGCCGAGCTTCTTGCGGATGGTCTCGTTGATCATCCGGTTGGCCTGGTGGAAAACGAAGTAGTCCACTTCGTCCTTGCTCGCACCGGCATAGTCGAGCAGCTTTTCCACCGCCGGCGGTACGCGCTGGGTGGAGAAGCTGAGCACGGCGGTGCCGTCGAGCTGCAGGTCGATGGCACGGTGCCAATGGTCGTTCTCGTCCTCACGGAACGGCATCAGGTGCTGCACGCCGACCGGTTCGCGATGGCCGCCTACCGGCAGGATGATGGCCTTGTAGCCGCTGCCGTCGCTGTTCAGGTCGAAATGCATCGGCGGCGCGCCTTCGCAGAACTCCAGCGCCGTCGCGGTGCCCGCGTCGGAGAAGATCGGATCGTTGACACTGGCGCCGCGGTCGCCGACCAGCACAAGGCCCTTCTTCACCCCGCCGGCGGCAATCAGCGAACCCAGCAGGTTGAGGGCGAACGGATAGGCCGAGCAACCCAGGTTGACGTCGAAGGCCACGGTGGAATGCGGCAGCCCCAGGCGGTCCTGGAGGATGATCGCGGTAGCCGGCGCCAGGTAGTCGGGAGACTGGGTCACGACGATCAGCGCATCGACCTCCTCGCGCTTCCACTCCAGGCTTTCCAGCAGGCGCTCGGCGGCGTCGAAGGCCAGGTCGGAGAAGCACTGCCACTCCTGCGCCATGCGCCGCGTCTCGATGCCGATGTTGCGCACCAGGCGTTCGCGCTCGGCGCGCAACTGCGGCTTGCAGTCGGTCAGGTTGGAGATAACGCGCTTGGGGACGCAGGTCGCCATCCCGGCGAAACGGACGTTCTTCAGCGTGGAGGTGGCCATGGTCAGAGTCCGAGCATCTGGTAGAGGTCGCCCACCGTGCGAGCCTTGATCAGGTCTTCGCCGGTGATGGTCTTGCCGTATTCCATGTCGAACATGACGATGACCCCGAGCGCGGCCAGCGAGTCCCATTCCGGCAGGTCTTCGAGCTGGGTGTCCATGCTGACCTCGACGGGATTCTGGAAATCGGTGGCGGAAAGGAAGTCTTCGATGAATTTTGCTTGGCTCATTTCTTGTCTACCTGAGTGAGGCGGTTGTTCATTCTGTTATCGGTCGCGACGGGCTCAACTTGATGCCCGCCGCCGCGGCATGGCGGCGGAAGCGATCAGGCCGGCGACGAACTCGACGTCTGCGGCGGCCAGCCCGGGATAGATCGGCAGGCACAGCACCCGCGAGGAAATCGACCGCGCCACCGGAAGATTGGCGGGCGCCGCCGAGGGCAGCGAATGGTACATGGGGAAGTCGCTGATGAGTGGGTAGAAGTAGCGCCGCACCAGCACATCCCTGTCGCGCAGGCGCTGGTACAGCTCGTCGCGCGAAAGCGGAAAATCGTCTTCCACCAGGATCGGGAAATAGGCGTTGTTGGCGAAGGTCTGGGTACCAGGCCGGAGGCACTGGATGCCAGGGACGCCGGCCAGCAGGCGCCGATAGCGCTCGGCGATCTCCCTGCGCTGCTCCAGGGCCTGGTCGACGTGCTTGAGTTGCAGCAGCCCGAAGGCAGCGCCGACCTCGTTGAGCTTGCCGTTGATGCCGGGCATGACCACCGTGACCTCGTCGACGAAGCCGAAATTCTTAAGGTGGTTGAGGCGTTGCCGGGTGTTTTCGTCCGAGCAGATGATCGCACCGCCCTCGAAGGTGTTGAACACCTTGGTGGCATGGAAGCTGAGGATGCTCAGGTCGCCGTGGCGCAGCACGCTGCCGCCGGCGTCGCGCACGGCGAAGGCATGCGCGGCATCGTAGATGACCTTCAGGTGGTGGATATCGGCGATCCGCTGGATCGCCTCGACATCGCAGGGGTTGCCGTAGCAATGCACCGGCAGGATCGCGGTGGTCTGCGGGGTGATCGCCGCCTCGATCCGCGACGGGTCGAGATTCATGGAGTCCTGATCGATGTCCACGAAGATCGGCTTGAGCCCGTTCCACAGCAGCGCGTGGCTGGTGGCGACGAAGGAGTACGGCGTGGTGATCACCTCGCCGGTCACCCGCAATGCCTGCAGCGCGGTGATGAGCGCCAGGGTGGCGTTGGCGAAGAGCACGATGTGCTTCACCCCCAGGTATTCGCACAGGGCCTCTTCCAACGCATGGTGCATGTCGCCCCCGTTGGTCAGGAAACGGCTCTCCCAGATCTTTTCCAGGTAGGGGATGAACTCTTCCAGGGGCGGCAGCAGCGGGCTGGTGACCGGGATCGTCTTGTTGTTCATGTAGGGCCCTGATGAATGGATACTCAGGCGAGTAAAGGGCGAAAAACCCGAGCACGCCACTCTATGCAAGGCCCGTACCCAAAGAGCTTGATGCAGGTCAAAGCCCCTGGTCGCGCGGCCCCTGGCTGTTCCACAGGCGCTGCGGCGCGAATCGGCAGTCAAACTTCTGACAAATTCTCCCGTGTTTCCGTAGACCTTGCGGAACATACCCTCCAGCGACACAGGTACAGTCCCTGCGAACGAAAAGGCCCATGACGGAGTCATGGGCCCTGTTCCACAGAGGGACTGTCACTTCAGGTAGTTGAACAGGCTCAACCCCTGGATCTTCACGTAGCTCTGCTGCGCGGCATCCATGATGGTGGACTGCAACGACAGCCGCGACAACGCCTCGGCGTAGTCCAGGTCCTGGATCTGCGACATCACCGACGCATTCACCAGCTTCACATCGTCGATGAAGGTCTCGGTGCTTTCCACGGTATTCAGGCGCGCGCCGATCTTGCCCTGGCCGCCATCCACGGCGGCAGCCACGGCGGAGAGGTTGGTCAGGGCCACCGCCGTCGCATCGCGGATGGCGTCGTTGCCGGCCTGGTTGTCGGTGGAGCTTTCCAGGGCCTTGCGCAGGTCCGACACCACGTTCAGCAGGCTGCGCTTCTCGCTGCCCGGCTTGTAGTTGACGTTGAACTCGTCGCCCGCCTTCGGCGTGCCGTCGATCGTCACGCTGACGCCGGCGTAGAGCACCTTGTCGATGGTCTTCGGGTCGTCGTCGATGGCGCCCTTGGACAATTGCCAGGCCGGCGGCGAATTCGGATCGTAGGTGGTCCAGTCATAGCCCGGAGGCAGGCTCTTCGGATCGTAGACCACGTACTCCTTGTCGCTGACGAAGTGGATGTTGAAGCCGTCGGTTGCCGCAGGCGGATTGCTCGCCGGGAACTGGCTGTCGAAGGCCAGCTCGTCCTCGACCAGGCCGACCGAGATGCGACCGTCGCCGGTATTGCCAGCCGCCGCCTTGGTATCGAGACGAGCGGCGTTGACGATGTCCTCGAACAGCACCTTGCCGCTGTCGCTGACCGGAATCCGCGTGCTGCTGGCGATCTGCACCTCGCGCTGGCTCTCGTCGCCCATGTAGCTGTAGGTGCCGTCCTCGTTGCGCACGAACGGCTGCACCGAGCCCTGGGACCCGGAAAACAGGTATTTGCCACTCGCGTCGCGGCTGTTGAGCAGGTTCAGCAACTCGTCCTCGCGCTGGCGCAACTCGCTGGCCAGCGACTTCTTGTCGTTGGAGTCCAGTGCGCCGTCGCCGGCCTGGCCGGCGATCTCACGGATGCGCTGGAGGACGTTGCCGACCGAACGGAGGATGGTTTCCTCCTGGCTCAGGCTGTTCTTCGCCTCGGTCATGCCGGTCTTGTACTGCTCGTTCAACCCCTGTTCCTGGTCCAGGCGCAACAGGCGTACCGAACCGACCGGGTCGTCCGCCGGGGTCAGGATGCGCTTGCCGGTGCTGATCTGCTCGAAGGTACGGTTCAGGTCCGCGTAGTTGCGGGAAATCCCGTTGACCGAGTTGTTGAAGGCCTGGATGGTGGAAATGCGCATGGTGGCGGTCTCGCTGGCTTAGGCCCCGTCGAGAGAACTCAACGGAACGCTCCAATCAGGGTATCGAACAAAGTGCGGGCAACTTGAATCACCTGGGCCGAGGCACCGTAATACTGCTGGAACTGGATCAGGTTGGCCGCCTCTTCGTCGAGGCTCACCCCGGACAACGAATCGCGGCTGTCCTGGGCCTGCTTCAGCACCGTGGCGCTGGCCTCGCTGCTGGCACGCACCTGGGCGGTCAGGGTGCCGACCCGCTCGACCAGGCCACCATAGGCCTCGTTGTAGGTGGAACCGGTGTTGTCGGTGCCGCCGACGGTCGGCTTGGTCTGCAAGGCCAGCAGGTTGAGAGCGTTGCGGTTGTCGGAAATGCCCTTGTCGTTGAAGCCCAGCTTGAAGCTGTCGGAGTTCTGCGGTACGCCGCTGAGCTCGAATTCGTAGCTGTATTTCTGCCCGCTCGGGTCGGTGAACGCCATGCGCACGGTATTGGTATTGCCGCTGGTCAGCGTCGGGCTGCCGGTCAGGGCGTTACCGTCCTTGTCGACGTAGTTCCAGCCGGCCGGCAACGGCGAGGACAGGGTATAGGTCTTGCCGTCGGCGCTGAGCGTCGCGCCCAGGCTGATCCCGTTGGGCCCGAACGCGCCCTGTAGCACCGCCGGGTCCACCGGCGACGGACCGCTGGTGAGGGTCGGCGCGCCGATCTTGCCGGTGCCGCGGTTTTCGGTGGTCGATTCGGTACGCGCGGTACCGGCGAACGCCAGTTGCGAGGCATTCTTCAGCGTCGCCTCGATATCCGCCGCGCCACGCCGGGTCGGCTGCAGGGTGAAGCGGTCGCCGGCAGCCGGGAGCTGGTCGAGGGTCAGGTTGAAGCCCTGGTCGACGCCGTTGGCATCCTTGAACGAGAGGGTGTAGGGACCGGTACCGCTGACCGTGACCTGCATGCTTGCGTCGTCGCCCAGGCGCCGCGCGGTGAAATTGGTGCCGTCGAAGTCCAGGCGGAAATCGCTGGAATTCAGCTTGCTGGTATCGGTGATGTTCAGGTTGGCGTGGACATTGCCGGTGTTGCCGTTCTTCGCCAGGACCCGCAGCGCGGTGATGTCCGGATCGTTGATGTCGCCGAACAGGTTGGCGCCGGCCTTGCCGGCCAGGTCGAGGCCCTGCCCCAACTGCTTGTTGATGGTATCGGCGAGGGTGATCGCCAACTGCCCGAGCTTGTTGTAGCTGCTGTCCAGGGCGCTGTTGCGGTAGGCCAGCAAGCCACCCATCTCGCCGCCGGACACCAGGCCGGTGACGTTCTGTATGGAGTTGCCGTTGCTCAGTTGCACCTGGTAGCGGGTCGGGTCATCCAGCCCGGGCACCACGCTCAGGGTCGACACAGTATTGCCCACCACCAGCGGCTGGCCGCTACCGATGAACAGGCTGACGCTGTTGTCGTCCTGGGTGACCGCGGTCACCCCGATCATCTCGGATAGCTTGCGCACGGCTTCGTCGCGCGCATCCATCAGGTCGTTGGGCACCGCGCCCGCCGACTTGGCCTTGGCGATGGCATCGTTGTAGCTGGCCACGCTCTGTGACAGATGGTTGACCTGCGAAGCCAGCGCGCCCAGTTGCTGGTTGATCAGGCTGTTCTGCTTGTCCAACTGGTCATAGAGGGTATTGAAGGTCTTGCCCAGCCCCTCGGCCTGGGCAAGCACTGCCTCGCGCGCTTCGGTCGAGGAGGGATTGTTGGCGGCGGCCTGCAGTGCGGCGAAGAAGCGCTGCATGGCCGGGCTGACGCCGGTGGTGGTGTTGGACAACAGGCCGTCGAGCTGCTCGATCTGGCTACGGAATGCGCTCAACTCGCTGTTCTGGCTGGTGGCGTTGCGCAACTGGCCGGTGAGGAAGTCACTGGCCAGGCGGCGCACGTCGACGATCTGGCTGCCCGAGCCCATGTAGCCGGCACCGCTGAACTGCGGGACCTGGGTCTGCTGGATGGCATCCTGGCGGCTGTAGCCCGGCGTCTTGACGTTGGTGATGTTGTGCCCAGTGATGGTCAGCCAGGTCTGGCTGGTGCCGAGGCCGGACAGGCCTATCGAGAGTAGGTCGGACATGGGTCAGTTCCTCCTTGCTCAACCCAGAGGCGGCGTGCCGGCGGCGGCGACGGCCTGGTAGGTCTGCATCTGTCTGGCGATCTGCGCCACCTTGCGGGCGTACTGCGGATCGGTGGCGTAGCCGGCGCGCTGCAGTTCCTGCATGAAGCGCTCGGGGTTGGCGGCGCTGTCCAGGGCGTTCTGGTAGCGGTCGTTGCCCTGGAGGAAGCTGACGTAGTCGTGGAAGCTCTGCTCGAACGACGAGTAGGAGCGGAACGCCGCGACCTCCTTGACCGCCTTGCCGCCTTCGTATTCGGTGGTGAGGGCGCGCGCCGAGGCACCATCCCAGCGGCTGCCGGTCTTGATGCCGAACAGGTTGTGGCTGCTGCCGCCATCCTGCTGGCGGATGATCGATTTACCCCAGCCGGTCTCCAGCGCGGCCTGGGCTACCAGGTAGCGGGCATCGACGCCGATCCGCTCGGCGGCCTTCTGGGCCATCGGCAGCATGGTGGCGATGAATTCGTCGGCGGAGGCGAACATCGACTTGCCCCTGGCCAGCGGCGGCTGGGCGATGCGCCGGCTGCCCTGGCTGTCGACGCCATCGGTGGAGAAACCGCGGCGGCTCGCCGCCGGGTAGCTCTGCGCCGGCAGGTAGCTGTCCTGGCCCAGGCTCTGCATCTGGCTGGCGGCCGGCGAGGCGGAGGGAACGATGCCGGCGAGCATGCGCTCGGCCAGCTTGCCCGGCAGCGCCAGGCGCCGCTGGTTGAGCAGCTTCGAGTCGTCGCGGCCGGCTTCCGGCATCGGCAGGGCCTTGCCGGCCTGCGCGCCGGGGTTGCTCGGCCAGCGACCGGCGCCGTTCTCGGCGACCCGGGCGAACGGGTTCTCGCCGTTGCCCCTGGAGCCTTGCTTCATCTTCGACAACTGGCGCACCAGCACGTCGGCCAGGCCGATGCCGCCGGCATTCTTCGACAGGCTCACCGACAGTTGCTGGTCGTACATGTCCTGGTACTGCTTGGTGGTCTGGCTGTTCATGAAATTGCCGTCGCCCAGCGCTTCGTTGGCCGAACGCATGGACTTGAGCATCTCGTTGAGGAACAGCGATTCGAATTCCTGGGCGACCTTGCGGATGTTCGCTTCGCCGTCGCGGTCCTTGCCGACCTTGAGCTGGTTGAGGCGGTTGAGATCGGTATAGGAGCCGCTGTCGGGGCCTGCGCCGATACCGCTGAGCAAACGGGAATCCATGGCGTCGTCCTCAGATCACGATCAGGTCGGCCTGCAACGCGCCGGCCTGCTTCAGGGCTTCGAGGATCGCCATCAGGTCGCTCGGCGCGGCGCCGACCTGGTTCACCGCGCGGACGATGTCGTCCAGGGTGGTGCCGGGACCGAACTTGAACATCGGCTTGGTCTCCTCCTCGGCGTTCACCCGCGAGCGTGGCACCACCGCGGTCTGGCCGTTGGAGAAGGCACCGGGCTGGCTGACGATCGGGTCTTCGGTGATGCTCACGGTCAGGCTGCCGTGGGTGACGGCGGCCGGCGATACCTTGACGTTCTGGCCGATGACGATGGTGCCGGTGCGCGAATTGATGATGACCTTGGCCACCGCCTCGCCCGGCTGCACGTCGAGGTTCTCCAGGATCGACAGGTAGTCGACCCGCTGGTTCGGGTCGAGCGGTGCGCTGACCCGCACCGAGCCGCCGTCCACCGCATGGGCGACGCCCGGACCGAGCAGTTCGTTGATGCGGTCGACGATGCGCTTGGCAGTGGTGAAGTCCGGGCGGTTGAGGTTCAGCGTCAGGCTGTTGCCCTGGTCGAAGCCGCTCGGCACCGCGCGTTCGACGGTGGCGCCGGCCGGGATACGTCCGGCGGACGGTACGTTGACGGTGATCTTCGAGCCGTCGCGGCCTTCGGCGTCGAAGCCGCCGACCACCAGGTTGCCCTGGGCGACCGCGTAGACCTGGCCGTCGATACCTTTCAGCGGAGTCATCAGCAGGCTGCCGCCGCGCAGGCTCTTGGCGTTGCCGATGGACGACACGGTGACGTCGATCGGCTGGCCCGGCTTGGCGAACGGCGGCAGGTCGGCATGCACCGATACCGCGGCGACGTTCTTCAACTGCACGTTGCCGACGTTGGCCGGCACCTTGATGCCGAACTGCGCCAGCATGTTGTTGAAGGTCTGCAGGGTGAACGGCGTCTGCGTGGTCTGGTCGCCGCTGCCGCTCAGGCCGACCACCAGGCCATAGCCGATCAACTGGTTGGTCCGCACGCCCTGGATGCTGGCGATATCCTTCAATCGCTCGGCCTGGGCCGCGCCGGCGGCCAGGAGCAGCGCGGCGAGGGCCAGCAGGTGCTTGAACTTGGTCATCGCGAGCGTCCTCAGAACGGCCACAGCGGGCTGAGGAAGAAGCGGTCCAGCCAGCCCGGCTGACTGGCATCGGCGAAGGCGCCGGTGCCGGAATAGGTGATCCGGGCGTCGGCCACGCGGGTCGAGGACACGGTGTTGTCGGTGGCGATATCGTCGGCGCGGACCAGGCCGGCGATGCGCACCAGCTCGT
This sequence comes from Pseudomonas sp. HMSC063H08, assembly GCF_001813645.1. Taxonomy (NCBI): domain Bacteria; kingdom Pseudomonadati; phylum Pseudomonadota; class Gammaproteobacteria; order Pseudomonadales; family Pseudomonadaceae; genus Pseudomonas; species Pseudomonas sp. HMSC063H08. Next base: position 80,964 of record NZ_KV813476.1, read on the forward strand.
TGCCGGTGTTCAGGGTCATCCACTTCTCGCCGCGCACGGAGAGGATGCCGTTGGGCAGCACCTCGGCCACGGTCACGGTGATCGAGCCGGTCAGGCTGTTGCTCTGCCCCGCCTGGCTGTCGCCCTTGGCGTCGCGCGAGCCGCCGTATTCGGCGCTGAGGCTGAGGTCGCCGCCGCCGATCGGGTTGTTGGTGGTCATGCCGCTACCGAACAGCGAGGTCAGCCCCATCTTGGTCTTGCTGTCCTTCTGGATATCGGAGTTGGCTTTCTTGCTCGCCTGGGTCTTCTCGTTGAGGGTGATGGTAATGATGTCGCCCACGCGGAAGGCCTTGCGGTCGTCGTAGAGATTCTGCTCGAAGCCGGCCTGGTAGATCGCGCCGTTGTTCTGCGCGGCGGGCAGCGGGGTGCGCGGCAGCACCGGCGCGTAGTACGGATCGTTCGGCTTCGGCGGTGGGCTGACGCAACCGCCCAGGGCGGTGGCGATGCCAAGCAGGGAGACGATCATCAGCCGGTTCATATCAAGCTACCTCGCGGCGTACAGCCAGGGCCCGGTCAGGGCCCGTCAAAGATTCTGGGTGACGAAGGACAACATCTGGTCGGCGGTGGAGATAACCTTGGAGTTCATCTCGTAGGCGCGCTGGGTGGTGATCATGTTCACCAGTTCCTCGACCACGTTGACGTTGGAGTTTTCCAGGGTGTTCTGGGCAACCGTGCCGAGGCCGTTGAGACCCGGCGTGCCGACCTGCGGCGCGCCGCTGGAGCCGGTTTCCAGGAACAGGTTGTTGCCGATGGCCTGCAGGCCGGCCGGGTTGATGAAGTCGGCGGTCTGGATGTTGCCGATCACCTGCGGCTGGGCGTTGCCGGTGGTGGTCACCGAGACGGTGCCGTCCTGGCCGACGGTGAAGGTCTGGGTCTCGTTGGGCACCACGATCGCCGGCTCCAGGGCGAAGCCGTTGGAGGTGACGATCTGCCCGTCGGAGTTCAGGTGGAAGCTGCCGTCGCGGGTGTAGGACACGGTGCCGTCCGGCAGCAGGACCTGGAAGAAGCCGCGCCCGTTGACCGCCATGTCCAGCGGCTGCTCGGTGGTCTGCAGGCTGCCCGGGGTGAAGATCTTCTGGGTGCCGACGACGCGCACACCGGTACCCAGTTGCAGGCCCGAAGGCAGCTCGCTGTCCTGGGTCGACTGGCCGCCCGGCTGGCGCCGGATCTGGTACAGCAGGTCCTGGAACTCCGCGCGGTCGCGCTTGAAGCCGGTGGTGGATACGTTGGCCAGGTTGTTGGAAATGGTGGTCAGGTTCATGTCCTGGGCGGACAGACCGGTCTTGCTGACCCACAGTGCCGATAACATCGTCGTGCTCCTCGGGTGCCGGTTTTATGGCACCACGCTCAAGTGATTAGCTGATTTGCAAAACCCGCGCCATGGCCGCCGAATCGTCCTCGGCGGTGCGCATCATCTTCACGTGCAGCTCGAATTGGCGGGACAGCGAGAGGATCGCGGTCATCTCTTCCACCGCGTTCACGTTGCTGCTTTCCAGGAAACCGGAGACCACCTTCACGTTGGCGTCGGCCAGCGGCGCCTGCTCGCCCGGCTGCGGCTTGTAGTGCAGCAGACCGTCGGTACCCTTCTCCATCTGCTTCAGGTTCGGGTTGACCAGCTTGATCCGGTCCACCACGGCGACCACGTTGGGGTTCTCGCCAAGGGCGCGGATGCTGATGGTGCCGTCCTGGCCGATCTCCACCTTTTCCTCCGGCGGCACGGCGATCGGTCCGCCGTTGCCGAGCACCGGCAAACCGTCGCCGGTGCGCAGCATGCCGAGGGCGTCGATGTGCATGCCGGCGGTACGCACGTAGGCCTCGCTGCCATCCGGCGCCTGGACCGCGACGAAGCCGTCGCCGTCGATGGCGATGTCCAGCTCGTTGCCGGTTTCCTGGAGGCTGCCATGGCTGAAATCGGTACCGGGCCGCTCGCTCATGGCGAATACCCGCGCCGGGAAGCTGTCGCCGAACACCTGCATCGAACGCGCCTGCTCGAAGTCGCGACGAAAGCCGCTGGTCGAGATGTTCGCCAGGTTGTTGGCATGAGCGCGCATCGCCAGGGTGTTCTGGCTGGCCCCGCTCATGGAGACGTACAGCATCTTGTCCATCGAATCCTCCAGGCACCGGCACAATCCGCCGGGCTTTCTTGCAGGTTATCCAGCAAGCTCCGTGCCAGAATTCGAAAAACAAATTAAGTTATTGATTTAAATGGATTTTACAAAAAAGAAAGCCTCCTTTCGGAGGCTTCGGGGGCAACCCCTGGCCAGGGGTTGCCGCTGGCGGCAAGGGCCTTGCCGGCGCCCGGACGGCACCGGCTCGCCGTCATCAGCGCAGGTTGATGATGGTCTGGGTCACCGCATCCTCGGTCTGGATGGTCTTGGCGTTGGCCTGGTAGTTGCGCTGGTGGACGATGAGGTTCACCAGTTCGTTGGAGATGTCCACGTTGGACGCTTCCAGCGCGCCGGATTGCAGCGCCCCCAGGGTGCCCGAGCGCGGCGCGCCGACCGCCGGCTCGCCGGACTCCGCGGACTGCACCCAGGAGGTCTTGCCGATCGGCGTCAGACCCTGGATGTTGGCGAAGTTCGCCAGCACCACTTGGCCCTGCACCTTGGACTGGCCATTGGTGTAGCGGGCGAAGATCACCCCGGTGTCGTCGATTTCCAGGCCTGCCAGCTGACCGGTGGTGTAGCCGTCCTGGATCGGGTTGCTCTGGGCGAACGCGGTGGAGTACTGGGTGGTCTTGCGCATGTCGAAGGAGATGCCGCTGGCGGCACCGGTCGCGCCATTCCAGGCGTAGGTCGGCGGGGTCTTGCCGTCCGAGGCCGCCGGAATCCAGCCGGTGCCGGGAGTCGGCGGATTGCCGGTGGCCGGGCTGAACTGGATCACGTTGGTGGTCGCGTCGATGCTGAAGCCCGGCCCGCTGGTGCTGCCGTCCGGCGCCCGTACCGAGGTCATCTGGCCGCTGGCGTCGAAGGTGACGTTGAAGCTCATCGGCGTCTTGTTCGACGGGTCGAGCGGATTGACCCCGTCGATCAGCACTTTCATGGTCCAGCTGTTCTCTGGAATCGGCGGGGTCGCATTCGGATCCGGCTCGTTCTTGATGAAGAACTGGCTCATGGTGTGGGAATTGCCCTGGCTGTCATAGATGCCCAGCGAAGAGGACGAGTTGTAGGTGGCGGCGTCGGACGGATCGAACGGCGTCACGGTCGGCGGCTTCAGCGTCGAGTTGAGGTTGTACGACTGCTGGATGCTCGAGGTGGCCTGCGGCGCCTGGTTGGCGCGCTCGACCTTGAGGTCGGTGACCACGCCGTTCTGCAACTGGCCGTTCGGCCCGACGGCATAGCCTTGCAGGCGGTAGCCGTTGTTGTCGACGATGAAATCCTGCTTGTCGGTATTGAAGTAGCCGGCGCGGGTGTAGCTGATCGCCCCGTTGTTGCTGGTGACGAAGAAGCCGTTGCCGTTGATGGCCAGGTCCAGCACGCTGTTGGTCGAGTCGATGTTGCCCTGCTTGAACATCTGCGAGACGTCCGAGAGCAGCACGCCGCTGCCCTGCGGGTTGCTGCCCGAACCCAGCACCGAGGCGGCGTAGACGTCGGCGAACTCCGCGCGGGATTGCTTGAAGCCTACGGTGCCGGCGTTGGCGATGTTGTTGCCGGTGACGTTCAGGCCGCTGGAGGCCGCCTGGATGCCGCTCAGGCCGATGTTGAAACTCATGGATAGCTCCTTGCCGGAAACGCCGGCTTACTGGCCGATGATCTGTACTTTGGACAGCGCGATGCTGCCCAGGCCTGCGAGGTTGAGCATCAGCTCGCCGCCGTTCTGCCCCAGGGTGACGCTGTCGACGTTGGCCGGCAGGTAGGTCTGGAGCCCGTAGGTCTTGCCGTCGATCGAGGTCTGCGCCTCGAACTTGTAGGTGCCCGGCGGCATGATGTTGCCGCTGCTGTCCTTGCCGTCCCACATGAAGCTGACGCTGCCGGCAGCCTGCTGGCCGAGGTTGATGCGGTTCACCACGGTGCCCTTGTCGTCGTAGACGTTGACCCAGACGTTGCTGCTGGAAACCGGCAGGTTGAGGGACGCCTTGAAGGTGTCCTTGGTGTCCACCACCGACTTGTCGGTCGCCACGATGACCTTGCGCCCCACCAGCGACGAGGCTTGCAGGGCCTGCGACGACTGGTAGTTGGAGAGAATGCTCTCCATGCTCTTGTTCAGCGACTGCACGCCTTCCACGGTGCTGAACTGGGCCAGTTGGGCGATGAACTCGCCGTTCTGCTGCGGCGACATCGGGTCCTGGTTCTTCAACTGGGCCACCAGCAGCTTGAGGAATTCGTCCTTGCCCAGGTTGCTGCTGCCCTTGACGCTCTGCCCGGTCTCGGTGGCGCCGCTGCCGGCGGCGCGATTGCTGCCGTTGACGTTGCCGGTGTTGCTGCTGGTGCCGCTGACGTTATCGATGCTCATGCTCTACTCCGCTCACTGACCCAGGGTCAGGACCTTCTGCATCATCTGTTTGGCGGTATTCATCATTTCCGCGTTGGTCTGGAAGGCACGGCTGGCGGAAATCATGTCGGCCATTTCCTCGACCACGTTCACATTGGGGTAATACACGTAGCCGTTGGCATCCGCGGCCGGATGGTTCGGCTCGTAGCGCGGCATCAGCGAACTCTGGTCCTCGACGATGCCCAGCACCTGCACGCCGGCGCCGGAGCTGTCCTGGTCGGCGAACAGCGAGCCGCTGTCGCCCTGGGCCTGCTGGAACATGGTGGAGAACACCGGATGGCGGGCGCGGTAGGTCTTGTCGACGCTGGAGGAAACCGTCTCGGCGTTGGCGATGTTGCTGGCCACGGTGTTCAGGCGGGTGCTCTGGGCGCTCATGCCGCTACCGGCAATGTTGAAGACACTGGCGAGGGACATGGCGGTTACTCTCCACGCAGGGCGCTGACCAGCCCTTTGAATTTGCTGTTGAGGAAGGTGAAGGACGCCTGGAAGTGCATGGCGTTCTCGGCGTAGTTGGCCTGCTCGATCTGGGCGTCGACAGTGTTCTGGTCGATCGACGGCTGGACCGGGATGCGGTACTGCAGGCTGCCCTCGCCCATGCCGAAACCTTCGGCGGCGATATGCCGCTCGTTGGTGATGCGGGTGGCGAAGGTACCCTTGGCGGCCTTGTCCTTCTGCTCGGCGAGAACCGCGGCGAAGTCCAGGTCGCGAGCCTTGTAGTTCGGGGTATCGGCGTTGGCCAGGTTGTTGGCCAGCACTTCGGCGCGCTGGGCGCGGAAGCTGAGGGCCTGCTGGTGGATACCGAGTGCTCTGTCGAAACTGATGCTCATGGCTGCGAACCTGTTTGCCGGTGTGGCTTTCGTCGCCAACACTTCAGCAAGGCCCGTGCCAGATTATTAAAATCCTTTATATTCAATAACTTGAGTTTATTTCAGGACAACCCGGAAGCGGCAAGCGGCAAGCCGTTTCCGCTTGCCGGCAAGGGTGGCAAGCCCCTGGAACGGCTTCTCCGGCAAACGAAAAAAGGCCCGATATCGTCGATATCGGGCCTTTCCCATGCTTCCAGCCGCTGGGGACTCGGCTCACTCGTGGCGAATGATCCGCTCGAGATCCACCGGTTCGCCGGGATGGGCATGCAGCTTGGCGCGAATGTCCTCGAACATCGCATCGTATTCCTTGTGCACCCGGGTGATCGCGCCGAACTTCGGGTGCAGGCCGTGCTTCTGGGCGACCCGCGTGGCATCGCTGGCGAAGTTGAAGGCGGTATCGCGCGGCAGCTCGAAGGAGTCGCTGAACGACTTGCCATCGATCTCGCCGTCCATGTCGAAGTGCACATAGGCGCCGGATTCGGCGTTCTGCCGCACCTCGTAGCGGATATGGATATTGATGTCCTGCTGGTCGAGGCCGGGCAGGCTGACCAGATGGAGGTGGCCTGGTTCGAACATGACGAATCTCCTGGTGGGAATCGGAATCAGTCTAGCCAGGGTCGAGCGAAAGAAAACCGCCCTGGATCAGTGCAACGTCGCTTTTTCCGCGCGTTCCTGAATGACCACCCAGGGCGCCACCACCACCGCCCAGAGGGTCGGGTCGCGTTCGAGGAAGTCCTTGGCCGCGTCCTCCCCGACCTTGCTCAGGCCGCCGCCGGAAAGCCAGGCGGCGACCTTCTCGCGGGCGTCCCCGGCCAGGGCCTCGGCGACTTCCACCAGGTCCAGCGCGGCATCGACCTGGAGCAAGGCGCCACGGGCGAAGAACGGTTGCAGCTCGGCCCAGGAAATGACCGCGGTCTCGCCGAGCAGCTTGGCATAGAGGGTGCTAGTTTGTTCTGTCATGGGATCTACCTGGATTGCATGGGCGCCATGATAACGCCCGCCGGTAGCCCACGACAGCCGAAGGGAAACCGGGCCCAGGGAGGTGATGCAGGTCCGCGCCGTTTTTCTATACGTTTATGTCAACCAGGCGACACGACTCACGGGAGCTCGCCGTGCCGTGCTTTTCAAGCGACGAAGCGCCGCTCTACACTGTACCGGTACAGTTCCCGGGGTCCGTCCATGACGATCACCCGGTCTCCTCCGGCCCCCGCGGCCGCGAGACTACAACAATGACAACACACAAGAAGAGTGGAGCACTATGAAGAAGGGTACTCAGCGTCTATCCCGCCTGTTCGCCGCGATGGCCATTGCCGGGTTCGCCAGCTACTCCATGGCCGCCGACACCATCAAGATCGCCCTGGCTGGCCCGGTCACCGGTCCGGTAGCCCAGTACGGCGACATGCAGCGCGCCGGTGCGCTGATGGCAATCGAACAGATCAACAAGGCAGGCGGCGTGAACGGCGCGCAACTCGAAGGCGTGATCTACGACGACGCCTGCGATCCCAAGCAGGCCGTGGCGGTCGCCAACAAGGTGGTCAACGACGGCGTCAAGTTCGTGGTCGGCCATGTCTGCTCCAGCTCCACCCAACCCGCCACCGACATCTACGAAGACGAAGGCGTGCTGATGATCACCCCGTCGGCCACCGCCCCGGAAATCACCTCGCGCGGCTACAAACTGATCTTCCGCACCATCGGCCTGGACAACATGCAGGGCCCGGTGGCCGGCAAGTTCATCGCCGAACGCTACAAGGACAAGACCATCGCGGTACTGCACGACAAGCAGCAGTACGGCGAAGGCATCGCCACCGAGGTGAAGAAGACCGTGGAAGACGCCGGCATCAAGGTTGCCGTCTTCGAAGGCCTGAACGCCGGCGACAAGGACTTCAACGCGCTGATCAGCAAGCTGAAGAAAGCCGGCGTGCAGTTCGTCTACTTCGGCGGCTACCACCCGGAAATGGGCCTGCTGCTGCGCCAGGCCAAGCAGGCCGGGCTGGACGCGCGCTTCATGGGCCCGGAAGGGGTCGGCAACAGCGAAATCACCGCGATCGCCGGCGACGCCTCGGAAGGCATGCTGGCGACCCTGCCGCGCGCCTTCGAGCAGGATCCGAAGAACAAGGCCCTGATCGACGCCTTCAAGGCGAAGAACCAGGATCCGAGCGGCATCTTCGTCCTGCCCGCCTACTCCGCGGTCACCGTGATCGCCAAGGGCATCGAGAAAGCCGGCGAGGCCGATCCGGAGAAGGTCGCCGAGGCCCTGCGCGCCAACACCTTCGAGACTCCCACCGGGAACCTCGGGTTCGACGAGAAGGGCGACCTGAAGAACTTCGACTTCACCGTCTACGAGTGGCACAAGGACGCCACCCGGACCGAGGTCAAGTAAGCATCGTTGCAGTACGGAGCCCACGTCACCCACCGTGGGCTTTGTTTTAGTACCCGCATGATTCCGCGAGCGGCGGCCCGGCAAGGGCAGGCGAAGACCGGCAGCGTTCACTCCTGGTGGACGGGAGCGCGGCTTTCCCCTGCCTCCCGCCGGCCCGCCGCGCGCCGGATCGTGACGGGTCTCAGCAGCGTTCCGGCCCCACACCCGCGAGCCGAACGTCTACCTGCCGTACAACGGCGGGCGTTTAGCGAGAGAGTCCCATGCCCGAGATATATCATTACCTACAACAATTGGTTAACGGCCTGACCGTCGGCAGCACCTATGCGCTGATCGCGATCGGCTACACCATGGTCTACGGCATCATCGG
>NZ_KV813476.1:89206-185369 GCF_001813645.1 Pseudomonas sp. HMSC063H08
TCAACTTCGCCCACGGCGAGGTGTACATGATCGGCTCGTACATCGCCTTCATCGCCATCACCCTGCTGGCGATGATGGGGCTGGACAGCGTTCCGCTGATGATGCTCGCCGCGTTCGCCGCCAGCATCATCGTCACCAGTGCCTTCGGCTACAGCATCGAGCGGGTCGCCTACCGCCCGTTGCGCGGCGGCAACCGCCTGATCCCGCTGATCTCCGCGATCGGCATGTCGATCTTCCTGCAGAACGCCGTGATGCTCTCGCAGGACTCCAAGGAAAAGGCCATCCCGACCCTGCTGCCCGGCAACTTCGTGTTCGGCGAAAGCAGCATGAACGGCGTGGTGATCTCCTATATGCAGATCCTGATCTTCGTCGTCACCTTCCTGGTGATGTTCGGCCTCACCCTGTTCATCTCCCGCTCCCGCCTGGGCCGCGCCTGCCGCGCCTGCGCCGAGGACCTGAAGATGACCAACCTGCTGGGTATCAACAGCAACAACATCATCGCCCTCACCTTCGTCATCGGCGCCGCCCTGGCCGCCGTCGCCGCGGTGCTGCTGGGCATGCAGTACGGCGTGATCAACCCCGGAATCGGCTTCCTCGCCGGGATCAAGGCGTTCACCGCCGCGGTGCTCGGCGGCATCGGCAGCATCCCCGGGGCCATGCTCGGCGGCCTGCTGCTGGGCGTCGCCGAAGCCTTCGGCGCCGACGTGTTCGGCGACCAGTACAAGGACGTGGTGGCCTTCGGCCTGCTGATCCTGGTGCTGCTGTTCCGACCTACCGGCATCCTCGGTCGTCCGGAGGTGGAAAAAGTATGAGCCAGTCCCTCAAGCGCGCGCTGTTCAGCGCCCTCCTCGTGATCCTGGTGTCCTATCCGATCCTCGGCCTGAAGCTGCGCACCGTCGGCATCAAGCTCGAGGTCCTCGGCGCCGATGCGCAGACCCTCTGGACCATCGCCGCGGCCGCCCTGGCCATGTTCGTCTGGCAGCTGTTCCGCGACCGCATCCCGCTCAAGCTGGGTCGCGGCGTCGGCTACAAGGTCAACGGCAGCGGCCTGAAGAACTTCCTCAGCCTGCCGTCGACCCAGCGCTGGGCGGTACTCGCCCTGGTCGTGGTGGCTTTCGTCTGGCCGTTCTTCGCCTCGCGCGGGGCGGTGGACATCGCCACCCTGATCCTGATCTACGTGATGCTCGGCATCGGCCTGAACATCGTGGTCGGCCTGGCCGGCCTGCTCGACCTCGGCTACGTCGGCTTCTACGCGGTGGGTGCCTACACCTACGCGCTGCTCGCCGAGTACGCCGGGTTCGGCTTCTGGACCGCCCTGCCGATCGCCGGGATGATGGCCGCGCTGTTCGGTTTCCTCCTCGGTTTCCCGGTGCTGCGCCTGCGCGGCGACTACCTGGCGATCGTGACCCTCGGCTTCGGCGAGATCATCCGCATCCTGCTGCGCAACATGACCGAGATCACCGGCGGCCCCAACGGCATCGGCTCGATCCCCAAGCCGACCCTGTTCGGCCTGACCTTCGAACGCCGCGCGCCGGAAGGCATGCAGACCTTCCACGAGTTCTTCGGCATCGCCTACAACACCAACTACAAGGTCATCCTGCTCTACGTGGTGGCCCTGCTGCTGGTGCTGCTGGCCCTGTTCGTGATCAACCGGCTGATGCGCATGCCGATCGGTCGCGCCTGGGAAGCGCTGCGCGAGGACGAAGTGGCCTGCCGCGCTCTCGGTCTCAACCCGACCATCGTCAAGCTCTCCGCCTTCACCATCGGCGCCAGCTTCGCCGGTTTCGCCGGCAGCTTCTTCGCCGCCCGCCAGGGCCTGGTGACGCCTGAGTCCTTCACCTTCATCGAGTCGGCGATGATCCTTGCGATCGTCGTGCTCGGCGGCATGGGTTCGCAGCTCGGCGTGATCCTCGCCGCGGTGGTGATGGTGCTGCTCCAGGAAATGCGCGGGTTCAACGAATACCGCATGCTGATCTTCGGCCTGACCATGATCGTGATGATGATCTGGCGTCCCCAGGGACTGCTGCCGATGCAACGCCCGCACCTGGAGCTGAAGCCATGAGCCGACCGATTCTCGAAGTGAGCGGCCTGACCATGCGCTTCGGCGGCCTGCTGGCCGTCAACGGCGTCAACCTGAAGGTCGAGGAAAAGCAGGTGGTCTCGATGATCGGCCCGAACGGCGCCGGCAAGACCACCGTGTTCAACTGCCTGACCGGCTTCTACCAGCCCACCGGCGGCCTGATCCGCCTCGACGGCGAGGAGATCCAGGGCCTGCCCGGTCACAAGATCGCTCGCAAGGGCGTGGTGCGGACCTTCCAGAACGTCCGCCTGTTCAAGGAAATGACCGCGGTGGAGAACCTGCTGGTCGCCCAGCACCGCCACCTCAACACCAACTTCCTCGCCGGCCTGTTCAAGACCCCGGCATTCCGCCGCAGCGAGCGCGAGGCCATGGAGTACGCCGCGCACTGGCTGGAGGAAGTCAACCTTACCGAGTTCGCCAACCGCAGCGCCGGTACCCTCGCCTACGGCCAGCAGCGACGCCTGGAGATCGCCCGCTGCATGATGACCCGCCCGCGGATCCTCATGCTCGACGAGCCGGCCGCCGGCCTCAACCCGAAGGAGACCGACGACCTCAAGGCGCTGATCGCCAAGCTGCGCAGCGAGCACAACGTGACGGTATTGCTGATCGAGCACGACATGAAGCTGGTGATGAGCATTTCCGACCATATCGTGGTGATCAACCAGGGCGCCCCCCTGGCCGACGGGACGCCGGAGCAGATCCGCGACAACCCGGACGTGATCAAGGCTTATCTGGGGGAAGCGTGAGCATGCTGAGTTTCGACAAGGTTTCCACCTACTACGGCAAGATCCAGGCGCTGCACGACGTCAGCGTGGAAGTGAAGAAGGGCGAGATCGTCACCCTGATCGGCGCCAACGGCGCCGGCAAGTCGACCCTGCTGATGACGCTCTGCGGCTCGCCGCAGGCGGCCAGCGGCAGCATCCGCTACGAAGGCGAGGAACTGGTCGGCCTGCCCTCCGCCACCATCATGCGCAAGAGCATCGCGGTGGTCCCGGAAGGCCGCCGGGTCTTCTCCCGCCTGACGGTGGAAGAAAACCTGGCGATGGGCGGCTTCTTCACCGACAAGGACGACTACCAGGTGCAGATGGACAAGGTGCTGGAACTCTTCCCGCGCCTGAAGGAACGCTACGAACAGCGCGCCGGGACCATGTCCGGCGGCGAACAGCAGATGCTCGCCATCGGCCGCGCGCTGATGAGCAAGCCAAAGCTGTTGCTGTTGGACGAACCTTCGCTCGGCCTGGCGCCGATCATCATCCAGCAGATCTTCGAGATCATCGAGCAGCTGCGTCGCGAAGGCGTCACCGTGTTCCTCGTCGAGCAGAACGCCAACCAGGCGTTGAAGCTCGCCGATCGCGCCTACGTGCTGGAGAACGGCCGGATCGTCATGCACGACACCGGCGCCGCCCTGCTGACCAACCCGAAGGTGCGCGACGCCTACCTCGGCGGCTGAGCACCGTCCCGCCGGAGACTTCAGCGCATACGAAAACGGCCCTCACGGGCCGTTTTTTTATGCCGAGGCGTACCGGCTACAGGCCGTAGCGCTCGATAGCGTCCAGGTGCGGCTGGGTGTCGACCTCCGCCGCTTCCGCCAGGCGCAGCCAGCACATGCGGTGCGGCCATTGCCCGGTGGCCTCCTGCAACGCCTGGTGCAGGTCGCGCGGCGCCTGCTGCGCAGGTGTCGCGACGGTGAAGTAGATCGCCCGCAGTTCCTCGCCGCTGCTGGCATCGGTGACCTGGTAGTCGCGGTTGCTGTGCACCCAGACCTTCCAGCCGCGCGCGTCGAGCGTTTCGCGGAAGGCGTCGAAGGCCTCGTCGCCCGGATAGACGCCGTCCACCAGCCAGCTCGGCGAGTAACCACCGCTCTCGAGGACGTGCACCACCGCATAGGTGGGAACGAAACGCTTGCGTTCCTCCTCGTCTTCCGGAGCCGGATAGATCAGGCCGGCGTCGAACACCACCCAGTCACCGACCCGCTGGCTGCGGTTGCCCGGCGCGTTCTCGAGGACCCGCGCGGTCACCGGGCCGGTGCGCCGGGCGTAGTAGTCGAGCGCTTCGCCATCCTCGATGTAGCGGACGATCACCCAGCCCCAGTCTTCCTCGATCGGTCCGTCGCCGGCGGCGAACTCCATGCCCATGCCGGCGGCGACCTCGCGCAGCATCGTCCAGTCGCGCGCGGCGCTGGCGGCGGTCATCTGGTCCCACTGCACCGACTGCGGCTCCTCCAGCTTGCCGGCCAGACGCTGGTAGGCCAGCGCCGCCTCGGCGAAGCGATCCTGCTCCATCAGCGCCTTACCCAGCAGGCTGTGGGCTCCCAGCGAGCCGGGAGAAATTTCCAGCACCGATTGGCAGGCGCGCTCCAGCTCCGGCCAGTCGTTGAGTTTCTCGGCCAGCTTGACTTCGCTCCACAGCGCGATCAGCGGCACGCTGTCGGCGTAGAGCCGGCCGAGGCGCTTGACCTGGTCGTACTCGCCGCGGGCCAGCAAGGCATTGAGCAGGTAGTAGGCCAGTTGCTGCTCCTCGTCGGTGTGGCGCTCGACGTACTCCCAGAGCAGGTCGATGGCCTCGTCGTCGGCGGAGCAGGCCTGTAGCGCCGAGGCGGCCACTTCGCGCAAGGCGGTGTCGTCGGGCCGCTCGGCCAGCGCCTGGAGCAGCCACTGCACTTCTTTCTCCGGGTTGCGCGGCGCGTCTTCGCTGCCCTGCGCAGCCAGCCAGTCGAGCAACTCCGCAGCCGGCACCGGCAGCTCCTGCTGCTGCGGCGCGGCATCGATCTCCTCCCTCAACCCGGCGAGCAACTGGCTGGCGCCCCGATCGCGCTGCAACTGTTGAGCATGCTGTTCGGCCAGCGCCAGGTGGCGCCTGGCGCTCCATACCGAACCGCGTTGCAACGCGAGGCGGATGGCCTGGCTGGCAACATCGATGACCACCCGGTGCGCGCCCTTCTGCGAGTAGTGTTCGAGCATCTGCTGCAGGCGCCCGCCGAAGTCCCAGGTGTTGCGCTCAGGGGTCCGTTGCAGCAGCAGGTAGACCGCGCGCAGCCAGATCGTACGGTAGCGCGGGGCAATCTCGGAGAACGGCAGCAGCGCCTCCAGGGCCTCCTCGTCGCGCCCCAGCAACGCCAGGCCGTGGGCCTTGTACAGACGCCGCGGCTGGCTGATGTTGTTCCACTCCGCGCCCTCGACCTTCTCCTCCATCTCGCCGATCAGGGCCAGCGCCTGTTCCGCGCGCCCCAGGTTCAGCAGGATCGCCACGCGCATCTCCAGGAGGCTGTCGAATACCTCCTCGCCGGCGGCGAGGATCTTCTTCTCCTGTTCGGCCAGGAAGGCCAGGGCATCTTCGCCGCGCCCGTCGTCGAGCAGCGCCTCGGCCTTCTCGTTGCTCAGGCAGTGGAAGCAGGCCCAGGTCGGGTCGATCCGCGCCAGGGTCTCGTCGCACACCTCGATGCGTTCCTCCACCCAGCCCGGGCCGTCGACGTTGGCGTAGCACGACGCCAGGTCCTGGGTCACGCAGACCGACTGCGGGCAGGTCTGGGTGTCGTCGCGGTTGGCCAGTTCGAACAGGGAAACGGCGTCGGCCAGGGCGGTCTCACCCTCCAGCTGGTTGCCGACCCGGTTACGCATCTCCCAGTGGCGGACGAAGATTTCCAGCCACGGGTTGTTCAACGTCCGGCTCAGCGCCTTGACCTCCGGCAACAGCGCCTCGGCGCGCTCCACCTCGAGGTCGCAGACGTACGCGGTGAGTTCGTCGATCAGCCGCGCACTCTGCTCCTGGCCGGCCTCACGCAGGTCGGCGCGAAGCTTCTCCACCCAGTTCCAGATATCCATATGCTTCAGTCTCCATCAGGCGTGTTGCGAATTTTCTTATTGCCCCAGCAGGCGCTTCACCGAATCGGCGAGTCCGGCCAGGGCCTGGTTCAGCGAGGTCGCGGGCTGGCCGCGTCCCTGTCCGGCGATGATCACCTTGAACGAGCGCAACAGCAGCGCCGCATGGGCCGCTTCGCCGCGTTCCTCGCCGACGGCCGCGAGCAGCGCCTGCACCGCCGGATTGTCGAGGTTGACGTAGAGCCGGCTCGGCTGGCGATTGTCGAGCCTGCGGGTGAACTGCCGGGCCAGGCGCAACGCCGCGGTGGAAATACGCTTGTCGGCCTCGTCGTCCTCCAGTCGCCGCTTGAGTTCGGCGTCGCGGTCGGGCACCACCACAAGCGGCAATTCCTCGGGGCTGAAGCGGGCGATCACCAGTTGCTCCTCGGCGCCGCCCAGGTGTTCGGCCAGCCAGCCGGTCTCGCGCTCGGGCAGTCGGTCGAGGCGGAACAACTGGCGGTTGCCCTGCTCGGTGCCCAGCTCCACCAGGCGCATCCCCTTGGCCTGCGCCCAGCGACGGAGGAAGGGTACCACCGCATAGCGATTGCCATGGGCCACCGGTACGCCCATGGCACGGAACAGCATTTCCTCGAAGCCGCTGTCGTTGTCCAGCAGCACATGCACCGCTCCGCGCGAAAGGAGTTCGGAAGCCGGGAGGTCGCCCTGGGAGGTGGGTACGCGCAGGCTGTCCATCATCAGCGCGAACAGACGCTCGTCGCACAACGCCGCTCCCAGCAGGGCCTCGTTGTGCCGCAGCAGGACCCGCCGCCAGGCCTCCGGCTGCTGCCGCGCCACCTCGCCGAGCCCGGCGATCAGCGCCTCGGCCAGCGCATGCTGGATCGCCGCGTAATGGTCGTCACGCTGCAGGTCCTCGCGGCTGGCGGTGGGCGTCAGGCGGTTCGACTCGATCACCCCGCCGACGAACCCGGCCCAGGACGGCAGCAGGTCGCGGGCGTCATCGTCGAGCAGCATGCCGCGGAGGAAAACCGAGAGATTGCGGTTGTCGCTGGTGCCATAGGTGCCGCCGTCCTGGATCCACAGCAGACCCTGCACGTCGACCCGCTCGTCCGGGCGCACCGGCAGGCAGCAGATCGGTTCGAAGTCATGTTCGAAACGCGCGGCGAACTCCAGGTCGCGGCGCTGCCGTTGCAGCGGGTGCAGCGCGGCGTCGGCGGCCAGCCGCCACGGCGGCGGCTCCGGGTTGATCGGCTGGGCGTCGCCGCCGACGTGGATCGGCTCGCGCAACAGCACGCAGTAGCGTTCAAGGATCTCGCGCAGGCGCGCGGCCTGGGTCAGCGCACTGTATTCGTCCTGCAGTTCGAGGGTGATCTCGGTGCCTACCGGGCGCGCCGGCATCGGCGTCACGCTGTATTGCTCGGCGTTGCTGGAGACGTAGCAGAAGCCCAGCTCCGGCTGCTGGTAGGACGTGGTCCGCACGCTGACCCGGCGGGCCAGGACGAAAGCGGAGAGGAAGCCCAGGCCGAACATGCCGATCAGCCCGCTGTCCTCGTGGCCGGACTGGCGCAGTCCGCGGGTGTAGCCGACGCCGACGGTGGCCAGGTAGGCGTGGATTTCGTGTTCGGTGAGGCCGGCGCCGGTGTCGACGATGCGCACGGTGTTGCTGGCGCTGTCGCCGATCACCTCGATTCGCGACGGCCCTTGCCAGTCGGGCTGCTCCAGGCGGCGACGGAGGATCGAGTCGTGGGCGTTCTGCACCAGCTCGCGCAACGCCACGGTGGGCGTGGAATAGAGGTGCTTGCTGAGCACCGACATCACGCCGTTGAGGTCGACTCCAGCGCGACGGATCTGGGGAGTGTTCGATTGCGGAAAGCTGCTTTGCATGTCCCTATCCAAGCGTTCGATGAATGGCGTCCGCTCGCGCGCGAGCGGTCCGGTGCGGGATTCTGCCACGTTCCGTCACGTTCCTTGTGCAACGGCGTGCCCGCGATGAGCTTCAGGCCGCACGGAAGCGGCCCGGAGTGCAATAGAGCCGCGTCGCGGCGAAATGTTCAACCCTCCAGGCCGATCAATTGTCGCCGGCTGCGCTCGAACCAGTCGAGCAGGTAATCGGCGAGCACCTGGGTGCGCCGCGGCAGGCCGCCCTGGAACGGATGGACGAGGAACATCGGCGTGCTGCGCGTCTGGTAGTCGCGCAGCAACCAGGCCAGGCGGCCGTCGCCCAGTTCGTCGTGGACCATGTATGACGGCAGCCGGGCGATGCCGGTGCCGGCCAGCGCGGCCTTCTTCAACAGGCTGTAGTGGTTGCTGGCGAGAAAGCCGGAAACCCGTACCCGCTCCAGCCGATGGCGGCGGTGATAGAGCCACTCCTCATGGCCGCTGTAGTGCGAGTTCAGCAGGCACTCGCGCTCGGCCAGCTCGGCCGGGCGTTGCGGCTCGCCATGTCGCGCCAGGTAGGCGGGACTGGCGCAGGTGATTTCCTGCAGGACGAACAGCGGCCGCGCCACCAGCCGGGCGTCCTGCTCGACCCCAGAGCGGATCGCCAGGTCGAAGCCCTCGCCAACCAGGTCGCGCAGGCCGTTGTACAGGTCCAGCTCGACGCGCAGCCGCGGATGGCGCTCCTGGAAGTCCTCCAGCAGCGCGTCGAACAGGGTCTCGCCCAGCGAGACCGGGAGGGTCACCCGCACCCGTCCTTCCGCTCGCTCCTGCAGGCGCGCCACCGCCTGCCGCGCGCGCTCGGCCTGCACCAGCAAGGCCTGCGCCTCGGGCAGCAGCGCGGCGCCGGCGGCGGTCAGCGAAAGACGGCGGGTGGTGCGGTGCAAGAGGGTCACGCCGAGCTTCTGCTCGAGGACGCCAATGCGCTTCGACAGTTGGCCCTTGCTGCAACCGAGGCGCTCGGCGGCGCGGGTGAAACTGCCCAGGTCGTGGAGTACGGCGAAGGCGGCGAGATCGTCCAGGTCCTTCACGATTGTTTCCCTATGAAAACGGTAGGTTGTCGATTGACAGGATTATCCACAGCAAAGGCGACTCTACACTGGAAACCACTCACCTTCACGCAACGAGAGGCCTGTATGAAAATCATCCTGATCGGCGCCAGCGGCACCCTTGGCAAGGGCATCGACAAAGAACTCGGCGAGCGCCACGAGATCGTCCGGGTAGGCCACAGCAGCGGCGATTTCCAGGTCGACATCAGCGACGCGGACTCCATTCGCGCCCTGTTCGAGAAGACCGGTCGCTTCGACGCGCTGGTCGCCGCGGTCGGCAAGGTGCACTTCGGCGCCCTGGAGGAAATGGGCGAGGCGCAATACCAGCTCGGCCTGCGCGACAAGCTGATGGGCCAGGTCAACCTGGTACTGCTCGGCCGCGAGTACGCCAACGACGGGGGCTCCTTCACCCTCACCAGCGGCGTGCTCGCCGAGCAGCCGATCCGCTTCGGCAGTTCGGCGAGCATGGTCAACTGCGCCGTCGAGGGCTTCGTCCGCGGCGCAGCCCTGGAGTTGCCGCGCGGCCTGCGCATCAACGCCGTCAGCCCGACCGTGGTCAGCGAGGCGCTGCCCGGCTACGCGCCCTACTTCCGCGGCTTCAAGCCGGTTCCGGCGGCGGACGCCGCGCTGGGCTACGCACGCAGCGTGGAAGGCGCGCAGACCGGCCAGGTGTACCGCATCTGGTAAGCGATATTTCTCAGGAGAGGCGGTCGGCGTAGCAGGTCGGCGAACTGCCCGGCTGCTGGCGGTCCAGCTCTTCCTCGAGGAACTCGGCCAGCACCACGGCATTGTTGTGCTGCTGGTCGTGGGCGCCGTAGAGCAGCGTCAGGGTGCCCTCGCGAGCGCAGTCGAGCAGGCCCCACCAATGTTCCGGGTGCGCCTGCAACTCGGCGCGGTAGTGTTCACGGAAGCTGTCGAAGAGTGCCGGATCGTGGCAGAACTGCTTGCGCACCTCGTTGGAGGGCGCGACCTCCTTCAGCCAGTCGTCCATGGCCAGGGCTTCCTTGCGGATGCCGCGCGGCCACAGCCGGTCCACCAGTACGCGCCGGCCATCGGCGGGCGACGCCGGTTCGTATACACGCTTGCATTGGATCATCGATCGACTCCCTGGTTGCGATGAAGTCCGATCCGGACTTGAGCTAGGCCCGGACGCTCGGTAACGTGGGCGCATTTTCGATGGAGTCTTCCCTATGCGCCCTGCCCGTCTGCTGGTCTACAGCCTGCTCCCCTTGTTCGCCGCCTGCCAGGTGTGGAAGCCCGAATCGCCGAGCACCAGTGTAGACACCCGCTTCCAGGGCGAACTGGTGAAGATCAACGGCGCGCTGCAATTCCGCCCCTGCACCGAGAAGCGCCTGTTCAGCATCGAGGACGTGGCCAATACCGGCCTGCGCCGCGAAGCCGACAGCCTGTTCGACGACGGCGCCCAGGGCCTGTTCGTCGACCTGCGCGGCACCATGGGACCGGCCAAGGTCCGCGGTACCGACGGCAAGCTGGAGGTCAGCCGACTGTACCGCGTGCAGAACGAGGGCCCCGGCTGCGACGACCCGAACTTCAAGCTGCTGACCTTCGCCGCCAACGGCAACGAACCCTTCTGGAGCGCCAGGGTGAACAACCAGGGCCTGCGCCTGGACCGCCCCGAACACGAGACCCTGGCCTTGCCTTACGTCGCCGAGGAACTGCCGAACGGCAGCACCAGCTATTCCAGCGAGGCGAACGGCAAGAAGGTCGAACTGTGGATCGCCCCGTCGTCCTGCACCGACAGCATGAGCGGTGCCTTCAGCAGCTACTCCGCCGAACTGCGCATCGATGGCGAGACGCTGCGCGGCTGCGCCTATCCGGGCGCACTGGGCAAGTGAAGCGAGGGGCCGCGCGACGGCCCTTTCCCTACAAGAGCAATCCGGCCTGCTCCAGGCGCCGCCGCAGCGCCGTCAGGCCGCCCTCGTACTCCCAGTAGGCGACGCGCCCGTGGGAGGCGCTGACCAGCAGGTATTTCTCGCTGATCGACTGGATCCGTTCGATGCGCAGCAGTTTCTCGACGAAGCGTTCCTCGCCGATCTGCTCGACGATTTCCCGGTTGTCCGCGTCGTAGCCGTGGACCATGAAGGCGGCGCGCACCTTGAGGCGGATGAAACTCATCGCACGGCTCTGCGCTGGAGGGAAAGATTGCGATGGCACACCGTCGAGCGCCCCGAGCCGTTCGGCCGCCGCGCCGGATCGGCGTAGGTCTCCAGCTCGACGAAGCCGGCCTTGCGCATCATTCCCGCCGACGCCAGGTTCTCTTCGTGACGATCGATATAGACATCCTCGATGCCTTCGTCGGCCAGTTGGGCCAGCACCGCCTCCAGCAACGCGCTGCCGAGCCCCTGGCCGGCCGCCGCCGGATGCACTACCGCCTCGCAGATGTAGGCCCGCGGCGCATCGGCACGCTGCGGCTGGTAATGGGCGAAATCCTCGGTGCGGCGGAAGCTGGCGAACCCCAGCAGCCGATCGTCGCGCTCGGCCAGGACGGCCCGTACCTCGCCGTCGGCGATGGCTCGCAGATGCGCACGCACCCCCTCCTCCGGCAGATGGTTCCAGGGATTCGGCCCGTGGCTCAGCAGCAGGTCGGTCATGGCCTCGATATCGCCGGTTTCGGCAGCTCGCAAACGGTGCATATCCACTCCTTCAAAGTCCAACCACCAGCAGCCCGTCGGGCAACGCCACGCCGCGCTCGACGCAGGCAGCCAGCGCCTCGACCAGGGGTTCCAGCGCATAGCCCTGCCTGGCCAGCCAGACCGGATCATAATAGGTGGTCGCATAGCGTTCGCCGCCATCGCAGAGAATCGCCACCAGCGACCCCTTCTCGCCGGCCGCGACCATTTGCCGTGCGGCCACCAGGGCGCCGATCAGGTTGGTTCCGCTGGAGCCGCCGACCCGCCGCCCCAGGCGCCGGGCCAGGTAATGCATGGCCGCCAGCGACCAGGCGTCCGGCACCTTGACCATCGCGTCGATCACTTCCGGCAGGAAGGACGCCTCGACCCGCGGCCGGCCGATGCCCTCGATCCGCGAACCGCAATCCAGGGTCAGGCCACGGTCGCCGCTGACATAGGCGTCGAAGAACACCGAACGCTCGGCGTCGGCGCAGAGTACCCGGGTGCAGTGCTGGCGATAGCGCACGTAGCGGCCGAGGGTCGCCAGGGTGCCGCCGGTACCGGGGCTGGAGATCAGCCAGGTCGGGGTCGGGTACGGCTCGTGGCGCATCTGCTGGAAGATCGATTCGGCGATGTTGTTGTTCGCCCGCCAGTCGGTGGCGCGCTCGGCATAGGTGAACTGGTCCATGAAATGGCCACCGCTCTCCCGCGCCAGGCGTTCGGACTCGGCGTAGATCTGGGTGGGGTCCTCCACCAGGTGGCTCTGGCCGCCGTAGAAGGCGATCTGGGCGATCTTTTCCTTCGAGGTGCTGGCCGGCATCACGGCGATGAAGGGCAGGCCCAGCAGGCGTGCGAAATAGGCTTCGGAAATCGCCGTGGAGCCGCTTGATGCCTCGATCACCGGCGCGGCCGGCCTGAGCCAGCCGTTGCACAGCGCATAGAGGAACAGCGAGCGCGCCAGGCGATGCTTGAGGCTGCCGGTGGGGTGGCTGGACTCGTCCTTGAAGTACAGTTCGACGCCAGGCAGGCCGGGAGTCTCCAGAGGGATCAAATGGGTATCGGCGCTGCGCTGGAAATCCGCTTCGATGATGCGGATCGCCTCGCGGGCCCATTGGCGTTGGTCGACGGTCATGGAAACTCCTTCAGTTCAGGACGCCGGCCGGAGGCGGCGGCGGAGCGCTGCGCCACTGGCTGATGGCGACGCCGATGAAGACCAGGCCGGCAGCGAGCATCTGCGGGCCGTTGAGGGTTTCGCCGAGGAACAGCGAGGCGAATACCAGGGTGAAGACCGGGATCAGGTTGATGAAGCCCGAGGCCTGGCTGGCCGGCAGTCGACCGACGCCGAAGTTGTACAGGCCGTAGGCGCCCACCGTGACCACCACGCCGAGATACACCACCGCCTGGATCCCCAGCGCGCTGGGCTGGCTCGGCAGGTCGGCGCTGGCCAGCGCCAGCGGCAGGAAGAACAACGTGCCGACGAAGGCCTGCATGGCGGTCAGGGCGAATGCCGAGTAGCGCGCCGACAGGTGCTTCAGCAACAGGGTATAGCCGGTGGCGCAGAGCATCGCGAGAAGTTCGAAGAAGTTGCCCAGCAGCGGCTGCGGCGCGTGCAGGTCGGGCTCGCCGGCGAGGCTCAGCCAGATCGAACCGAGCACCGCCAGGCCGAAGCCGATCCAGGTCATCCGGCCGATCCGTTCGTGCAGCAGCAACCAGGCCCCCACCGCCACCAGCAACGGCAGCAGCGCGGTGATCATCCCGGCCTGGGCCGCGCTGGTGTATTGCAGGGCGAAGGATTCGCAGAGGAAGTACAGGCAGGGTTCGCAGACGGCCAGGCCGAGCAGGTACTTCCAGTCGCCCGGGCGGTAGTCGATGCGTCCCCGCCAGCGCCAGGCGACGAGGAACACCAGGCTGCCGAGGGCCATGCGACCGAAGATCACCCAGAGCGGCGGCAGTTCGCGGAAAGCGACCTTCAGCACCACGTACGAACTGCCCCACAGCGCCATCGCCAGGATCAGGCAGGCCAGGGCGAACCAGCGCGTCCGAGTCAAGGGAATCTCCACCACGGGCGCCGTCGCGGCGCCGGAAAAAGGACTCCCAGTATAGGCAGCCGGCTAGCCGCGCCGACAGGCACAGAAAGCGGGCAAAACTGTTGCGCCGTGCCTCACTGCTCCCAGGGCTTGCCGCGAGTCTTCTTCTCCAGCGGCAACTGCTGCAGCACCGCGGCCTTGGCCAGCATGTAGGCGCTGACCGGAGCGCTGATGAAGAGGAACAGGCTGATCAGCAGCTCATGCAGGCTGATGCCCGCCTGGCGGTTGGAGAAATAGATCAGCGAGGCGACGATCACCCCGCCGACCCCGAGGGTGGTGGCCTTGGTCGGCCCGTGCAGGCGCATGAAGAAGTCCGGCAGGCGGTACAGGCCGATCGCGCCGATCAGGACGAAGGCGCTGCCCAGCAGGAGGAACGCCGAGACGAGGATTTCCACCCACAGGCTCAGGGGTTCGCCAGTCATTCGATGATGTCTCCGCGCAGCATGTATTTGGCCACCGCCACCGTACCGACGAAACCGAGCACCGCGATCAGCAGCGCCGCCTCGAAGAACAGGTCGCTGTCGCGCCAGATGCCGTACAGCACCAGCAGGGCGATGGCGTTCACGTAGAGGGTGTCCAGCGCCAGAGCCCGGTCCGGCAGGCACGGCCCCTTGACCAGGCGCGCCAGGGTCAGCAACAGGGCCAGGCCGAGCAGCGCCAGGCACAGCGGGATCACGTAAGCGAGCATGGGAAGATCTCCTTCAGCGGCGCTTCGTAGCGTTGCTTGATCTCGGCGATCAGCGCCGCCTTGTCCGGCACGTCGAGGCCGTGCACCAGCAGGGTCTTGCGGTCGTCGCTGAGGTCCGACGACACCGACCCCGGGGTCAGCGAGACGATGCTCACCAGCACGCTGATGGCGAGGTCGTTCTCCAGCTCGATCGGCACCTCGACGAAGGCCGGACGCAAGCGCTCGATCGGTCCGAGGGTCAGGCGGGCAACCTGGACATTGGCGACGAGGATGTCCCACATCACCAGCACCAGCAGCTTCAACAGCAGCAACGGATGCCACTCCTGGCTGCGCCCGACCAGCAGGCGGTTGGTCAGCAGCGGAATGCACACGCCGAGGAAGGCGCCGAGCAGCCAGTGGCCGATGGCGAAGGAATCCACCAGCAGCAACCAGACCAGCAACAGCAGGACACTAAGCACGGGATGAGGCAATACGCGAAGAAGCGGACGCGGCAACGAACGGCTGATCATGCGGCACCTCCGCGGGTGATGATCTGGCGATACAGGTCGAGGTCGTGCAACTGCGCCGCGGTGGCCTGGACGTAGGCCAGCAGTGGCTTCGCAGCGAACACCAGCAACGGGCCGGCGGAGAGCAACAGGATGCAGGCGAACAAGCGGCCGTGGTCCAGTTCGGCGCTACCGAGCACGGTATGCCCGGTACGCCAGAACAGTGTGCTGCCGGCCCGGCTCAACGCCACCAGCGCCACCAGGCCACTGCCCAGTACCACGCTCCACAGGGCCAGCGCCTGGCTGCCGGGAGCGACCGACTGCAAAAGCATGATCTTGCCGAAGAACCCCGACAATGGCGGCAGACCGGCGACGGCGATGGCACCGATGAAGAAGGCCCCGCCGAGCAACCGAGGGTTCTGCAACGCCGGGCCCTGGACCAGGTCGCCGGCCTTGTCGCCGCGCTGGCGGGCGACCAGGTCGGCGAGCAGGAACAGGCCACCGGCGATCCAGGTACTGTGCAGCAGGTAGTACAGCGACGCCGCCAGCGCCCGCTCGCTGCCCAACGCCACGCCAGCCAGGAGGGTTCCGGCGGAGACCACCACCAGGTAGGCCAGCAGGCCTTGCAGGGTCCGCGCCGCCAAGGCACCGATCGCGCCCAGGCCGAGGGTCGCCAGGGCCAGCGGCCAGAGCCAGGCCTGCGCCAGGTTGGCCAGCTCGCCGGCGGCCTCACCGAAGACCAGCGTGTAGACCCGCAGGATCGAATAGATGCCGACCTTGGTCATGATCGCGAACAGCGCCGCCACCGGCGCGCTGGCCGCGGCATAGGCGCGCGGCAGCCAGAAGTACAGCGGCAACAGCGCCGCCTTCAGGGCGAACACCACCAGCAGCAGGAGCCCGGCTGCCGCCAGCAGCGGCGCGCGCTCGGCATCGGCCATGGCGATCTTCTGCGCCATGTCGGCCATGTTCAGGGTGCCGGTGAGGCCATACAGGGTACCCACGGCGATCAGGAAGAACGCCGAGCCGACCAGGTTGAGGATCACGTAGTGCAGGCCCGAGCGCACCCGCTCCGCGCCGCCGCCATGCAGGAGCAGCGCGTAGGAGGCGATCAGGAGTATCTCGAAGAACACGAACAGGTTGAACAGGTCGCCGGTCAGGAAGGCGCCGTTGATACCGAGCAGCTGGAACTGGAACAACGCGTGGAAATGCTTGCCCAGGCGGTCGTCGCCACGCAGCGCGTAGATCAGCGCGGCGCTGCCGAGCACCGCGGTGGCCAGCAGCATCAGGGCGGCGAGACGATCGAGCATGAGCACGATGCCGAACGGCGCCGCCCAGTTGCCCAGGGCATAGACGCTCAGGTCGCCGCTGGCGGCCGTGCGCATCAGCAACAGGCTCAATGGGATCAGCGCCAGCGCCGCGAGCAACGACAGGCCGCGCCGCCAGCGCTCGGCCAGCGGCAACAGCAACAGGCTGCCGGCAAACAGGGGGAGCAGGATCGGCAGGATCAGCCAATGGCTCATGGGCGCGGCTCCTCCTCGTCCGGGCGTCCATCTACGTGGTCGCTGCCGAGGTCGCCGAGGCCACGCAGGGCCAGGACCACGACGAAGGCGGTCATGGCGAAGCCGATGACGATGGCGGTCAGCACCAGCGCCTGCGGCAGCGGGTCGCCATACTCGCCGGGAGTGCCGATCACCGCGACGCTGCCGCCGAGCCGGCCCATGGCGAACAGGAACAGGTTGACCGCGTAGGAGATCAGCGTGAGACCGAGCACCACCGGGAAAGTCCTCGCCCGCAGCAGCAGGTAGACGCCGCTGGCGGTGAGCAGGCCGAGGGTGATGGCGAACAGGGCTTCCATCAGAGCGCCTCCTCTTGTGCGACGGGTTCAGGCATCAGGCTGAGCTTGCCGAGGTAGGACAGGATCAGCAGCGCGGCACCGACCACGGTGAGGTACACGCCGAGGTCGAACAGCATCGCCGTGGCCAGCTCGATCTCGCCGATCAGCGGCAACTCGAAGTGGCCGAACGCGGAAGTCAGGAACGGATAGCCGAACAGCCAGCTGCCAAGCCCGGTGAGCCCGGCGATCAGCACTCCGGCGCCAGCCATGGCCGCATAGTTCAGCGGCAGGCGCTGCTCGACCCACTGCGAGCCGCTGGCGATGTACTGCAGCACCAGGGCGATGGCAGTCACCAGGCCGGCGATGAAGCCTCCGCCCGGCAGGTTGTGGCCGCGCAGGAAGATGAACACCGAGATCAGCAACGCCAGCGGCAGCAGCACCCGCGACAGGGTTTCCAGGATCAGCGGGTGCTTGGCGTGGGCCCAGTTGCGCCCCTGCGGGTCGCAGGTCGGCTTGTGCAGGGCGAAACCGGCGAGCATCGCGTAGATGCCGACGCCGGCGATCGCCAGCACGCTGATCTCGCCGAGGGTATCGAAACCACGGAAGTCCACCAGGATGACGTTGACCACGTTGTAGCCGCCGCCCCCGGAGACGCTGTTCTCGACGAAGAATCCGGCGATGCTCTCGTAGGGCCGGGTCAGCACCGCGTAGGCCAGCAGCGCCACCAGCATGCCGACCCCGCCGGCCAGCGCCACGTCGCGCAAGCCGCGCAGGCTGGAGGACTCCGCCGGAGTGCGCGAGGGCAGGAAATACAGCGCCAGCATCAGCAGGACCATGGTCACCACTTCCACCGACAGTTGGGTCAGCGCCAGGTCCGGGGCCGAGAAGCGAGCGAAGGCCAGGGCCACCAGCAGGCCGGCGACGCTGAGGATCAATAGCGCGACCAGGCGCATGCGATGGAACAGCGCCGTGGCCAGGCCGCTGAAGGCCAGCACCAGCATGCCCAGGGCGGTGATACCGTCCAGCGGGGTCAGCCCGCGCGAGCCGGTCAGCCTCGCCAGCGGCGCCAGCTCGACCGCCACCACGACCAGCGCCGCGCCCAGCAGCCAGGCCAGGTAGCGCTGCAGCGACCCGTTCTCCAGCCAGGCGGTCAGGCGCGCGGCCAGGGCCACCACACGTTGCACCTGCTGCTCGAAGACCAGCTTGGCGTCCACCTCCGGCAATCCGGCATACCAGTTGAACAGCGGCTTGCGCAGGACATAGACCAGCACACCGCCAACCAGCGCCACCACGCTCATCAGCAATGGCAGGTTGAAACCGTGCCAGATCGCCAGGCTGTATTCCGGCAGTTGCCCGCCAAGGCTGGCACTGGCGGCGGCGGCCAGCAGCGGCGCCACGGTGTAGGCCGGCAGCATGCCGACCAACAGGCAGAGGAACACCAGGATTTCCACCGGTACCTTCATGTAGCGCGGCGGCTCGTGGGGCGGGAACTTCGGCAACCGGGCCGGCTCGCCGTTGAAGAACACGTCGTGGATGAAACGCAGCGAATAGGCCACCGAGAACACCCCGGCCAGGGTCGCCACCGCCGGCACCAGCCAGTTGAAGCTGCCCAGCAGGTTCTGGCTGAGGGTTTCGCCGAAGAACATCTCCTTGCTGAGGAAGCCGTTCAGCAGCGGCACCCCGGCCATCGCCAGGGAGGCGACGATGGCCAGCACCGCGGTATGCGGCAGGTACTTCCACATCCCGTTGATCAGGCGCATGTCGCGACTGCCGGTCTCGTGGTCGATGATCCCGGCGGCCATGAACAGCGAGGCCTTGAAGGTCGCGTGGTTGATGATGTGGAACACCGCGGCGACGTTCGACAGCGGGGAGTCGAGGCCGAACAGCAGGGTGATCAGGCCCAGGTGGCTGATCGTCGAGTAGGCCAGCAGCCCCTTCAGGTCATGCTGGAACAGTGCCATGCCGGCGCCCAGCAACAGCGTTACCAGGCCGCTCAGGCTGACCAGGTAGAAGAACCACTCGGTGCCGGCCAGCGCCGGATACAGCCGGGCCAGCAGGAACACGCCGGCCTTGACCATGGTCGCCGAGTGCAGGTACGCGGAAACCGGGGTCGGCGCCGCCATCGCGTGGGGCAGCCAGAAATGGAAGGGGAACTGCGCCGACTTGGTGAACACGCCGAGCAGGATCAGGATCAGTACCAGCGGATACAGGGCGTGGGCGCGGATCAGCTCGCCAGCCGCGAGGACCTCGGTGAGTTCGAAGCTGCCGGCGATGTGGCCGAGCAGCAGCACCCCGGCCAGCAGCGCCAGGCCGCCCCCTCCGGTAACGGTCAGGGCCATCCTCGCACCCTTGCGGGCGTCGGAACGGCTGCCCCAGAAGCCGATGAGCAGGAACGAGGACAGGCTGGTCAGCTCCCAGAAGAGCATCATCAGCAAGAGATTTTCCGCGAGCACCACGCCGAGCATGGAGCCCATGAACAGCAGCAGGAAAGCGAAGAAACGCCCCATCGGCTCCTGTTCGGAGAGGTAGTAGCGGGCGTAGAGGATCACCAGCAGGCCGATGCCGAGGATCAGCAGGGCGAAGAGGAAACCGAGGCCGTCCAGGCGCAGGCTGAGGTTGATGCCGATTTCCGGCAGCCAGGAATAGCTGGCGGTCAGGGTCTGCCCGGCGAACACCGTGCCGCGCTGCCCGAGCAACAGGACCAGGCCGATCAGCGGCGCCACGCCGGCGGACGCCGCGCACAAGGTGCGGCCGCCACGCTCGGCGAGCAGGGGCAACAACGCCCCCATGAACGGCAGCGCGATGATCAGCGCCAGAATCATGGGCTACTCCTCTTCGGTGGCGGAGCCCCCGGCATGCCTGGCCGGCGGTGCTTCCCCGCGGTTGTCGGTGCGCGGCCGGATCGCCAGCAGCTCGAAGCCCCGCCCGCCACCGGCAGGCGCGGCGCAACGGAGCTGCGATTATCGCAATCTATCGAACGAACGTCATGGATTGAATTATTACAAAATTCAGGCGTTCCGACTGCCGGAAAGCCGAAAAAAACTCTGCAACGGCAACGACTTGAAGCTTAGCAAGACAACCCCGGCAATGGCTCGGCGACACAACGAAAACGGCCGGCGAAGTGCCGGCCGTGGGACAACGAGGGAAGAATCAGTGAGCGACGCGGCTGGTGCCGTTGACGGTCAGGATGCGCACGCGCTCGCCGACGCGGAAGATCTGGCCCTGGTCGACCTGCTGGACGTAGGCGCGGGTGCTGCCGTCGTCTTCGCGCACGGTGATCTCGACGCCCTGGGTGCGCGTCAGGCCTTCTTCGGTAGCCGCGCCCAGCAGGCCGCCAGCGACCGCGCCGATGATGGCCGCGACGTAGCTGCCCTTGCCGCCGCCCACCGCGCTGCCGGCGACACCGCCGACTCCGGCACCGGCGATGGAACCGATCGGGGTCTTGGTGCCTTCGATCTTGACCGGGCGCAAGGCCTGGATGGTGCCCATGCGTACAGTCTGCACGGTACGGGCTTCCTCACGGCTGTAGGTATCGCCGGTGAGGCTGGATTGGCAGCCGCCAAGAGCCAGGGCCATGGCGGTGAAGGAAGCAACGATCAAGGCAGACTTGCGCATAACGGCATCTCCGAAAGGGATAACTGACGAATATTAGACTCTCCCGCAGCCGCTCCTGTCACCTGGCCGGCGCGAGATAATCGAATCGATTCAGCAATGGTACAGGTTCGTTCAGTTTCGACCGAACCCTCCCGCTTTCATCGGCGGGACCGATCGGCTAGGGTGAGCGCCCGCAGAAGGAACAGCCATGGACTATTTCATCATCGTCGTCACCACCGCCGCCGGCCTGTATTTCCACTGGTGGATCTACTGGCGCATCCGCCGCTGGATGGACCGCGACCTGGCGCTGTCATTCGCCGGCGACGACCCGCAAAAGCGTGACTATCTGTTACAGCGGCTGGCCGAGGCCAAGGCCAGCAAGGTGAAGCGGCGCGACCTGCCGGCCTGGCTGGAGCGCGCCGCCGCCGACTACCCTTCCCGCGAAGCCTGAGCCAGGCGCCAGAGCCGGGCGATCTGCTCGGCGCGCGCCTCCAGTTCCGCCGCCGCTCCGGCACAGGCCTGCTCCAGGCTGATCGGTCCCGGCGCCAGGCTGAACGCCGCATCGATGCCGGCGTCGTGCAGGCGCTGGTAGCCGTCGCCCAGGCTGCCGGCCAGGGCTACCACGGGAACGCCGGCCTGGCGCGCGATCCGCGCCACGCCCACCGGGGTCTTGCCGTGCAGGCTCTGCGCATCCAGGCGGCCCTCGCCGGTCAGCACCAGGTCGGCACCGACCAGCGCATCGGCCAGCCCGGCCAGCTCCGCCACCAGTTCGATGCCTGGGCGGAAACGCGCGCGGAGGAATGCCCTCGCGGCGAAACCCAGGCCGCCGGCGGCGCCGACGCCCGGCACCCGGCTGAAGTCCTCGCCAAGGGTCGCCGCGACCACCTTGGCGAAGTGCGCCAGGGCGGCATCCAGTTGCGCCACCTGTTCGACGCTGGCGCCCTTCTGCGGACCGAACACCGCCGACGCGCCGCGCGGCCCGCATAGCGGGTTGTCGACATCCGCGGCGACTTCCACCGCGACATCCACCAGGCGCGGATCCAGCCCGCCCAGGTCGAGACTGTGCAGGCCAGCCAGCGCGGCGCCGCCGGGCGCCAGTTCCTCGCCGTCGGCAGCCAGGAAACGCACGCCGAGCGCGCCCAGCAGGCCGGCACCGGCATCGTTGGTAGCGCTGCCGCCGAGGCCGAGGATGATCTTCCGCGCCCCGGCGTCCAGCGCCGCACGGATCAGCTCGCCAGTGCCACGGCTGCTGCTGCGCGTGGCGTCGCGGCGGTCGCGCGGGACCAGGTGCAAGCCGCTGGCGGAAGCCATTTCGATCACTGCGGTGGCGTCGTCCAGCCAGCCCCAGTGCGCCAGGGTCGGCTCACCGAGCGGGCCTTCGACCCGGCATTCGCGACGTTCGCCGGCGGTGGCGGCGAGTACCGCATCGACCGTGCCTTCGCCGCCGTCCGCCAGTGGCCGCAGCAACACCTCGGCCTGCGGGAAGACTCGCCGCCAACCGCGGGCGATAGCCTCGGCGACGTCGGGCGCGGACAGGCTTTCCTTGAACGAATCAGGAGCAATCACGATTTTCATCAGTCACCTCACAGGGCCGGGAGTCCCCGGCCCCGCTTCAATCAGAGCAGCACAAGGCTGAGCAGCCATACCGCGAGCATACCGGCGATACCCTGGACCAGGGTCGCCAGGGTCTGGGCGCGATAGGCAGTGGATACGGTCATGCGGCTGAACTGGGTGACCACCCAGAAGAAGCTGTCATTGGCGTGGGACACCGTCATCGCCCCGGCACCGATCGCCATGACCGTCAGCACCCGGCCCATCTCGCTGTCCAGGCCGAGCTGCGGCAGCAGCGGAGCGACCAGCGCCGAGGTGGTGACCAGCGCCACGGTGGTCGAGCCCTGTGCGGTCTTCAGCGCGGCCGCCACCACGAACGGCATGAACAGGCCGATGCCCAACGCGGACAGGGTGCTGCCCAGGTAGTCGCCGAGCGGAGTGATCTTCAGCATCGCACCGAAGGCGCCGCCGGCGCCGGTGATCAGCAGGATCGGCGCGGCCGACTGGATGCCTTCCACCACGCGCTCATGGAACTCCTCGCGCTTGCTCTGGCCCTTGAGCAGGGTGCAGGCCAGGGCCAGGCCGACCAGCAGGGCGATCACCGGTTGACCGAGGAAGTTCAGGCAGGCGAACAGTACGCCCTCGCCCAGCGGCTTGCTCGGGAATACCGCGACCGAGCCAAGGCAGATCAACAGGATCGGTACGAAGATCGGCGCGAACGCCTGGGTCGCGCTGGGCAGCTTGCCGTAGCGGGCACGCAGCTCGCTGAAATCCTCTTCGGTCTGGACGACCTGGCCGTCGTCGACCAGGGGAATGTCCTTGCCGACGAAGCGATTGGCCCACCACATGCCGGCCATCGCGGTGACGAAGGCGACCACCAGGCCGACCACGATCACCAGGCCAAGGCTGGCGTCCAGGCCGAGGTTGCCGGCCGCGGCGATCGGTCCCGGGGTCGGCGGCACGAAGGTGTGGGTGGCGTAGAGACCGGTGGCCAGGGCCACGCTCATGGCGATGGTGGATATCTTCATCCGCGCCGCCAGGGCGTTCTTCAGCGAGTTGAGGATGACGAAGCCGGAATCGCAGAACACCGGGATCGACACCAGGTAGCCGATGATCGACATGGTCAGGGTCGGGAAGCGTTCGCCGAGCAGGCGGATCACGCTTTCCGCCATGGTGATCGCCGCACCGCTGCGCTCGAGGATCACCCCGATGATGGTGCCGAGCACGATGACGATGCCGATGTAGCCGAGGATGCTGCCGAAGCCGCCGGTAACGGTCTTGACGATTTCCGCCGTGGGTACCTGGTAGGCGAAGCCGGCGATCAGCGCGGCCGCCAGCAGGGCGAGGAACGGGTGCAGCTTGAGTCGCGTGGTGGACAGGACGATAAAGGCGATCAACGCCAGCAGGATCAGGACCAGGGTCATGAGCCGCCTCCTTGTTGTTATGGGTGTGGGATGGGCGCCCAGGGGCGGGTCATTTTCGCTCCGTCGGGACCGGACACGCCTTGTGCAACGGCCAGAGGAAGACGGCGCTGGAAGGGGAACATTTTGTGCGACTGCACAGTGAATCGATTGATCCGCCCGTTACCCGCGGCGCGGAACGAGCAATTGCAGCCCCAGCAACAATTGCTGGCGGTGCTCCAGGCGAGCGAGATCGAGCCCGCTGATCGAAGCGATGCGCTCCAGTCGGTAGCGCAGGCTGTTGCGATGGATTCCCAGCGCCTGGGCACAGGCCTGGGCGTGCCCGTCATGGGCGCACCAGGACTCCAGGGTAGCGGCCAGCGAACCTTGCGGATCGTGGTCGAGCAACCGCTGCAAGGGCGCCAGCAGCTGCCGCACCTGCCAACTGTCGCGCTGGCTGAACAGCAGGCTGGCGAGGCGGTGTCCGTCCAGGGTCACGACCCGCCGACCGGGCAACCGGCTGCGCGCATAGTCCAGCAGGTCGCGCGCGGCGCAGGCCGAGGCGCGCAGCTCGGCCAGGTCATGCGCCGGGTCGCCGGCACACAGGCGCGCCACGCCCCAGCCGCGCGCGTCGGCGCGCTCCAGCCAGTGCTCGAGCGTATCTGCGTGGGCTACCGGCCGGCACCAGAACACCAGGCGCTCGCCCAGCGCCGCGCTCCAGTGCTCCGCCCGGCCGCCGAGTGCCGCCAGCAGGCGAGCCTGGCAAGGCAGCGGATCGGCATGCTCGGGCAGCTCCAGGAAGACCGCCTGGCGCGGCCAGTGCATGGCCAGCCCCAGGTGTTCGGCATCGGCCGCCAGCGCCCCGAGGCCGTGGCCGGGATCGAGCAACTGGCGCAGCCAGGCTTCGTGACGCTGGCGTTGCCAGTGTCGCTCGTCCTGCATCTGGCGCTGTTCCATGAGCATTTCCGCTGCCATCCGCACCAGCTCGGCATAGGGCCGGACCACCTCCGGCGCGCCGGTGATGCCGAGCACGCCGACCAGCCGCTCGGCGTGCAGCAACGGCAGGTTCACCCCTGGCCGCACCCCGCGCAGGCAGGCGGCGGCCTGCTCGTCGATTTCCACCACCCGCCGGTTGGCCAGCACCAGTTGCGCCCCTTCGTGGCGGGTATGCAGGCGCGATGGATCGCCGCTGCCGATGATCATGCCCTGGGCATCCATCACATTGATGTTGTGCGGCAGGATGGCCATCGCCCGATCGACGATGTGCTGCGCCAGCGTCGAATCCAGTTCGAACATGGAGGACTCAGGGCGCCAGGCGTTCGCGCGACCAGCCGCCGTCCTGGCGTCGATAGTCGAGACGGTCGTGCAGGCGGCTCGGCCGCCCCTGCCAGAACTCGATGCGCTGCGGCAGGAGACGGTAGCCGCCCCAGTGCTCGGGACAGCTCGGCGGCTGGTCGGCGAAACGCCGCTCGGTGTCCGCGAGCAGCCGTTCCAGCTCGGCGCGATCGGCGATGACCCGGCTCTGCGGCGAGGCCCAGGCGCCCAGGCGACTGCCCAGCGGACGCACCTGGTAGTAGGCGTCGGATTCCTCGGGAGTGACCTTCTCGACGTTGCCTTCGATGCGCACCTGGCGCTCCAGCGCCGGCCAGAAGAAGGTCATGGCCGCCCGCGGATTGGCCGCCAGTTGCTGGCCCTTGGCGCTTTCGTAGTTGGTGAAGAAGGTGAAGCCGCGCTCGTCGAGGCCCTTGAGCAGGAGGATACGGCAATGCGGATAGCCGTCGGCGTCGACGGTGGCCAGGGTCATGGCGTTGGGTTCGACCGGCAGGCGCTCGGTCTTCACCGCGTCGTCGAACCACTGGCGGAACAGGCTGAAGGGATCGCTAGGGGCGTTGGCCTCGCTGAGGCCATCGCGGGTGTACTCGCGGCGCATATCGGCCAGGGACTGGGTCATGGCGCATCTCCAGGGGGAAATGCGCCATAGCTTAACCGCAGACTCCGCCTCGCGCTTGATCCGGGACAATGGCGCCAAGCGCCCTGCCCCGGTTCGGCTCAGTTGCCCTGGGCCAGGGACAGCAGGCTGGCGCGCTGGGTATAGAGCACTTCGACGCGACGGTTCTGGGCACGGCCGGCGGCGCTGGCATTGTCCGCGCGCGGCATGTCGGAACCGACCCCCTTCAGGCGCAGCTGGTCGCCTTTCAGGCCGCTGAGGCGGAAGATCGCCGCCACCGACTGGGCACGCTCGAAGCTCAGCTTGTCGTTGACCGCCTTGCTGCCGGTGCTGTCGGTATGGCCGAGTACCAGGATACCGCTCTGCGGATCGGCCTGGGCCATCTTGGCGACCTTGCCCAGCGGGTTGAGGGTGATCGGCATCAGCATGGTGTGGCGCTTGGGATTGAACGAGTAGTCGGCGGGGGCGATGACGATCAATGCGTTGTCGCGGCGTTCGAGGGTGAACTCGCTACCGGCGATCGCTTCGCGCAGGGCTTTCTCATGAGTATCCAGCCACTCCTTGGTGACCTTCTGCTGGACCAGTGCCGGCTTGCCCGACGCCTTGCTCGCCGAGCTGGCGCCGAACGGCCACCACCAGGGGTTGGCGGCCTTCGGCTCGGCTGCGGCGGCGACTTCTTTCTTCGCCGCGGCGATCTCGGCCTTCTGCTCCGCAGCCTTGGCGGCTACGTCCCGACCGCCTTCGTCCTTGCCGAACGGCCACCACCAGTGGCTGGAGCCGACATGCTCGGCTTCGGCCTTCTGTTCCGTGGCCTGCTTGGCGACGGTCTGTCCGTCGTCCTTGCCGAACGGCCACCATGAATGGCTGGAAGCCTGCTCGGCCGGAGCCTTGGCTGGCTGCGAGGAAGCATCCTGGGTCTGGAAATAGCTGCAGCCGGAGGCGGTCATGCAGAGAAGAAGCGTCGAGGTCTTAAGCAGTTTCATACGTCGGGGTCCGTTGGAAGTGAAAGAAGGCGAGCCCGATGGAACATTCGGCTCAACCGCCGGTCACATCGCAGCGATGCCGGAGTCGATCCACTGCCCCGGCAACGCCCTATCTCATACGACGCTTTAGATTGTGTCGCTAAGCCATTATTTGGCAATGAAATTTAGCGTCGAGCCGACAAGCGGTTAAAAGTTAACCAACGGATTACAGACACTCCCCCGCGACACGCGCCAGCTGTTGCGCCCGCGGATCCATCAGCACGTACGGCCCCAAGGCGTTGCTGACAAAGGAAAAAGCCAGGTCGCGCTCGGGATCGGCGAAGCCGATCGAGCCACCCGCCCCAGGGTGGCCGAAGGCCTTGGGGCCGAGTCCGTAGGTCGCATTGGCCACGCCCGGTTGGTCGAGCATGGTGCCGAGGCCGAAGCGGGTCCGGGTCAGCAAGGTCCGATCCTCGCCTACCGCGTGTTCGTGGGCCAACTGGCCCAGCAGTTCATCTTCCAGCAAACGTCCCTGCAACAGGCCGCTATAGAAGCCGGCGAGCGCGCGCGCGTTGCCATGGCCATTGGCGGCCGGCTGCTGCATGCGTCGCCATTCCGGCTTGTTGGTGCTGGTGAGGATCGACGGCGGATTGGTGAAGGCGCGGGTGGTCAGCGCCAATGGCTCGCTCATCATGGTCTTCAGCATGCGCTGGGCGGCAGCGTCGCCGAGGCTGCCCTTGCTCCGCGCCATGTGGGCGACGCGGCCGAACTGGCTGTCGTCCAGGCCGATATGGAAATCCAGGCCCAGCGGTGTCGCGGTACGCGCCACGATGGCCTCGCCCGGCTCGCGGCCGTCGACCCGGCGGATCACCTCGCCGAGCAGCCAGCCGTAGGTAATCGGTGCATAGCCGTGCGCTTCGCCGGGCGTCCACCAGGGCTCCTCGGCGGCCAGTGCCGCGGTCATCGCCTGCCAGTCGTAGAGTGCCTCGGGCGGCATCTGCTTGCGCAGCGCCGGCAGGCCGGCGCGATGGCAGAGCAACTGGCGCACGCTGATCGCTGCCTTGCCGGCCGCGGCGAACTCGGGCCAGTAGCGTGCCACCGGCGCGTCCAGTTCGAGCTTGCCCTCGGCCACCAGTTGCAGCACGGCAACGGCGGTGAAGGTCTTGGTGCAGGAGAACAGATTGAGGATGGTGTCGCGCTGCCAGGGCTGCTCGCCGTCCTTGTCCGCGACGCCGCCCCAGAGGTCGACCACCGTCTCGCCACCGACCTCCAGGCACAACGCCGCGCCGCGCTCCTGCGGATTGTCGAAAAGCCGGGCGAAGGCCTCGGCAAGCGGGGCGAAACGGCTGTCACAGTGGCCTTGGGGCGTCATGGGCAAGTTCCGGTGGGAAAGTGGTCGGGGCATTCTTCCAGCCCTCGGCGGCCTTGTGAACCCTGACATAAGAGGGGTTCGCCGCAAGCGGGCGGCGGTGAATGCGCGCTCATGAACCGGCTGAATCCTCGCGCGTCGGCGGAGGCTCGACGGCAGGCATGGAACTGGCCATCGCCGACAGTCGCGACAGGGCGGCAAGGTTGCTTCGGCGCACCGTGTCGACGAAGCCGGCGAACGGCAAGCCCGTGATCCCGACCAGGCCGATATGGCCGTTCTCGCCGTCCAGCAGGCGCCCGCTGGCCGGTTGGTCGAGGTACTGGAACCAGTGGGCGCCGACGATATACGGACTCTTCAGCGCCGCCTCCAGGAACGTTCGGTAGGAGTCGCCGCGCGCCCGCTCATTGGCCGCCTCGCTGACGCCACCCCAGAACGGACCGCGATCCCGCGAGCCGAAGTGGAACTCGCTGATCAGCACCGGCTTGTCCAGCCGCGCCAGCAGGGAGTCGTCCAGGCCCTGCCCGGGCAACGGCGTATAGAGGTTGAAACTGAGCAGGTCGCAATACCGGGCGCAGGAGGTGATCGCCTCGGGAGTGCTGACGGCGAAGCGGCCGCCGAGCAGGAGGTGGTTCGGTGCGTGCCATTGCAGGGCGTCGCGCAGGGTCTTGAAGTAAGCGTCGGCATACAGCCGGAGGAAGGCGCTGTAGTCCTCGGCGATGGCCGGATGCCCCTCGCCCGGCAGCGGAGCCGCGTAGCCCGGCGCCTCCAGGGCCTCCCAGGCGGCCAGCTCGATGCCCCAGGCCTGGGCCAATACCTCATGGCGCAGGTACTTGGCTTTCAATTGCTTGACGAAGGCGCGCTTCGCCGGACTGTCCATGGACAGCCTCAAGGCTCCGAAAGCGAGGCCGTAGCGCGCCTGGGCCGAGCCGTCGCGCCCGGCCCAGGCCAGTTCGTTGTCGGCGTAGTAGCCGAGCAGCCAGGGATCGTCGCGGTGGTCGCGAGCAGCGATGGCGATGACGCGCTCGGCGGCCATGGCGAAGCGCGGGTCGAAGGGATCGGGCATGGCTCCCCACCAGTCGAAACCGCTGCTGACCGTGGCGTAGTCGCCGGCGATCGACAGCGGCAGGCTGTAGGGCATCCGCGCCTGTGCGGCGAGCGCCGGATCGCTCCAGTTGCCGAGGCTGTTGAAACCCCATGCCGAGAGGCGCTCCAGGGTGCGCTGGCGCCATTCGCCGGCGAGCTGGTCGGCGCTCGCCTGGGGAGCGATGCGCTGGCGATTGGCACCGAGGAAATCGAACCAGCGGCCATGCCCGAAGCGCCGCGCGGCCTGCGCGGCGACGCCGCGGCGGTCGTCGCCCTCACCGAAGAATGCCGCCAGCGGCTCACCCTCCGCCGGCAGTTCGGCGAACATCGGCTCGCGTCCCTCGACGTAGGTCCGGCTGCCGTCGGCGGTCACCGCATTAACGCCCAGCGACCAGAACGGATGTCCTTCCGGAGTAACCAGCCACCAGCGCCCGCCACGTTTTTCCGTGCGGAAGAAACCGCTGGCTTCGAACACCGGCCCACCCAGCAGGCCGCCGAAACGGTCGCGCGCCGGTGTCTGCCGTTCCCAGTCGCGGAGCTGTGCGGCCTCGGCCGCATAGGCGCTGCGCAACTGTTCGTCGGAACGAATCTTTTCCGGCCAGTCGGCGCGGCTGTACTGGCCATAGCGATCGATCAGGCCGGTCAGGATGCTCCGCTCCACCGCTCTCCCTGCGCGTATGCCGAAACGTCCGAGCAGGATGCTCTGGGGAGCTTGCGGCGAGCGCAGGGACAGGCTCAGCGCCCCGACCCTGGCGCGGTCCAGCGAGCCCTCCACGCGTGGCGCCAGCAGCACCCGCTGGCCTTCGACCATCTGCGGCATCGGCGGCCCCGCACGCATGCCCAGAGCCTCTGGCGAAACCGCCCGCAACGGCACCAGCAGGGTCTGCGGCGGGCCTGCCGGAAGCTCGATGGATGCCTGCAACCCCGGCGCACCCTGCTCGCCCTCGATCGCGACCTCCAGGGTCATGTCCCAGCTCATGGCGTTCTGGATGCGCAGGCTCAAGTAGTCCGCTGCGGACCAGTCCCAACGGCCCTGCGCCGGACTCATGCGCAAGGTGGGCCGTTGCGCCGGGCTGAAGGTGACGCGACGGAGAATGTCGCCCTCCGGGGTGGCCTCCGCCGTCACGCTGGGCAGGTCGGCATCCTCCAGGGTGATGCCGACCACGGCCATCGGCTTGACGAAGTTGAACAGCACCTGCTGGGTGTCGTTCGCCGCCAGCGGCGCGGCCACCGCGAGCAGGCCGAGAAGCAGGGGAAGATGCCAACGCGAACGGATCATGAAGCCTGTTTTCCTTAACTCCATCCCGGCATGGACAAATGCCGGGAATTTCCCGATGCGGCTCGGACGTGAAGGCTGGCGCCCTCCGCGCAGATCAGCGCGTCAGGCGATTTCCCGGCGGAACGGCGGCAATGCATTGAGGATAGCCTTGCCGTAGCGCTGGGTGACCACGCGGCGATCCAGCAGGGTGATGGTGCCGCGGTCCTGCTCGGTGCGCAGCAGCCGCCCGCAGGCCTGGACCAACCGCAGCGAGGCGTCTGGCACGGCGATCTCCATGAACGGATTGCCGCCGCGCGCCTCGATCCACTCGGCCAGCGCCGCCTCCACCGGGTCGTCGGGTACCGCGAAGGGAATCTTGGCGATCACCACGTGTTCGCAATAGGCCCCCGGCAGGTCCACGCCTTCGGCGAAGCTGGCGAGGCCGAAGAGCACGCTGTCCTCACCGTCGTCGACTCGCGACTTGTGCTTGTTCAGGGTTTCCTGCTTGGACAGGTTGCCCTGGATGAACACCCGCTTGCGCCAGTCGCGGTCGAGACCGTCGAAGACCTCCTGCATCTGCTTGCGCGAGGAGAACAGCACCAGGCTGCCGCGCGCGCCCTTCACCAGTTCCGGCAGCTCGCGAATGATCGCCGCGGTGTGCTCGGCGGCGTTGCGCGGATCCGCCTTGAGGTCGGGGACCCGCAATACCCCGGCCTCGGCATGGTGGAAGGGGCTCGGCACCACCGCGGTGACCGCGTTGCGCGGCAGGCCGGCGCGCATGCGGTAGCGGTCGAAGGTGCCCAACGCGGTCAGGGTCGCCGAGGTCACCAGCACGCCATAGGCGACGTTCCACAGGTTGCGGCGCAGGGTCTCGGCGGCGAGGATCGGGCTCGCGTTGGCTTCGATGTCGTAGAAGCTGCCGCTCTCGGCGAGGGTCAGCCAGCGCGCCATCGGCGGGCTGTCCTGCGGGTCCTCGCAGGTGAATGCGGTCCACAGTTCCCAGTTGCCCTGGGCGCGCGCCAAAAGACTACCGAACAGCGGGTACCACTCTTCCGCCTGGTGGCTGGCGATGCCGCCGGCGCCTTCGCCGTCCATCGCCTCCTTGAGGATATCGGTGAGACGGGTGAACAGGTCGGTCAGCTTGGAGAAGCCTTTCTTCAGCTCGATGCCCATCTCGCGGATATGCTCGGGGACCACCCCGCCGACGAAACGGTGACGCGGCCGCTCGCGACCTTCCATGTCCTCGCCGGCGCGAAAATCGCCGATCTCTTCGCAGGCGGTGAACATGAACTGCTGCTGGGTCTTGATCTCCCGGGCCAGCTCCGGCACCTGTTCGATCAGGCGGCCGAGGTCGCCCGGCAGCGGGTGCTGGGCGAGCAGCTTGGTGAGGTTCTTGGCGATCTGCTCCAGCCAGTCGGCGGTAGCGCGCAGGCGGGTGAAATGGGCGAAATGGCCAATCGCCTTGTCCGGCAGGTGATGGCCCTCGTCGAACACGTAGAGAGTCTCGCGCGGATCGGGCAGGATGGCGCCGCCGCCCAGGGCCAGGTCAGCCAGGACCAGGTCGTGGTTGGTGACGATCACGTCGACCTTGGTCATCCCTTCACGCGCCTTGTAGAAGGCGCACTGCTGGAAGTTCGGGCAATGTCGGTTGGTGCACTGGCTGTGATCGGTGGTGAGCTGCGCCCAATGCGCGTCGTCGATCGCCTCCGGCCAGCTGTCGCGGTCGCCGTCCCAGCGGTTGCCGGCCAGGCGTTCGATCATCTGGTTGAACAGCTTGCTGCTGGTCTCGTCGACGTCGATGTTGAAACCGTCGTCGGCGAACAGTTGCGCCGTCGCGCTTTGCGCCTGGCCTTCCTGCAGCAGCACGTCGAGCTTGGACAGGCACAGGTAGCGCCCGCGGCCCTTGGCCAGGGCGAAGCTGAAGGCCAGCCCGCTGTTGCGCAGCAGGTCGGGAAGATCCTTGTGGACGATCTGCTCCTGCAGGGCGACGGTCGCGGTGGCTATCACCAGGCGCTTGCCACTGGCCTTGGCGCAGGCGATCGCCGCCAGGCTGTAGGCCACGGTCTTGCCGGTACCGGTTCCGGCCTCCACCGCGACCACCGCCGGCTCGCCCTCGCGGTGCCCCTCCTCGTCCTCCTTGATCGCGCCGAGGGCCTTGGCCACTTCGGCGATCATCAGGCGCTGGCCATAGCGAGGCTTCAGCTCCTTGGCTTCGAGAAAGCGGGTGTAGGCACCCTGGATCTGGGACTTGAGTTCGGCGCTGAGCATGGAATTCCTGGGCCCGGCGCGCAGCGGAAGGCGAATCCGCCGGCGCGCCATAGCTGGATAAATTTTCAGTGGTTCGACAGGGCGGCTATGATAACGCGCTTCGTCACAACCGCCAGCGGAGATCGCCGAATGACCCCCTACGCCCTCGTCTACGCCCTGCATGTCCTGGCCGCCCTGGTCTGGGTCGGAGGCATGTTCTTCGCCTGGACGATTCTTCGTCCGGCGGCCGTCGCCGCGCTGGAGGCCCCAGCCCGCCTAGGCCTGTGGCTGGAGGTGTTCCGCCGTTTCTTCCATTGGGTCTGGGCGGCGGTGATCCTGCTGCCGATCAGCGGCGTCGGCATGCTGCACCTGAGCTTCAACGGTTT
Organism: Pseudomonas sp. HMSC063H08; assembly: GCF_001813645.1. Lineage (NCBI taxonomy): Bacteria > Pseudomonadati > Pseudomonadota > Gammaproteobacteria > Pseudomonadales > Pseudomonadaceae > Pseudomonas > Pseudomonas sp. HMSC063H08. Next base: position 121,608 of record NZ_KV813476.1, read on the forward strand.
CGCCGGCGCGCCGCGCTACGTACAGGTAATGATGGGGCTCTACGTCGCCATGCTGGCTCTCTTCCTGCGGGTGCAGGCGCTGCAAGTGCCGGAACTGCGCCGCGCGGTGCAGGCCCAGGACTGGCCGGCCGGCGGGCAGGCGCTGGGGAAGATCCGCCGCACCGTTGGCTTCAACCTGCTCCTCGGCCTGTTGCTGATAGCCCTGGTAGCGGCACGCCCGAGCCTCTGAACCGGCGAGGCGCCGGCAGCCGTGCTGCCGGCCTCTCCTCAGAAGCGCACGACGTCCAGGCTGCCGTCGCTGCCGTTGGCGCCGTTCGCGCCGTCCTCTCCGCTGCGCCCCGCACGACCGGCATCCACCGAGTAGATCCAGCAACCGGTGTCGTTATCCGCCGCACCCGGTTTGCCGGCCTTGCCTCCGGCGCCGCCGACGCCGCCTTGCAGACGGGTTTGCAAGCGCTCCAGAGGAAAATCGCCCGGCACTTCCAGACGAATCCGACCACCCGCCCCGCCCGGACCGCCGTCGCTTCCGGATTGGCCGTCGCCACCTTTCAGCGCGCTGCCCCAGAGGCAGCCGGAGGCCTTGCCGGAAGCCCCGTCCAGGCCATCGTAGCCTGGCGCGCCGACGCCACCGCGGGCGTCCAGCAGCAGGCTTTCCACCTCCACCGCCTGCAGGCGCAAGGTCAGGTCGCGGCCGTTACCGGCGCTTTGCCGGAAGGTGCCGGTCGCGCCGGGCGCGGAAATGATGCTGCCATCGGCCAGGTGGCCGCTGACGACTTCGATGCTGATTCGCTCCTCGCCCGGCGCCACGCCGATCCGGGCGTTCTTCGCCATGTGCAGTTCCTCGATGCGCAGGACGCTGACCTCCAGCGGAATCAGCAGGGCGGCATCCTCGCCGATCTCCACTCTGCGCAGGCGCAGCTCCTGGGCCCGCTTGGGCAGGCGCATCACCGAGTTCGCCTGAACCTTCACGGTTCCGCCGATACCCTGCTGGCGTGCCGTCGGCGCCTCGGCCGAAAACGCGGCGCCAGCCCAGGCCAGGGGAACGACCAGGAACAATCCGAGCATGGCCTTACGCATGATCGTCCTCCTTGTCCTGCGGCAACTCGCTGGCCGGGCTCAGCGCCGGCAACGCAAGCATGTGGAAGACCCCGAACAGCAAGACCTGGAGACGGTCCAGCCAGGGATGCGCACGCGCTTTCAGGCGTCGTCCGAGGACGAGAATCTCGATCAGGTGGATCAACAGGATCAGGCCGCCGGCTATCGACAACAGCCAGTTCAGCGGATAGGCGAACGGATGCAGCAGATTGACCAGCACCGCGCCCCAGAACACCAGGGTCACGAGCTTGCCCAGCCCGAGAAACGCTTTCATGGAACTCCCCCCAAGACATCGTGTGCGGGGGAACATACTCGCCAGCCCGCCGCGGCGCCAGCCATGAACGAAAACGGGGGCTTCGACGCCCCCGTTCTGCTCCGCGCCGCCAGCGTCATTCGCGCTTGATGAGGATTTCCACCCGGCGATTCTCGGCCCGCCCTTCGCGAGTCTTGTTGTCGGCGACCGGCTGGCTTTCGCCCAATCCCTGCACGCCGACGATGATGCTCGAAGGCACCCCGGCATCGATCAGATAGTTCGCCACGGCATTCGCGCGCCGTTCCGACAGCTTCTGGTTGTAGGCATCGGAACCGACGCTGTCGGTATGCCCGGTGATACTCAGGCGCGTACTGGCCGCCTCGCCTTTCAGGCGTTCGGCGATGCCGTTGAGCTTCTCGCTGTCGGCGGCGTCCACCTTCGACGAATCGAAGGCGAAGTGCAGGTCGCGCACGACAATGGTTTCTTCCTTGACGACAGGAGGCGGCGGCGCGACTTCCTCGACCGGCTGCGGAGGCGGCGGCGCGACCTGTTCGCCGGCACCGTGCACCCAGCAATAGGCGGCACCGACGCCACCGCCGATCAGGGCGCCCCAGCCGGCCCAGCTGCTGCTTTCGATCGCGCCCAGGCCGGCGCCGGTAACACCACCGACCGCCGCACAGGTCGGCCAGTCGCTTTTCTGCAACCCTGCGCAACCGGTCAGCAAGCCGCTGACCAGAATCAGGGGTAAAGCGGTCCTCGTGATGCTCATTGGAACTCTCCTCGTGGATCGGTTGTAACCGACAAATAGGGAGTAAAGACCCCAGCCGAAAAAAGCGCCAGCACTAGGCCATGCAGGCGCTTCAGGCTAGTCTTGGCGAATCCCAGGAGAGTGTTTTCCCATGAGCGAACCGATTTCTCCCCGCACCCCGCAGCAGGCCCTGGCCGCGTTGCTCGCCCGCTACGCGCCGAAGCGCTTGCTGCTGGTCGGCGCCAGCCGGCTGCCGGCGGTGGAGGCCTTCATCCACAACCATCCCCAGTGCCAACTGGCGCACAGCCCGGCGGCGGCATTGCCCGCCGAACTGGCCGGCCAGCGCTTCGACCTGGCGCTGTTCGTCGATTGCCTGGAACACCTGCCGCAGCGCACCGGTCTGCAGTTGCTCGCGGGCGTGCGCAACCTGAACGCCAGCCGGGTCGCCGTACTGGTCGACCTCGAGGCCAGCGACTGGCAGGAAACCGACTTCTTCGCCCTCGCCATGCAGAACAGCGAACGCTTCCAGCGCGAAGGCCAGACGCTGACCCTGTACACCTACGACCTGTACGAATACAAGCAGGTCCCCGATTGGCTGAACGCCAAGTTCTGGGCCAACCCGGAAAACTTCGGCAAGTACTGGTGGTAACCATGACCCAACCCTCCTGCCCCTGCGGCAGCGGCGACCCGCTCGACGATTGCTGCGGCCGCTATCACCAGGGACATCCCGCGCCCACCGCGGAAGCCCTGATGCGCTCGCGCTACAGCGCCTATGCTCTCGGACTGGTGGACTACCTGCGCGACACCACGCTGCCGGCGCAACAGGCCGGCCTCGATCTCGACGGCATCCGCGCCTGGAGCCACGGCAGCACCTGGCTCGGCCTGGAGGTGGAAAACCACGAGGTGCTCGGCGGCCAGCCGGAACATGCGCGAGTCACCTTCGTCGCGCGCTGGCACGACGCCGAGGGGGAACATGCCCATCGCGAATGTTCCGGCTTCGTCCAGCGCAACGGTCGCTGGTACTTCCTCGATCCGACCGTGGCCCTGAAACTCGGCCGCAACGACCCCTGCCCCTGCGGCGCCGGCGGCAAGCTGAAGAAATGCTGCGGTCCATGGATCACCTGATGCATTCGCTCGCCAGCTATATCCGCGCCATCCATGCCCTGCCCTCGCCAGTCTCGATAAGCGATGCGCAGGTCGAAGAGCAACAGCGCTGCGAGGACGGCGTCGAGATCCACAGCTGCGAAGCGCTCTACCGTTTCGACAACGGCGTGCGCCTGCGCCAGCACTGCGAGCGCGACCTCCTGCCAAGCAGCGGGGCCTGCGAGGAATGCTGGATCGGCTACGAAGTGCTGGATTTCGCCGGGCGGGAAATCAGCCCACGCCACAAGCACTTCGTCAACGCCTGCCAGGAACGCTTCTGGTTGCGCATGCACGCCTGAGATACAGCGCCAGGCGGCGCGGTTTGGGCGTTGACGAGCGCTCGGGTAGAATGCGCAGCCTTTTCATCCGGGCCCCATCCCCATGCTGCTGACCGTGCTCTACATCATCGCCATCACCGCCGAAGCCATGACCGGCGCGCTGTCGGCCGGCCGGCGCAGCATGGACCTGTTCGGCGTGGTGCTGATCGCCTGCGTCACCGCCCTGGGCGGCGGCTCGGTACGCGACATGCTGCTGGGCCATTACCCGCTGACCTGGGTCCGTCACCCGGAATACCTGGCGCTGACCGCAGTCGCCGCGCTGGTCACGGTGTTCATCGCGCCGCTGATGCGCCACCTGCGCTCGCTGTTCCTGGTACTCGACGCGGTCGGCCTGGTGGCCTTCACCCTGATCGGCTGCCAGGTCAGCCTGGAAATGGGCCACAGCCTGCTGATCGCGGCGATCAGCGGGGTGATCACCGGGGTGTTCGGCGGCATTCTCCGCGACATCCTGTGCAACGACGTACCCTTGATCTTCCGCCGCGAACTCTATGCCAGCGTGTCCTTCGCCAGCGCCTGGTGCTACCTGATCTGCGTGGAGCTGGAACTGCCCTCCGAGCAGGCGATGCTGATCACCCTGTTCAGCGGCTTCCTGTTCCGCCTGCTGGCCATCCGCTTCCACTGGGAAATGCCCAAGTTCGTCTACCAGGACGATTTCGACCACTGAGGCAAGCGCCTGCCCCTGGTCGACGCGTTCCTCCACCCCGCGCCTGTCCCCGATGCCACGGCCCGCGACGCGGTTATCCGCCCCACGCCCTGGCTTGTCGCAGGCCGCTGCCCGCCTCAGTCCTGCAGGCGCAGGTGGCTGGTGTCCGGAGCCGGAGCCGCTGGCTCGGGGCGTGCCTGGCCCATGTCGCTACCGACCGGGGCGACGCTGAAGCGGCTCAGGTCGAGCTTCGGCGCCTCGGCTTCGGCCTTGGCGTCCTGTAGGTCGGCGCCTACCGGAGCCAGGCCGAAATCCGGCGCATCGACCTCGGCGAACGCCGCCATGTAGCCGTCCCGCGGCGCTACCTGCAAACGCCCGGAGGGCGCGCTGTCCCGCGCAGCGACGCGGGCCTGTGGGGCTTCCACGGCGGCCTGCTGCGCAGGCGGCGGCGCCATGACCACCTCCTCGATCTCCATCTCGGCGACCACGGCGATCGCTCCCGCTCGCTCCAGCACGCTGCGGTATTTTTCCGCGGAGGCGGCATCGAGGTTGTTCTTGATCACCACCCGGCGGCCGGAGAACAGCAGTTCGATACGCTGCGCGTCGGCCTGGAACAGCTTGGCCAGGTTGGCCTTGACCACCTCGGGCCGGGCGCCGGCGACCAACTGGCCGGAAAAGGCGATTTCAAAGCGGCTCATTGGCATCTCTCCGAGTGAAGGGCCGCTCGGCATGGCGGCCCTGGCGTTTCGTCGAACGATTGTACCCATCGACAGCCACGCGTGGAGTGACTGGGTCCGGCAAATTGGCCGGCGGGTCCGTTCAGGTTAGCCGAGCCGGTCACGCCAGCCGACGGGAAGACTTGCACGGGCGTACGCGCTTCTCCATGCTCCCCCGACTGCGCTACCGGAAACATATGGACACAGGCCTGTACCTGAAACATCTTTCCTCTATACAACAATAAGTTGCAGCACAATCACTGCTTGTTAAACTGGGGCGTCTCGGGGGGAATAGCATGAATTACCAGGCGCAAATGATAAGAATTATCAGCCTAATAATGGCGTGGGGAGTTCTCTCCAATCTCTCGGGCTGCAGCTGGATGACCGGCAGCTTCGAAGACCCCGACGTCAAGCTGCTGAAGGTGGAAGTGGTCAAGGCACGCTTGCTGGAACAGGAGTTCGTGATGCGCTTCCGCATCGACAACCCCAACGATTTCAGCCTGCCGGTACGCGGCCTGCAGTACGCCGTGCAACTGAACGACATCCAGCTCGCAGAAGGCGAGTCCGGGCAGTGGTTCACGGTTCCCGCCCACGGCCACGAGGTATTCGACGTGCCGGTGCGAACCAATCTCTGGCGCCACATGAAATACATCGTCAAGCTCCTCGAGCGTCCCGAGGAGCCGATCCGCTACCGCCTGCAGGGCGAAGTGAAGACCGGACTGATGTTCGGCCGCAGCGTGCACCTGAGACGAAATGGCGAGATAATTCCCGGCGATTTCATCCCAGAATAGGTCCACCATGAGTCAGGAACCCCACGTACACGGCCCGAACTGCAACCACGACCACGATCATCATCACGATCATGGCCATGGTCATGTCCACGGTCCGCACTGCAACCACAGCCACGAGCCGGTGCGCAATCCGCTCAAGGCCGTAGGCCGCAACGATCCCTGCCCCTGCGGCAGCGAGAAGAAATTCAAGAAGTGCCACGGCGCCTGACCCTTCGCACGCGCCGGCATCCGAAGGCCCGCTGAGCAGCGGGCCTTTTCGTTGGCGCGCCACCAGCCCCGCCGGGGCGTCATGCGCGACAGCGGTTTGCATCGAACCTAGGTTCCTGGCGTAGAGTCTTCCGTTCGTAGCCCATCGACGAGCCGGAGACGCACCGATGATCGACCTGTACTACTGGACCACCCCGAACGGCCACAAGATTACTCTTTTCCTGGAAGAAACCGGCCTGCCCTACGCCATCCATCCGATCAATATCAGCCAGGGCGACCAGTTCCAGGCGGATTTCCTGAAGGTGTCGCCGAACAACAAGATTCCCGCCATCGTCGATCGCCAACCGGCCGACGGCGGCGCTCCCCTGCCGCTGTTCGAGTCCGGCGCCATCCTGCTCTATCTCGCGGAAAAGACCGGACGGTTCCTCGCCAAGGACCTGCGCGCGCGCCAGGAAACCCTGCAGTGGCTGTTCTGGCAGATGGGCGGGCTGGGGCCGATGGCCGGGCAGAACCACCATTTCAACCGCTTCGCCCCGGAGAAGATTCCCTACGCCATCGACCGTTACGTCAAGGAAACCGCGCGCCTGTACGGCGTTCTCGACCAGCGCCTGGCGGACCGCGCCTTCGTCGCCGGCGACGACTACAGCATCGCCGACATGGCCATCTATCCGTGGATCGTCCCGCACCAGTGGCAGGAGCAGGATCTCGCCGACTTCCCACACCTGCAGCGCTGGTTCGAGAGCATTCGCCAGCGTCCGGCGACGCAACGCGCCTATGCTTTGGTGGAGCGCATCAATCCGCCGCAGTAGCGAGTCCCGAGCCGGCCTGCGGACGTCCTCGCGGACGACCGCAGGCGGAGCTTGCGCAGCCCTGCGCTCCTCACTAACGTAGCGCCTCTCGACGCGACCACTCCCGCAGGAGCCCCCACCCCATGGCCTCGCCAGCCTTCATGCGTTTTCTTCCCCGTTGCGGCGCTGCCGCGGCCTTCGGCACCCTCCTGGGCCTGGCCGGTTGCCAGTCCTGGCTCGACGATCGCTACGCCGACAGCCTGCCGCCGACCTCCGGCGTACAACCGATCAAGGGCCTGGCGCAAAACGTATCGATCCGGCGCAACGCGCTGGGCATGCCACTGATCGAAACCGGCACCTTCCATGACGCGTTGTTCGCCCTGGGCTACGTACACGCCTCCGACCGCCTGAGCCAGATGGTCAGCCTGCGCCTGCTGGCCCAGGGACGGCTGGCCGAGATGGTCGGCCCCGGCGCGCTGGAGATCGACCGTTTCATGCGTACCGTGAACCTGCGCCAGGCCGCGGAGATCCAGTACAGGAACGCCTCGCCGCGCCTGCAACGCTTCTTCGAGGTCTACGCGCGCGGGGTCAACGCCTACCTGTATCGCTATCGCGACAAGCTGCCGATGGACCTGGCCCAGTCCGGCTACCGTCCGGAATACTGGAAGCCCGAGGACTCGGCCCTGGTCTTCGCCCTGCTCAACTTCGGCCTGGCGGTGAACCTACAGGAAGAAGTCGCCTCGCTGACGCTCGCGCAGAAGGTCGGCAGCGACAAGCTGGCCTGGCTGACGCCGACCTATCCCGACGAAAACCTGCCGTTCGACGAGGCGGAAAAGCTCAAGGGCCTGCGCCTGGACGGGCAGGTTCCCGGCCTCGCGGGCGTCGAGGGCGCGGCGCGGCAGGTCGCAGCGCTGAGCATGCTCGGGGTCGCCGCCTCGAACAACTGGGCTATCGCGCCACAACGCAGCCGCAGCGGCAAGAGCCTGATGGCCAACGACACCCACCTGCCGCTGAGCATGCCGTCGGTGTGGAACTACGTACAGATCCGCTCGCCCAAGTACCAGGCCGCGGGCGTTTCCATCGCCGGTCTGCCGGGCGTGGTGGCGGGCTTCAACGGCAAGCTGGCCTGGGGCATGACCATGGTCCTGGGCGACAACCAGGATCTCTACCTGGAACAGTTGCGACGCCAGGGCAACCGGCTCTATTACCTGGCCGACGGCAAGTGGCAGCCAACCCGCGAACGCCAGGAAACCTTCTTCATCAAGGGCCAGCGGCCGATCCGCGAGGTCATCCACGAAACCCGCCATGGCCCGCTGCTCAACAGCGCCCTGGGCGAACGCAAGAACATCCTCCAGCCGCTGCCGCTGAAGAGCGGCTACGGACTGGCCTACCGGAGCATCCAGCAGGAAGCCGACAAGACCCTGGACGGCTTCTTCGACCTGTCGCGGGCCAAGACCATCGAGCAGGCCTTCGACGCCACCCGCGAGATTCGCGCGATGCCGCTGAACATCGTGTTCGCCGACGAAAAGCACATCGGCTGGCAGGTCACCGGACGCTATCCGAACCGCAAGGAGGGTCGCGGCCTGCTGCCCTCCCCTGGCTGGGACGGCCGCTACGACTGGGATGGCTATGCCGACCCGATCCTCCACCCCTCCGACCAGGACCCGCAGCAGGGCTGGCTGGGTACCGCCAACCACCGCACCGTGCAACCCGGCTACGGCGCCCAGTTGTCCAACTCCTGGTACTACCCGGAGCGCGCCGAGCGCATCGCCCAGCTCGCCGGTGCCAGCAAGAGCCACGACACCCAGAGCATGATCCGCATGCAGTACGACCAGACCTCGCTGTTCGTCGCCAAGCTGCAAGCCATGTTCGACAATCCCGGCATGGCGGCGCCGCTGCGCCAGGCCATCGACGCCTTGCCGGAGGCGCAACGCAGCCGGGCGCGGGAGGCCTACGACCGGCTGATGGCGTTCGACGGCAAGCTGACAGCCAGCTCCAGCGACGCCGCGCTGTACGGCGCCTTCCTCCACGAGAGCGCCAGGCAGATATTCCTCGACGAGCTAGGACCGGAAGACGGTCCTGCCTGGAAAGCCTTCGTCGAGACCGCCAACCTCTCCTACTCGGCGCAAGCCGACCACCTGCTCGGGCGCGACGACAGTCCGTTCTGGGACGATACCCGCACTCCGCAGAAGGAGGACAAGCCGGCAATCCTCGCGCGCAGCCTCGCCGCCGCCGTGGAGTTCTGCGAACAGCGACTGGGGAGCGAGCGCAAGGCCTGGCAATGGGGCAAGCTGCACACCTACGAATGGCGGAGCGACAGCTCGAAAATGGCCCCCTACCTGGGCGCCGGCGAGCGCGCCGGACTCGGCGCGATCAAGGGCTATCTCGATCGCGGGCCCTATCCGGCCGGCGGCGACCACACCACGCTGGACGTATCGGCCTACGGCTGGGGCCAGGACTTCGACACTTGGCTGATCCCGGCGATGCGGCTAATCGTCGACTTCGGCCAGAGCGAACCGATGATCGGCGTGAACAGCAGCGGCCAATCCGGCAATCCGGCCAGCCCGCACTACGCCGACGGTATCGACGCCTGGCTCAAGGGGCGCTACGTCAGCTTCCCGTTCCAGCCACAGAACCTCGATCGCGTTTACGGCAACAAGCGGCTGACGCTCACTCCCGCTCGCTGAACGGACGGCGCGGAACTTTCCTCCGCGCCGTGGCTCTGAACAGCCGACTTACTCCATGATCATCTTCAGGGCGTCCTTCCGGACGCCCTTCTTTTATCCCCCTCCCGGAAAGCCTCCGTTTTCTCGAAAGCCCGGGCACGGGATCGAACTGATCTCACTCCTCTCCGGCCTCTTCCACGGGCGCCACCAGCGCCCGGTCCAGCCAGTCCGTCGGCAGGCTCTTGCTGGCGCGGGCACCGAGCAGCTTGAGTTGCTCGCTGCGACTGATCAGGTTGCCACGTCCCTCGGTGAGCTTGTTGCGCGCCGCGGCATAGGCCTTGTCCAGTTGCTGCAGGCGTGAACCGACCTCATCGAGGTCCTGGACGAAGAGCACGAACTTGTCATACAGCGAACCGGCACGTTCGGCGATTTCCCGCGCATTCTGGTTCTGCCGCTCCTGGCGCCAGAGGCTGTCGATTACCCGCAGGGTGGCCAGCAGGGTGGTCGGGCTGACGATCACGATATTCTGCGCGAAGGCGTCCTGGAACAGGTTCGGCTCGGCCTGCAGGGCCGTCGAGAAAGCCGCCTCGATCGGCATGAACAGCAGGACGAAGTCGAGGCTGTGCAACCCTTCCAGGCGTCGATAGTCCTTGCCGGAGAGGCCTTTCACATGGTTGCGCAACGACGTTACGTGCTGCTTCAGCGCCTGCTGGCGCAGCAGATCGTCGTCAGCGGCGATGTACTGCTGGTAGGCCGTGAGACTGACCTTGGCATCCACCACCACCTGCTTGTCGCCGGGCAGGCGGATCAGCACGTCCGGCTGGAAGCGTTCGCCCTCGGCGCCCTTCAGGCTGACCTGGGTCTCGTATTCCCGGCCTTTTTCCAGGCCTGCATGCTCGAGCACCCGCTCCAGCACCAGTTCGCCCCAGTTGCCCTGGGTCTTCTGGCCCTTGAGCGCGCGGGTCAGGTTGGTCGCTTCCTCGCCCAGGCGCAGGTTGAGCTGCTGCAGACGCTCCAGTTCCTTGCTCAGGGAGAAACGCTCGCGCGCTTCCTGCTGGTAGCTTTCCTCCACCCGCTTCTCGAACGCCTGGATGCGCTCCTTCAGTGGATCGAGCATCTGCCCCAGGCGCTGCTGGCTGGTTTCGGCGAAACGCTGTTCGCGTTCGTCGAAGATCTTTCCCGCCAGTTCGGCGAACTGTGCCCGCAACTCGTCGCGGGCCGACTGCAGGTCGGTCAGGCGCTGCTGGTGGCTTTCCTGCTGCTCGCGAAGTTCCGCAGCCAGCGCAGCCCGTTCGGAAGCCAGGCGACGCACTTCCTCTTCCCGGCCCTGGCGCTCGCTGGCCCAACGTGCCTCCGCCTGGGACGCCCGTTGCCGCTCCTCCCCCATCAACTCGGCTTCCCGACGCAGCGCGGCGACCTCGCCGGCGAGCCTGGCATGGCGCTCGCCGAGTTGCTGGTAAGCCTCCCTGCTGGTCTCCAACTGCGCATTCAGCCCGTCCTGGGCCAGTTGCGCGGTCGCCAGTCGCTCACCGAGCAAGGCTATCTCGCGCTCCGCCAGGCTGGCCCTTCTCTGTAGCTGCCATGCCAGGCCGGCCAGGGGAATCGCGGCAGCCAGCAGGCCAAGCAACAGGTTCGGTAGATCGACGGGCATGGGGCACTCCAGCGGAAAACGACGCAACACCCGCCTGGCAGGCGCGCGTGCAGCGGATTCTAGGTTCTTGGGAAAAGACCGTCGAGCGAATAGCGCCGCGCCGAACGAGTACTCCACTTCCGAGCTGTGCGTAACCCCATGCGCAGGACATTTCAGATACTTCCGTAACGGAAGCCATCGCCCTGCGCCCTTCGCCGCCGGGACATTTCTGCTTCCACGGCATTTTTGTCGCGGCTACAGGGCTTGCCTTGGAGCGTGCGATGTGCTGTCGAGCAAGCGCTTGGGAAATCCACAGATCCTGTGGATAACCCAGTGGAAAAGCCCCTAAAAAACTGCCGAACCCCCGATGGAGTGGGGCTATGGGACAGATTGACGATTTTTTCACCAACTATTTTTATCGTTATTTTTCAAAAAGTTACGTTTCAAACATGAAAAATCAAGCGTTTAGAGCCTAACGCTCTCAACCCTTGACAAGCTGCTTTCCATTTGTGCACAAATTTTCGCCGAAGCCTCTTGCCGCCCCATTGCAGGGCAATGCCGTTCGAAATCCCCAGCCACTCTTTCCCTCGGGGCATGCAGGCCAGCAGCCCCGCCCAACCAGCAGGTTGCGGCCTCCAGACGGCGACCCCGGATCGCTGACAACCGTGCGACCCTCCACTCACGCCGGATGCGGCAACTTTCCGTCCACCAGGAACAGCTCCCAGGAGAAGATTTTCGGCGACCCCGGCACATGCGCCGGCTTGAAGGCCACGTAACCGGCCGTGGTTTCGCACAGCCAGGGCGTCAGGTTGCGAGGACGCTTTTCGGTGAAGGCCGCGGGCGTGAACAGGGCGACATTGCAGCCGCGCTCCGGGCAACGCGCCGAACGGTATTCGAATGCCTGCACCCCGGCGCTGCGCATGGCACTCCCCAGTTCCTGGGGAGCGCGGTAGTCGGCGATGTCGGTCAGCGCAGCCTCGTGATCGGAGAAAGGCGGCGCCTGCAGACGGATTCCCCGCTCCACCTTCCAGCCCGCCTCGAACGAAGCGTGCTCGGACAGAATCCTCCCGCTCGGTGGCGGCACCGCCATGCCACTCCACAGGACACAACGGTAATACGCGCTTTCGGCCATGGCCGTTTCCAGCTTCAACGCGGCGTAGAACAGGCTTGGCTCGTGACGACGGCCAAACCGCGACCCCCAACGCAAGGGCGGATAACGGAACGGGGTCTTCAACAGGTAATGCAATGGCTCGGCATCCGCCGGCACCGGCGGCTTGCTCGACTCGAGCAGTTCCTCGAGCAACGCCTGTTCTTCCAGGGTGTCGACCAATTGCAGGGTCGCCACCTGCTCCTGGCTCTCCACCAACCGCACCAGCCGCCCCTGGAGCGGTCGGACATGCCGCTCACCCTTGCACTGTCGCCAGATCTCGCTCACCTTCCGCCCCTCGCTTCCTGTGGTGTCGGATGCCAGCGTAGCGGCACCGCAGTCTCCATTCAGCCAGGCGTGTCGCCTCTGGCTGCCAGCCTTTTCCGTGACAGGCGTAGGCCCCCGTACAGGCGCGCCGGGCATCAGACCTTGCCGCGGATCGCATCGAGGTATTCCAGCACATGAACCAGGCCCTGCACCTGTCCCATCAGTGCCAGCGGCTCGCCCGCCAGGTGATGGTTGGGAGTGCGCAGGAAGTGGCGCATGTCCTCCTGCTGCCCGCCGAACAGGGCATACAGTGCGCGATAGACTCGCACCAGCAGCAGAGCCAGCTCGCCGGTCTTGCTGTCCACCCGCAGGCCCTGGGTCTTCCAGCGGCTGATGGCGCTGCGATCGACGCCGACGATGCCGGCCAGTTCGAGCTGCGTCAGCCCCAATTGCTCGCGCGCGGCCAGGACGGCCTTGGCCAGGACAGCATCGGCGCTGGGACGTTCCTTGATGAGAGCGCTCATGACGATCTCCTCATGTGTGTTTACAACAAACTATCATTATTTTGCTGAAAACACACCTTGATTCGGTCGAACCTAGAGAACCACGCGCAAGCATTGACCGGCGTGATAGAGAGAAAAACCCATCTCGTAGGCGCAACTGCGCAGCCTGGCCGCGGGGACGGGCTTCATGTCACTGAACGGCAACGGCAATGTCGCTCGCTCGCCGCTCAGCAGGTAGTCGGCGAACGCCTTGCCCACTACCGTACCGGTGGTCACGCCGCGTCCGTTGTAGCCGGTCACCGCCAGCAAGCCTTGCGCAGGCTCGAACAGGCGCATCAGATGATCGGGGGTGAAGGCGATGCAACCCGTCCAGCTGTACTCCCAGTTGACCTGGCCCAGGTCGGGAAAGTAATGGCTCTGGATTCGATCGGCCCATTGCCGCAGGAACCAGGCGGGCTTGTTCGCGCCATTGCCGAGGCTTCCCAGCAACAGGCGGCCCTGGGCATCGCGACGGATGCTGCTGAGCACCGTTCTGGTGTCCCAGGAACCCTGGCCGTGAGGCAGGATGCGCTCGGCCGCGGCGCCGTGCAGCGGCGCCGAAGCCACCTGGTAGTAGTAGCCGGGAAAGAAGTGCCGCCTCAGGTTGGTCCACTCGCCCTCGGTATAGGCGTTGGAGGCGATCACCACCTGTTCCGCCAGTACCGCCCCCGCGGCGCTGCGCACCGCCCACAGCGCGCCCTGCCGCTCCAGGGCGAGCACCGGCGAGCGCTGGTACAGTTGCCCGCCCCGCTGTACGACGGCGGTGGCCAGTCCGCGCGAATAGGCCATGGGATTGAGAGTGCCGGCGCGTCGGTCGAGCAACGCCGCGCTGATTCGCCGGGTGCCGCAGGCCTCGTGGCAAGCCGCGCCGGTCAGCAACTCCAGCGGAGCACCGCGGCGCGTCCACTGCGCGTGACGGCGTTGCAGATCGGCCACGCCGCTGGCGTTGTGCGACATGTGCAGGGTGCCCTCGCGGCGCAACTGGCAATCGATGCCGAGGCGTTCGATGGTCTCCATCACCAGCGTCGGCGCCCGCCCCAGCACGGCGTTGAGCTTTTCTCCCTGCTCGGCGCCGAGGGTGGCGACCACCTCGTCCGGGGGAATCCAGGTGCCGGCGTTGATCAATCCGACATTACGTCCCGACCCGCCGTGGCCGACCTCGTACGCTTCCAGCACGCACACCGAACGGCCCGCCTCCAGCAGGTGGAGCGCCGCCGAAAGCCCGGTGAAACCGGCGCCGATCACACATACGTCGGCGCACTGCTCGCCGTTCAGGCTCGCCGCTCCGGACAGGCGAGGCGTAACCACTTCCCACAGACACCGTTGCTGCAAACCGCCCATGCGCGACTCCGCTGCCAGCCTCATTGCCATGCGGCGGGAGCCCGCCGCGCCCCGTTCAATCGAAGGTGATGCCCTGTGCCAGCGGCAGCTCGCGGGAATAGTTGACGGTGTTGGTCTGCCGTCGCATGTAGGCCTTCCAGGCGTCCGAGCCGGACTCGCGACCGCCGCCGGTCTCTTTCTCGCCGCCGAACGCCCCGCCGATTTCCGCCCCGCTGGTGCCGATGTTGACGTTGGCGATCCCACAGTCACTGCCCGCCGCGCCCTGGAACAGTTCCGCCTCGCGCAGGTCGGTGGTGAAGATGCACGACGACAGTCCCTGGGGAACCTCGTTGTTCAGGCGCAGGGCCTCGTCGAAATCGCGGTAGCCGACCACGTACAGGATCGGTGCGAAGGTCTCCGTGCGCACCACTTCGGTCTGTCCCGGCATCTCGACGATGGCCGGCGACACGTAGTAGGCATCCGGATAGCGCTCCTGCAATTGCCGCTCGCCGCCGAACACCCGTCCCCCCTGCTCGCGGGCTCGCGCCAGGGCGTCCTGCATGGCCAGGTAGCTGCGTTCGTCGATCAGCGGCCCGACCAGGTTGCCCTCCAGCGGATGACCGATACGGACCCTGGAATAGGCTGCCTTGAGGCGCTCGACTATCTCGTCCTTCACCGACTCATGGGCAATCAACCGGCGCAAGGTGGTGCAGCGCTGCCCGGCGGTGCCCACCGCGCCGAACAGGATGCCGCGCACCGCCAGGTCGAGGTCGGCGCTTGGCGCCAGGATCATCGCGTTGTTGCCGCCCAGTTCGAGGATGCAGCGAGCGAAACGCGCCGCCACCCGCGGCGCCACTTCGCGCCCCATGCGAGTGCTGCCGGTGGCGCTGACCAGGGCGACGCGACGGTCGTCCACCAGGGCTTCGCCGGCCTCGCGGTCGCCGATCAGCAATTGGCTCAGGTGCGCCGGCGCATCGCCGCCGAAGGCCCGCGCGGCACGCTCGAACAGTGCCTGGCAGGCCAGTGCGGTGAGGGGGGTCTTCTCCGAAGGCTTCCAGACCACGGAATTACCGCAGACCAGCGCCAGCGCGGTATTCCACGACCACACCGCGACTGGGAAGTTGAACGCGCTGATCACGCCTACCACGCCCAGCGGGTGCCAGGTCTCGCGCATGTGGTGGCCGGGACGCTCGGATGCGATGGTAAGACCGTACAACTGGCGCGAGAGGCCCACCGCGAAGTCGCAGATATCGATCATTTCCTGGACTTCGCCGAGGCCTTCCTGGGTGATCTTGCCCGCCTCCCAGGACACCAGTTCGCCGAGTTCGGCCTTGTGCCGACGCAATTCCTCGCCGAACAGCCGCACCAGTTCACCACGGCGCGGCGCCGGCACCTGGCGCCAGGCGCGGAACGCCTGTTCGGCGCGCTCGACCTTGGCGGCAACGGCGGCGCGCCCCTCCAGTCGCACCGCAGCCAGGCGACTGCCGTCGATGGGGGTATGCACGGCAAGCTCGCCATCGCGAAAAGCATTGGGGTCGAGGCCGAGACTGCGCAGCAATCCGTCGATCATGTGAGGTTCTCCTGGCTGTTCGTTTCCGCTCGTTTTAGTCGGTTTGCCCGGTAGCGACAAACGACCTTTATTCGCCACGTCATTCCGAGTTTTCATACTGGCTCCGAGCTGTCGCGATCCGCCGTCTTTCCCGTACCATGCACGCCTTCGCCGGCCAGCCCCCGCCTACCCGACATGGACAAGAAACAGCTGTTGCGCCTGATCACGGAAAAGCTCGCCGCGGACCTGGAAATCGCCGTCCGCGCCGCGCAGACCGCCCATGAGACGGCAACCCACGAAGAGAACGTCGCCGAGAACAAGTACGACACCCTCGGCCTGGAAGCGGCCTACCTGGCCGCCGGGCAGTCGCGCCGGGTCGAGGAGATCCGCCAGGCGCTGGGCCTGTACCGCAACCTGGTGCTGCGCGATTTCGACGAGGAACAGGGCATCCAGCTCACCGCGCTGGTCACCCTGCTGAACGCCGACGGCAGCCGGCGAACAGTGTTCCTCGGCCCTGAGGCGGCCGGGCTGAAGATCGATTGCGAAGGTCGCGAGGTGTTGGTCATCACGCCTCGCTCGCCACTGGGCCAGAGCCTGGTCGGCAGGCACCCGGGCGACGAGACCGGGGCGAAGGACTCCCTCCTTGCGGTGGAAATCCTCGCCGTCGACTGAGGCTACTGCTGCGGCGCACCGCAGGCGCCGCAGAACTTCGCGCCCGCCGCGAGATCGGCGTTGCAGGCGATACAGCGCAGCGGCGCCAGGGCGCCGCCGCAGCCCTGGCAGAATCGTGCCGTCGCCGCATTCGCGGTGCGGCAGGCGGGACAGGCCATTCCCGCCGCGACTGGCGCCGGCGGATAGCCGCCCTGACCGCGGTGATGACCGCCGCCGTGATGACCACCGCCCTGTCCATGATGACGCCCACCCATCAACAACCGTTCGAAGAACCCCATGGCACAACCCTCTCGTCTGGATCTGACGGCTTCCAGTGAAAAGGCTGTAGCCACTACAGGGTCAATGGCGCGGAAACATCGGGAAACTCAAGTCCACTTCACCACAGCGGCAACGCGTAGCTGACGATCAGCCGGGTCTCGTCGATGTCGTTGCCGAAATCGCTGCGGAAGGTGCCGTTGCGCAACTTGATCCCCAGGTTCTTCAGCGGCCCCGATTGCACCAGGTAGGCGATATCGGTGTCCCGCTCCCATTCCTTGCCGCGCCCACCGCCGTCCAGAAGGTCGATGTGTTCGCCACGCAGGTAGCGGCTCATGAATGTCAGGCCGGGCAGGCCGATGGCGGCGAAGTCGTAGTCGTAGCGCAACTGCCAGGAGCGCTCGTCCTTGTTGGCGAAATCGCCGATCTGCACGAAGTTGACCAGATACGGATCGGTCCCGCCCAGGTAGGCGAAGCCGCTATCGCCGGACATGCGCTGGTAGCCGAGGCCGAAGGCGTGGCCGCCCAGGCGATAGGTGAACAGCGCATTCAGCGCGCGATTGTCGACGCGGCTGCCGCCCTCGTCGGTGGAACGCGCCCAGCGGATGTCGGACTTCAGCGACTGGTCATCGGCGAGCGGCAAGAGGTGCTGCACGCCGAGATAATGCTGGCGGTAGAAATCCTCCAGGTTGGCGTAGTGGTAGCTGCTGCTCAGGCGCTCGCTCCAGCGGTAGGTACCGCCGGCGAAGTCGAAGCGGTCGCTGCCGGGGTGCCGGCCCGCCAGTACGTTGCGCTTGTTGCCGCGGGTGATGCCGAGGTCTTCGGCGTTGGTCGAGTCGCGCTGCTTGACCTGGCGCAACTGGCCGAACTGCAGCGCCAGCCCGTCGATCTCGTTCACTTCCAGCAGTCCGCCCTGGAAGGTTTGCGGGTGCAGGCGCGTGTCGTTGAACTGCACCACCGGCAGCCTGGGCATCAGGGTGCCGATCTTCAGCGTACTGTGCGAGACCCGTAGCTTGGCGGTCAGGCCCAGGCTGGAATAGTCGTGGGCGGCGCGCCGGTCGCTCGTCGAATACGGCAACAGACCGCTACCGGATCGCTCTGGCGAGGAGTCCAGCCTGACACCCAGCAGGCCCAGCGCATCGACACCCAGGCCGAAGAGCCCCTCGGTGTAGCCGGACTCGTAGCGCAACAGGAAACCCTGCGCCCACTCCTCCGAATAGGACTGGCTGGCGCCGGGCTGGCGATAGTCGCGATTGAAATAGAAATTGCGCAGTTCGAGGCCGGCCTTGCCGTCGGCGAAAAACTCCGCCTGGGCGAACGACGGCAGCAACGCCAGCCCCGCGGCCAGCATCGGAACGGGAAGAATTTTCATTGTTGTTGTCTCTTCGTCGTCAGTGGATAGACACGGCGCCGCGGCCACTCCCTGCCGCGACCGCCGTGGCGGAGCGGATCAGACCCCGGCGAGCATGCCCTCCAGGCGTTGACGCACCAGTTGGCGCGCCTGCTCGACGATGTCCCTGAGCAACTCGGCGCAGGCCGGTTCGTCGTCGATCAGGCCCTGGACCATGCCGGCCGACCAGATCCCCAGGTCGGTATCGCCCTGCTGGTACACCTGGCGACCGCGCTGGCCGCTGACCAGCGCGGCGATATCGGCGTAGCCGGCGCCGCCGCGTGCCTCGATCGCCAGTACTTCCTGGCTGATCGCGTTGCGCGCCACCCGCGCGGTATTGCGCAGGGAACGCATGATCAGGTCGGTGGAACGCTCGTCGGCCGCACGGATCGCCGCCTTCACCGCAGGGTGTATCGGACATTCGCGAGTGGCCAGGAAGCGCGTGCCCATGTTGATCGCGTCGGCACCCAGCGCCAGCGCCGCGACCAGGCCACGTCCATCGGCGAAACCGCCGGAGGCGATGATCGGCACGCGTAGCCGGTTGGCCGCGGCCGGCAGCAACACCAGGCCGGGGATGTCGTCCTCGCCCGGGTGGCCGGCACACTCGAAGCCGTCGATGGAGACGGCGTCCACACCCAGTCGCTCGGCCTTGAGCGCATGGCGCACGGCGGTGCACTTGTGGATCACCTTGACGCCGTGTCGACGGAATTCGGCGATGTGCTCGCCGGGGTCGTTGCCGGCGGTTTCGACGACGCGGATTCCCGCCTCGATGATGGCTGCGCGATATTCGGCATAGGGCACCGGCTTCTGCGTCGGCAGCAAGGTCAGGTTGACCCCGAACGGCCGATCGGTCAGCTCGCGGCAGCGGGCAATCTCCGCAGCCAGTGCCTCCGGGCTCGGCTGGGTCAACGCCGACAGCGTCGCCAGGCCACCGGCGTTGGCCACCGCCGCAGCCATCTCGGCACGGCCGACCCACTGCATGCCGCCCTGCATGATCGGGTGTTCGACGCCGAAGGTCTCGGTGAAACGGGTCCTGAACACGCCCATGGATTGCCTCCTCGGTCAGATCGGGTCCCAGGAGAACACGTCCGGGCTGCGCGCCAGGTCCATGAAGCTGCCGCGCAACGCCGGCATGCCGTGCTCGGCGATGCTCTCCGGGGTCCAGCCGTGCTCGCTATGCACACTGCGCAGCGGCCGGCTCTGGCTCATCAGGAAGAGTTCGTGGTGACGCGCGGCGAACACCTGGCCGGTGACCTCGCGGGCGGCGTCGGACGCCAGGTAGACGGCCAGCGGCGCGTTCTTCTCGGGGGTCATGCGCTGCAGCTTGTCGACGCGGGCCTTCTGCTCCGGGGTTTCGGCCGGAATCGAGTCGGTCATCCGGCTCCAGGCGAACGGCGCGATGCAATTCGAACGCACGTTGTAGCGCTGCATGTCGAGGGCGATGGATTTGCTCAAGGCGACGATGCCCAGCTTGGCCGCGGAATAATTGGCCTGGCCGAAGTTGCCGATCAGCCCGGAAGTGCTGGTCATGTGTACGAAGGCGCCGGCCTGCTGGGTACGGAAGCGTTCGGCGGCGGCCCGGCTGACGAAGAAGCTGCCGTTGAGATGGACATTGATCACCGACAGCCAGTCGTCGGCGCTCATCTTGTGGAAGATCGCATCGCGCAGGATGCCAGCGTTGTTCACCACGATATCCAGACGCCCGAAACCGTCCATGGCGCATTCGACGATACGCCGCGCGCTGTCCCAGTCGGCGACGCTGTCGGTGTTGATCAGACCTTCACCGCCTCGCTGGCGGATCAGGCCAAGGGTCTCTTCGGCCGGCGAGGCCGACCCGCCCTCGCCCTGTAGCGATACGCCGATATCGTTGATCACCACCCGTGCCCCGGAATCGGCCAGGGCCAGGGCGATCTCGCGGCCGATGCCGCCGCCCGCGCCGGTAACGATCGCGACCTTGCCTTCATTGAGTCTGCTGCTCATGGGTAATCCTCTTCGTCCCGTGGATGTCGTTCGGTTGCGCTCAGCCCGGCAGGCCGAGGACGCTCTTGGCCAGGATGTTGCGCTGGATTTCGTTGCTGCCGCCGTAGATGGTGGTCGGCCGCGACTGGATGAAGATCCCCGCCGGATGCAGCTCGGGGTCTTCGGCGAAGGGCTGTAGCAGGGCCGAGTCCTCCCCGGCGACCTCCAGGCCCAGCTCGCTGATGCGCTGGAACAGTTCGGACTGGAAGATCTTCAGCATGGATACCTCCGGGCCGAGGCTCTCCCCACGCCGCAGGCGTTCGGCGAAACGCTCGTAGAGCGCCTTGTGGCTGTCCAGGTCCATGCTCAGCGCGGCGAAGCGGCGCGCGAACAGAGGGTCGTGCCACAGTCCCAGGTGCCGGGCCAGGCGCTCCAGGCGCTGGAGGGCGAAGGTGGACTGCTTGGGCGAACCGAGGAAGATCCGCTCGAAACCGAGCAGCGCCTTGGCCATGCTCCAGCCCTGGTTGATTTCGCCGACCAGGCTGTCGTAGGGCACCCGCACGTCGTTGAAAAACACTTCGCAGAACTCGCCGTGCAGCTCCAGGTTGAGGATCGGCCGCACCTCGATGCCCGGGCTGTCCATCGGCACCAGCAGGAAGCTGATGCCGTGCTGCGCCTTGGCGCTGCGCTCGGTGCGGACCAGCAGGAAGATCCAGTTGGCCTCCGAGCCCATGGTCGTCCAGGTCTTCTGTCCGTTGATCACCCACTCGCCGTTTTCCAGGCGCGCCTCGGTGCGCAGGCTGGCCAGGTCGGAGCCGGCGTTGGGCTCGCTGTAGCCCTGGCACCAGATGTCTTCGCCGCTGAGAATGCGCGGCAGGAAGCGCGCCCGTTGCGCCTCGTCGCCATAGCGGATCAACAATGGGCCGAGCATGGTCACGCCGCTGTCGGGCAGGCGCGCGCAGCCGTACTCCTCCATTTCCTCCATCATGATCAGTTGCTTGCCGGCGCTCAGCCCCATGCCGCCGTACTCCCTGGGCCAGCCGGGACACAGCCAGCCCTGGCGCGACAACAGCAGGTACCACTCGCGGGTTTCCTCGCGCCCCAGGCGACGGGGCGGATTGCGGATGCGCTGCGGATAGTTGGCGGCGATCCACTCACGGACCATCAGGCGAAAGGCGTTGTCGTCGAGACTGTCGTAGTCGGTCATCTCAGTTTCCTCTGAATACGGGGGGACGCTTGGCGAGAAAGGCCGCCTTGCCCTCGGCGTGGTCGGCGCTGAGAAACAACTGGCTCTGCAACTCGCCCTCCCGCTCCAGCAATAGGTCAAGGCCCTCGGCGAGCAACGCCTTGGTCATCGCCAGGGGCAACGGCGCCTGCTGCTCCACCCGCCCGGCCAGTTCCAGCGCCATCGCCAAGGCGCCGCCAGCGGCGCAGAGGCGGTCGGCCAGGCCGATGCGCAGTGCCTCCTCGGCCTCTACCACCTGGCCGAACATCAGGATCTGCCGTGCCCGCCCCCAACCGATGCGCGCCGGCAAGGTATGCAACTGGCCAAGGTCGGCGAGCAGCCCGACCTTGCCGAAGCCAGCGGCGAAGCGGGCGCCGGCGCCGCAAACGATGCTGTCGCAGGCCAGCGCCACGGACAGCCCGGCCCCCACCGCCCAGCCCTCGACCGCGGCGATCAGCGGCTTGCCCATGCGCACCATCTGCCGCACCAGCCGCGCGTTGTCCTGCATTCGCGCCCTGCCGGCGGCCAACTCGGTCACCCGCATGTCGCCCAGGTCGCCGCCGGCGCAGAACACCTCTTCGCCACCGGTCAGCAGCACGCTGCGGATCGATGGGTCGCATTCGGCCGCCTCCAGGGCCCGCAGCAATTCCATGCGCAGCGCCGGCGACAGTGCGTTGCGCCGGGCCGGGTTGTCGAAGCGCAGCAGGCGCACCGTGCCGCGCGTTTCCTGCAACAAACCGCTCATCAGGCCACCTCCCGCTGTAGCAGCGCGGCGTAGCGCGCCTTGTGGAACGCCAGCGAGCCGTGGGCATTGAGCAGTACCATGGCGCGGCGCAGGAACAGGCCGATGTCCGCCTCGTCGGTGTAGCCGATGCCGCCGTGCAACTGGATGGCCTGGCGGGTCACCAGCAGAGCCGCTTCCGAGGCCCGTACCCGTGCGCTGGAAACCTGCCGCTGGCGCTCGCTTTCCGACGCCCCGGCATCGATCGCGGCGGCGGCCTGCTCGACCATGGCGCGCGACAGTTCGATCTGGATCCTCAGGTCGACCATGCGGTGCTGCAGCGCCTGGAAACTGCCGATCTCGCGGCCGAACTGGCGACGTACCTTGAGGTACTCCAGGGTTCGCTCGAAGGCGCCATCCATCAGTCCGACCAGATAGGCCGCGCAGGCCAGCGCTGCCTCGTCCAGAACCTGTTCCGCCACCTCGCCGGACAACCACCGTGCCGGCGCATCGCGGAAACGCAGGCGCGCCAGGTGAGCGCCATCCTGGGTCGCCTCGCAGAGCAGTTCCACGCCATCGGCATCGCGCTCGACCAGCGCCAGGCCCTGCTCGCAGGCCACCAGCCAGGCATCGGCGGCGCCAGCCAGATGTACGTGAGCGACTTCGCCGTGCAGCCGCCCTTCCTGCATACGAGGGCGCCGCCGCCCATCGCGGTAGGCGATGCCCGCCGGCAGGACCAGCCGCTCAGCGGCCAGCAACGCAACGCGCTCGTCTTCCGGCAGCAGCGGCGCCACCAGCCCGGCCTCGATCAGCGGCTCGGGCAGCAGGCCGCGCCCCAGCGCCTCCAGCAACGCCGCGTATTCGCTCATGCCCAGGCCGCTGCCGCCCAACGCTTCATCCAGGCGCAGCGCCGGCCAGCCCATGGCGCAGACCTCGCGCCAGGCCTGGCGGTCCACCCCGCTACCGGTGAAACGACCGCGGCGCACGCGGGTCAGGTCGCCGTCGCGCGGCACCAGCGAAGCCGCGCTGTCGCGGATCATCCGCAGACGCTGCTCGCGCTCGCCGGCCCACTCGTCTTGCTCACTCATCTGTTCGCCCTCCTGTCGATACGCCGACCGCCCGTCCGTCATCTGCACGGGCGGCGCCGGCTTGTCCGCGCGGAGCGACCGCGCAGGCCGTGGTCCGGACGCGCGACGGATGGCTCCGCTGCCGCGCCGCCGGAACTCCGCTACGGCTTAGCCGCGCGGTACCTGAAGCTGCCCGAGGCCATGGCGATGACCTCGCCGTCCTCGTTGCAGATTTCCGCCGTGCAGAAGCAGATCGTGCGGGTCCGCCGCACCACCCTGCCAACCGCACGAAGCTCGCCGCGGGCGCTACCCATGAAGTGGGTAGCCATGTCGATGGTCACCATCGAGCAGTCCGGCAGGCAGGCACGGATCGCCTGGGCCATGGCGGCGTCCAGCACCGACATCAACACCCCGCCGTGGAACTGTTGCAGGTAGTTCATCAGTTCCGGGCGATGCCCCAGGCGCACCCGCGCCACCCCGTCGGCATCGGTCCAGCGCTCGAGGCCGATGAACTCTTGGAAGCTGGCGGGCCGCTGCTCCGCCGCTGGCTGTCGTGGAAAAGAACTCATGGATGTGCACTCCTTCCGCAGGATCAGGCCTTGGCCGCGCGCCGCTCGGCGGTATCCACGGCACTGCCCGGCGCTTGCCGTCGGGAAGCGCTCTCGGCATCGCGGGACTCGCGGTTCGGGTCGTAGAGCCGGTCCGCAATGAACAGCGCCGGGATCAGCCCGGTGAGCACGTAGGTGATGCCCATCACCAGGAAACCCGCGCCGATCGACACGTGGGTGGCCAGCAGGCCGATGCCGGCGGGCGCCACCGCCGCGCCGATACGACCCAGGTTGTAGGCGGTGCCCACCGCCGAGCCGCGGACGCGGGTGGAGAAGCTCTCGGTCATGTAGGTGGCCAGCACCCCGACCGGAACGCCGTAGATGAAGCCGAAGGTGATGAGGATCCAGAGGATGTTGGAGGGCGAGTGGTAGAACACGATCAACGGCATGAAGGCGGCGCTGCCGATGGCCCCGGCGGCGAAGGTCAGGCGCCGGCCGAAGAGATCGGCGCAGACACCGGCGGCGACCTTGCCGAGGATCATCGCGCTGTAGGTGCCGACCATGTAGCCGGTCATCGACTTGAAGTTCATCCCCAACTCGCTCTCCAGGTAGGACGGCATCCAGTTGTTGGTGCCGTAGTAGCCGAACAGCAGGAAGCAGGAGGTGAGGCTCCAGAGCAGGAACATGCCGCGCGTTTCCGGATCGCCCAGCATCCGTCCCAGCGGGCCGGCGCCGCCAGCCTCGGCGTGGCTCTGCGGAGCCGCGCCGGGACGCTGGCGCCCGGCCTGGGCCGCGAGCCAGGACGGCGACTCCGGCACCCAGGGCCGCAGGGCCAGGCAGACCAGCGCCGGCGCCACGGCGGTGAAGAACAAGGTGCGCCAGCCGAACTCGGGGATGATCTGCCCCGCCAGCAGGGTCGCCACCAGGTAGCCCACGGTCCAGCCGGCCTGCATGGCGGCGAGGATGGTGGTGCGGTACTTGGTTCCGACGCACTCGGACATCAGGATGTTGCAGGCGACGAACAGCGAGCCGAGGCCGAGCGAGGCGACGAAGCGGATCAGCGCGAACTGCCAGTAGTTCTGGGTCAGCCCCAGCAACGCGGTACCGATGGAGAACAGCACGATGGTCCAGGTCACCACTCGCACCCGGCCGAAGCGGTCGCAGCACCAGCCGCCATAGATACCGCCGACGGCCATGCCGGCGAGAGTCAGGCTGCCGAGGGAGCCGGCTTCGAAGTTGCTCAGGCCGAATTCGGCCTTCAGGCTGTTGAGGCTGTAGGCCAGGAACATCAGGTCGACGCCGTCGGCGAGCAGGCCGAGGAAGCAGAAGACGAAGGCGATCAGCATGGTGCGCCGGGAAATGGCCGGCGCCGGGTTCGGGGAAGGCGCGGTTGCATTCATTATTCTTGTTCTCGCAAGCAGGATTTCGGTTGATCTTCACGGCAGCCCGACGGTCGTTCCCTCGCGCCACCGCCCTTCGCTTCAGTCCGGCCGCTCTGGCGGCGGACCTACCCGGCCGTTGTCCAGCACCACCACATCGCGCTCGACGACGCGAGTGCGGAACGAGCCGTCGCTCCACATCTCGGTACGCAAGGTCTCGCCGGGAAACACCGGAGCCGAGAAACGCACCTGCAGATGTCCCAGTTGCTCCGCGCGGTAGTCGGCGAGCCCGCGCAACACCGCGTGGAATGCCACGCCGAGGGTGCACAGGCCATGCAGGATCGGCCGCGGGAAGCCGGCCCGCAGCGCTGCCGCGGGCTCCGCGTGGAGCGGGTTGTCGTCGCCGTTGAGGCGGTAGTACAGGGCCTGCTCCGGACGGGTCGGCAGGTCGAGTCGCAGGTCGGGCGTCCGTTCAGGCAAGCGATGCGGCATTTCCGGCACCTGCCGGGAACCACCGAAGCCGCCGTCGCCGCGAAGGAAGGTGGTGCTGCGGGCGACAGCCAGCACCTCGCCGCTGAGCGCGTCGCTGAGCACCTTCTCGCTGTAGAGCAGCGCGCCCTTGTCGGCGCCCTTGTCTACCAGACCGGTGACCCGGGTCCGACCGATCACCTCGCCTTCCGCCGGCAACGGCCGCCGCCACTCCAGGCGCTGCTCGCCGTGAACCAGGCGCAGCGCGTCCACGCCAGTCGCCGGATTGCCCAGCCAGAAGCCCGGATGACCGAGCACCAGGGCCATGCACGGCAATGCCTGGAGATCGCGGCACGGATCGACGTAGACCAGTTGGCGCTCGTCCAGCGGGTCGCCGCCCAGACCGAGGGTCAATGCATAGAAGGCGCTGTCGCGCCGGCTGTAGCGCTGGCGTACTTCGGGGATCGGGTAGTTCAGGAGCACCTCAGGATCGAGCGCCATCGGCCACCTCCTCGACTTCCAGCACCGCATCCACCGCCCAGGCGCCCTGGCCCTCCGGCAAGGCGATGACCGGGTTGAGGTCCACCGAGCGCAAGCGCTCTCCCGCCTCCCAGGCGAACCGCGAGAGATTCGACAGCAGCCGTGCCAGCGCCGCGACGTCGGCCCGCGGCCGGCCACGCGCGCCGAGCAGGAGCGGCGCGCCTCTGATGCTACGGATCATCGCCTCGGCTTCGTCGACCTCGAACGGGCAGCGGCGGAACACCACGTCCTGCAGCACCTCGACGAAGATCCCGCCCAGGCCGAACAGCGCCACCGGGCCGAACAGCGGATCGCGCTGGATCCCCATGAAGCACTCCACCCCACCCTGCAGCTGACGCGCCACCAGGACGCCATCGAGACGCGCCTGCGGCGCCTTCTCGGCGGCCCGGCGCAGGAGCAGTTGGAAACCGGCGCGTACCGCGTCCGCATCGCTTACGCCAAGCAGCACGCCGCCGATTTCCGACTTGTGCTGGATGTCCGCCGAGGCGAGCTTCAGCACCACCGGGTATCCGATGCCCTCGGCGAAGGCAACCGCCTCTTCGGCACTGCCCAGCACCGCCTCGGCGGCGGACTCGATACCGGCGCGCGCCAGCAGGCGCTTGGCCTCGGCTTCGCCGGGCGTGGAGGCGGGCAACTGTAGCCCGCCGGCAGGCCGGCGCAGGCGCAACGGCCGGGCGAAGGCTTCGCCGAGCCGCCCCATGGCCTGGATCGCCACTACCGCCCGGGTGGGGTCTTCGAACAGTGCGAAGCCGGCCTCCTCGTAGGGTGCCAGCTCCTCCCCCTCGCCCATCACCGAGACCACGAACAGACGCTCGGGATGAGCCTCCTTGATCCGCCGGAACTGCTCGGCCAGACGCGCGCCGATGGAGGCGGCGGTGCCGGCCTGGGTGAAGAAGGCGAGCAGCGAACGGTAGCCACCGTCGACCACCATCGACTCGGTAAAGTCGCGCACCAGCGTCAGATCGTTCAGGGCCTGCGCGGTGCAGTCCACCGGGTTGATCGGCGACGCGAAGGACAGCCGTGCCTTCAGCCGCTCCTGGGCCATGTCCGGCATCGGCGGCATCGGCAGGCCGACCTCCTCGGCGGCATCGCTGACGATGATCCCGGCGCCGCCGCTGACGGTGATCATGCCGAGGCTGTTGCCCACCGGATAGATACGCCGGGTGGCGAGGTAGGCGATGTCCATCAGTTCCTCGGTGGTCCTGGCGCGGATCACCGCATAGTCGCCCAGCACGGCGTCCAGCACCTTGTCGTCGCCGGCCAGCGAAGCGGTGTGGGACAGCGCCGCGCGGCTACCCAGGGCGCTGCGCCCGACCTTGTGCAGGATCACCGGCTTGCCGGCGCGATGCGCGGCCTCCAGGGCGGCGAGGAAGCTGTCGACGTTGCGGATGGATTCGGCGTAGGCCATCACCACGTCGATCTCCGGCGACTCCACCAGCCAGCCGATGCTGTCGCCCAGGGTGACGTCGGCCTCGTTACCGGTGGCCACGCAGATAGGGGTTCCCAGGCGGCGCTGGCGCGCCATGCCGAGCAGGTGCGCGCCGTAGGCGCCGGACTGGGTGGCGATGCCTACCCGGCCGGGCAGCGGTACGCCACGTTCCAGGCTGGTGGAGAAGAACGCGTAATAACCCAGGTTACTGTTGAACGCGCCGAGCGCATTCGGACCGAGCAGGCGCATACCGTGCTCGCGGGCAGCGGCTACCACCGCATCCTGCATCGCCGCGCCGGCCTCGCCGACCTCGCTGAATCCGGAAGAGAACACGATGGCACTGCGCGCCCCCTGGCGGCCTAGCGCCCGGACGGTCTCCAGCACCTGAGGCGCAGGCACCGCGACAATCGCCACGTCCGGTGCCTGCGGCAGCTCCGCAACGCTGGCGAAGGCCGGCAGCCCCTGGATTTCAGCACGATTCGGATTGACCGGGAGGATTTGCCCGGCATAGCCATGGCGCAGCATGTAGGCGATGGGACGGCCACCGATGCGGGTCGGGTCGCTGGAAGCGCCGATCACCGCGACCGAGCGTGGTTCGATCAATGGAGTAAGACTGGCGAAACGGGGAGCG
The DNA here is from genome assembly GCF_001813645.1 of Pseudomonas sp. HMSC063H08. Taxonomy (NCBI): domain Bacteria; kingdom Pseudomonadati; phylum Pseudomonadota; class Gammaproteobacteria; order Pseudomonadales; family Pseudomonadaceae; genus Pseudomonas; species Pseudomonas sp. HMSC063H08. The sequence goes on from NZ_KV813476.1 coordinate 149,735, forward strand.
TCGATGAGCTGTTGCGAGTGGTTCGCTGACATGGGTTCACCTGATCCGTTTGTCTGTGGCCGGCACGACAACCTTCTCGCGGGCGAGCGCGCCCGCGGGACGCCGCCACGGCAGCGCCCGGAAGGACTGTCGGCCTGGGGTCTAGAGCGTGTCGCCGGTGCCAAGCAACGCGGTTACCTGGCTGGACAGCGTGCCGCCGTTGCCGTGCAGCAACGCCACGTCGGCCTTGGCCAACTGCCGCTCGCCGGCCTGGCGGCGGAGCTGGGTCACCGCCTCGATGATCAGGAACATCCCGTACATCCCCGGATGCACGCAGGACAGCCCGCCACCGTTGGTGTTCACCGCCAGCTCGCCGCCGGGCGCGATGCGTCCGCCCTGGACGAATGGGCCGCCCTCGCCCTTGGCGCAGAAACCCAGGTCCTCGAGGAACAGCAGGGTGTTGATGGTAAAGGCGTCGTAGAGCATCACCAGGTCGATGTCGGCGTGCCGCACACCGGCCATCTGCATGGCTCGCGGAGCGCTTTCCGAGGCCGCCGTCACGGTGAGGTCGGGCATCGACACGATCGAGCGATGCCACTGCGCTCCGGCCGCGCCAAGGAAGTACACCGGCGCATTGGGCAAGTCGCGGGCGCGCTCGGCGCGCACTACCACGCAGGCGCCACCGCCGTCGGTGACCAGGCAGCAGTCGGCGGCGCTCAGCGGGTCGCTGACCATCCGCGCGGCAAGGACGTCATCGACGCTCAACGGCCCGCGGGCGAATGCCCCGGGATTCAGGTTGGCCCATTGCCGGGCAGAGACCGCCACCTCGGCGAGCTGCTCGCGTGTGGTGCCGTACTGGTGCATGTGCCGGCTGGCCGCCAGGGCATAGGCGGTGATCGGGTGGCGCGGCTTGTAGGGCGTCTCGTGCCATTGTGGCTCGCTCATCGATACCAGGCGGCCGCCGGCGCTTCGCTGGTTGGAGCCGTAGCAGATCAGCGCAGCGTCGCAGAGACCGGCCTCCAGTGCCAAAGTGGCCTGCAGCAGGTGCAGCTCGAAACTGGAGCCGCCGATATTGGTGCCATCCACGAATTTCGGGCGGATGCCGAGGTATTCGGCGACCGACAAGGTGGGAAAGGCATGGGAGCTGGTGGCGGCGAAGATCGCGTCGATGTCGGAAAGCTTCAGGCCGGCATCGGCAATGGCCCTGAGCGACGCCTGGCCGAGCAGTTCGATGGCGCTGTAGCCCGGCGCCTCGCCGACGCCGGCGCTACCGATGCCGACGATGGCGGTCTTGCCACGGATGGCCGCGCTCATGGTCGTCCCTCCTGGTGGGGAACGAACACCACGACATTGGCACCGTCCTGCTCGACGATGCGCACCTGCACACGGGTGCCGATCGGCAGGCTCTCGTGCCCGTCGATCCGCGACATCATGCGCACGCCCTCGTCCAGGTCGACCAGCGCGACATTGTGATTGCCGCCGCGGGAGCGATTGACAGTGATCGCGTAGAGCGTACCCAGGCCGCTGGCGGGAACCCACTCGAGATCAGTCTCGCCGCTACCCGGCACCAACTGGCGCGGGTAGAACACATGGCGACCGCTGGAACGGCTGCGCTGCAACATGAAACGGCCCTGGGCGAGAAACGCAAGGTACTGCGCCTCAGGTCCCGGAGTACTGCCATCGGGAAGATCTGCCACGAGGTTTCTCCTTTGTTCTTGTCGACCTTTGCTGCAAAGTGCATCGCGCTGGACGCCGAACCGGATACTGCTTCCGTCCCCGGTTGTACGTTCCGGAAGGCCAGAATATATTCACTATCGTGAATGTCAATCACAATACTGAATGAAAAGAGGAAAAATGACCAAGGACGCCACAACCAAAGGCACCAGCAGCAAAGATGTCGGCGCGGTAGTGAACGCCATTCAGATACTTCGCCACCTGGCCCACGCCGACGGACCGCAAGGCGTGGCCGCCATCGCTCGCGCCACCGGCATCAGCCCGAGCAGCGCCTTCAATATCCTGCGCACCCTGAGCAACGAACGGCTGACCTCCTTCGACGATGCGGGCAAGACCTACCAACTGGGCCTTGGCCTGTCGGAACTGGCCGTAGGATTCGTCGGACGCAGCTATGCCGACCTGATCCAGCCAGAGCTGGAGCGACTGAGCCTTGCCCACCACATCCTCATCGCCCTGTGGCAAGTCACCGACGATGCGCACATCCGCGTCATCGCCCTTGCCGCACCGCCCGTCGCCCACGTCAACGTCGCCGTCGGCACGCGCCTGCCGGAACTGGTCGGCGCCGCCGGGCGTTGCATTGCCGGCCTGCGCGAACTGCCGGAGGACGAACTGCGCCGCCGACTGACCCGCGTGCGCTGGGAAAATCCGCCGAGCTTCGAGCGCTACCAGGCCGAAGCGACCGAGGCCGTCGAGCGCGGCTGGGCTATCGACCAGGAACACCTCTACCGCGGCGTGAGCATGGTCGCCAGTGCCATCACCGATCGCGACGGACAACCGCGCTTCGCCATCTCCGCGATCGGCATCAGTGCCCAGCACCAGCCCGACGACCTGGAACGGATCGGCACCAGCCTGCGGGATACCGCGCGCTTCGTGAGCCGCGCGCTATTTCCCCAGGGCGAGGCACTGAAGGAGAAATCCTGAAATGGCATTCAACCCATTGAAAGATTAGCCGGCCAGCCGTCATCGACCCTCGACGCCGGTACCATCCTTCAACCCGAGGACCGGCAGATAACGGAGAAAGCGCCAGAATCGCTTCAGCGTCACCCGGTCCCACGCTCGCAGCGGCACCGAGCGGAACAACTGCCAGGCATATCGCCCATCCTGGACAACAGCCTTCTTCAGCGCCTTGTTCAGGATCAGTTGCCGGGCCCGGCGATAATTCGGGTGAGCCCGATAAGGCTCGATGGCTTGCATATCCGCCTCGTAATTGAGCTTGTACCTGCCGGACAGACCGCTTCCATGCCGGCGATAACGCCCCATGTAGGCCGGCAGTCGATGAATTTCATAGCCCTGCGCCGCGATCCTGAGGGTGATCTGGAAATCCTGCACGCGAATCGACGGGTCGAAGAAATCCGCCCGCTTCATCGCTTCCATGCGGTAGAGCGCCGTCAGCGGCATGACCACCAGGGTCTCGGCCAATGCTGCATCGAACCCCCAACGCTCCACACAACCCTCGCTGAAACCGTCTCGCGCCACTTCGTTACCGGCACTGTCGATACAGATATTGAAACCGCCCACGCACCCGACCTCGGGGTGCGCAAGCAAGTAGTCGACGCGCGTGTCGAGCGCTCCAGGCAGGAGAATGTCGTCCAGGTCGGGAGTCATCACGAACTCGCCCCGCGCATGACGCAAACCGTGATTGAGCGCGTCGCTCACCCCTCGGTTAGCCTGGCGGTAGAGTTGGAAACCGTGACGCTCGCGGAGCATGGCGAGACGCTCATAGGTGTCGTCCGTGGATCCGTCATCCACCACAATCAACTCGAGATTGGGATAGCCCTGCGCGTAGATGCTGGCGATCGCCTCGTGCAGATACTTCGAGATATTGAAACAGGCGCAAACGACGGAAACGAGCGGACGCATTTCTTCCTCCCCAGCCCCGTCTCCGGGACTCGGCACAAACCGATATCCTGGCTGTCCGCCGGAGGGAAACCGTGCCATGCAGCTCGGCCACACATCCGCGGCGCCTTCAAGCGCCGGGATACTAAGAAGAACCGCACCGACCATCGAAACCGGCAGGTCGCCCGACCCGGCGCCCGAAGGACAGAAAATCGGAAGCGGTGGAGAAATGCGCGCTCAGCGCACCCACGAAACCCAGGCAGAGCGGGACGACCACCCAGAGGAGAAGGAAGGGCAGAACCAAGGAAGGGCCCGCAGCATTCCTAGGAAAGCTGCACGACCTGGCCGGCACCCGAAACCATGGCACGGCTTTTTCGCCCGCCCGGCAGAGGGGATGCCCGAACACTCGCCAGAAAAGACAAAGCCCCCGGAACGCCAGGCATTCCAGGGGCTTTGCTCATATGTAATGGCGGAGAGATAGGGATTTGAACCCTAGGAGCCATTGCTGACTCAACGGATTTCGAATCCGTCCCGTTCGACCACTCCGGCATCTCTCCGTGCGGCGCGCATGATACCAGCTTGTACGAAGAACGCGAAGCTTTCTTGAAGATTTTTTCGCGTTCTTTCAGATGGTTGCGCGCGTTAGGAGGTTAAAGCGGCACGCCCAGGCGCTTGGCTACCTCTTCGTAGGCTTCGATCACATCGCCGAGGCCCTGGCGGAAGCGGTCCTTGTCCATCTTCTTGCGGGTTTCCTTGTCCCACAGACGGCAGCCGTCCGGGCTGAACTCATCGCCGAGGACGATCTGGCCATGGAACAGGCCGAACTCCAGCTTGAAGTCCACCAGCAGCAGGCCGGCGTCGTCGAACAGCTTGTTCAGCACTTCATTGACCTTGAAGGAATAGGTCTTCATCTGCGCCAGTTGCTCGGGAGTGGCCCAGCCGAAGGCCTGGACGTGGGATTCGTTGATGAACGGATCGCCCAGGGCGTCGTTCTTCAGGAACAACTCGAAGGTGGGAGGAGTCAGGGCGATGCCCTCTTCCACGCCGAGACGACGCACCAGGCTACCGGCGGCGAAATTGCGCACCACGCACTCGACCGGGATCATGTCGAGCTTCTTCACCAGGCACTCGGTATCCGACAGCAGCTTGTCGAACTGGGTCGGAATGCCGGCAGCTTCCAGCTTCTGCATGATGAAGGCGTTGAACTTGTTGTTCACCGCGCCCTTGCGATCGAGCTGTTCGATGCGCTTGCCGTCGAAGGCGGAGGTGTCGTTGCGGAACAGCAGGATGAGACGATCGGCATCGTCGGTCTGGTAAACCGACTTGGCTTTGCCGCGGTAGAGTTCTTCGCGTTTTTCCATGATGGGCTCCGCTTACGGGTAATAGGGCCTAGGCGATCTCGCGCCAATCCAGGCCTGAATGCTGATCGGCCACCTGCAGCCAGCCCGGATCGCACCCGAGGGTGTCGACGAAGGTTTGCCGGGCCAGCTGCGGCGAGTTGTTCTTTTCGCTGAGATGGGCCAGCACCAGGTGCTGCATGCGACCCCAATCCAGCTGCTTCACCAGTTCTGCGGACTGATGGTTGTTCAAGTGCCCTCGCGAACCGCCTACGCGGGCCTTGAGAAAATAGGGATACGGGCCACCGGCAAGCATCGTGCTGTCGTGGTTGGCCTCGACCACCAGAGCATCCACCGCACGATAGCACTCCAGCACCTCGGCCGTGGCCACTCCCAGATCGGTGAGCATGCCGAAGCGCCGCTGTCCGTCGGACAGCACGAACTGGGTAGGCTCGCGGGCGTCGTGCGAGACGCCAACCACCTGCACTTCCAGCCCGCGGATCGCCAGGCGCTGGCCGGCCCTCAACAGCTCGGCGGGGTGCACCGGGCGGCGCATGCCGCTCAGGGTACCCGCACTGAGATAGACCGGGATTTGGTAATGCCGCGCCAGCAGTTCGACGCCATGGATGTGATCGGCGTGTTCGTGCGTGACCAGGATCGCGTCCAGCTGCGCGGGGCTCAACCCCAGGCGCGCCAGACGCTTGATGATTTCACGCAGCGGGAAGCCGCAATCGATCAGTATCCGGGTGTCAGAACTGCTCACCAAGGCCGAATTGCCCCGGCTTCCGCTGCCCAGAACCGCGAACCGCATTGCGCATGCTCTCCTGGAGTTTTTCCAGTACGTTTTGCGCGACATCGGCCGGCGCAGAGGTGTTGATGTCCTTGTCGACGGTGACCTGCACGGCGTCGCTGACGGTGGTCAGGCGGACCTGGTAGCGCTGCGCCTTGGCGTCTTCCTCTTCCTTGGTCTTCTCGCCGCCGCCGAACAGGCGACTGAAGAACCCGGGCTTGTCTTCGTCGGGCTTCTTCGCCCCTTCGGCGATGTTCACGTAGTACACGCCAAGGCTGCGGTTGAGGTCGTCGACGCGGATATCGGCGTTATCCAGGGCACGCCCGACGCTGACCCAGGAGCGGTCGAAGTCGGATTGCAAGGTCAGCACCGGGTTGCCGCTGCCGTCCTTGCTCAACTCGAAGGTGCCGGGCGTGTCGTAGATCGAGTTGGCTGCCAGCAGGGAGACCGAGCCGCCCTGCTCGGCGCTGCGCGCCATGCTCGCGACCATCTCGTCGAGCAGCGCCGCGTCGAGGCTCGGCGCCACCGACTTGCTCGGCCAGCTCGGGCTGCTGGTGTCACCGGCGGCGCGGGTCTGGCTGAGCACGTAGACCTCGCTGGTATTGCTTTGCACGCCGGGCTCGATACGCACCCGAACCCGTGCCTGGCCGTCCGGCTCGACACCGCTCACGCGGCTGCTAAGGCGGCGTGCCAGCGGCGCGGAAAGCTGCGACAGCGATTGCCAGTCGGAACTGAACTCGCCGGTCTGCGGGCGCTCGTCGGCGATGCGGAAACCGTTCTCCTCGAAGAACTGCCGGGCCACCGGCCAGACTTCCGCCGGCGGACGCTGGGCCACGACCCAGCGGCTATCGCCGCTGCGCTGCAGGCTGTAGTCGCTGATGTCGCCGGCGTTGGCCAGCGGCTGCGGACGCGGAACCTCGTACTCACCCTCTTTTTCGTGGGTGGTGGCGACGTTCAGCGGAATCGGCAGCAGCGGATCGAGCGGCTTGCTGTGCACCCCTTCGGGCAATTGCATGGGAGGCGTCTCGCGGGCGCCGAGGTAGTCGTCGCCGCGGTCGCGGAAATAGCCCTCCGGCCCCCACAGCCAGCCGCAGCCGGAAGTGTTGCCGATAACCAGGGCGAGGGCGGTCAGTCCAGCCAGTCGCTTCATTGCGTGGAGCTCCTTGATCAAGCCAATACGCCGGTCTGGCGCATGGCCTGACGCAGCGGCTCGTGGCAACGCGGGCTGAGCCAGGTCAGGGGCAGGCGGATGCCCTCGGGGATCAGACCCATCTCATGCAGGGCCCACTTCACCGGAATGGGGTTGGATTCGATGAACAACGCCTTGTGCAGCGGCATCAGGCGGTCGTTGATGGCGCGCGCGGCAGCGGCGTCGCCGCGCATGGCGGCGGCACACAGGTCGCTCATGGCGCGCGGCGCGACGTTGGCGGTCACGGAGATGTTGCCCTTGCCACCCAGCAGCATCAGCTCGACGGCAGTGGCGTCGTCGCCGGAATAGACGAGGAAGTCCTTGCCGACGCGCTCGATGACTTCCTTGGCGCGTTGCAGGTCGCCGGTGGCCTCCTTGATGCCGATGATGTTCGGCACCTTGGACAGGCGCTCGACGGTCTCCGGAAGCATGTCGCAGGAGGTACGCCCGGGCACGTTGTAGAGGATCTGCGGGATCGCAACGGCTTCGGCGATATGGCGGAAGTGCTGGTACATGCCTTCCTGGGTCGGCTTGTTGTAGTACGGCGTCACCAGCAGGCAGGCGTCGGCGCCGCCGCTTTTCGCGGCCTCGGTCAGCGCCACCGCCTCGCGGGTGGAGTTGGCGCCGGTGCCGGCGATCACCGGGATGCGGCCCTTGACCTGGTCGACCACGCGACGGATCACCTGGATGTGCTCTTCCACGTCCAGCGTGGCCGATTCACCGGTGGTGCCGACGGCGACGATGGCGTTGGTGCCTTCCTGCAGGTGGAAGTCCACCAGCTTGGCGAGGCTGTCCCAGTCCAGTCGACCCTGAGCATCGAAGGGGGTGACCAGTGCCACCATACTGCCCGCAATCATGCAACCGCTCCTGCCGCGAAATTAAAGCGGTAATGGTACTGTCGGCGGCAGGCCTTGCACAAGACGAGCGCCACCTCGTCGGAAGCCGCTGACAGGCGGCAGACGTTTCCCTCGGCGGCGCTTTTCGCTACCCTTCCCGCTTTAGGTACGGCCCGTGCCGCCAGCGTATTCCAGGAAAGTTGAATGTCCACCAGCCAACCCCGCGAACAATTCCTTCTGATCAGCGCCCTCGGCCCCAATCCGATGGAGCTGACCACCCTGCTCTGCCGCGCCTGCGTCGAGAGCCGCTGCGCCGTGGTCAGCAGCCGCCTGACCCGCCACGGAGAGTTCAGCGCCCTGGTGCTGCAGATCTCCGGAAGCTGGGATGCCCTCGCCCGCCTCGAGGGCAGCCTGCCGGCCCTCACCAAGCGCGGCGACATCACCCTCAGCATGACCCGCAGCAACGCCCACGTGACCCGCGCCCAGGCGTTGCCTTACGTGGCCTATGTCAGCGCGGTGTATCGCCCGGACATCCTCAACGAACTCTGCCAGTTCTTCATCGACCACAACATCGAGCTGGAGAACCTGACCTGCGACACCTACCAGGCGCCGCACACCAACACCACCATGCTCAACGCCACGATTACCGTGACGCTGCCCGCCGGCACCCAGATCAGCTGGCTGCGCGACCAGTTCCTGGACTTCGCCGACGCCCTGAACCTGGATGCCCTGATCGAACCCTGGCGCCCCCAACACCCCTGAGGAGCCGAGCCATGCCGGTCGCAATCGACAAACCCGTACCCGACTTCACCGCCCCCGCAACCAGCGGCAAGGAGGTGACCCTGTCCGCGCTGAAGGGCAAGCAGGTCGTCCTGTACTTCTACCCGAAGGACAGCACCCCCGGTTGCACCACCGAGGGCCAGGGCTTCCGCGACCAGTACGCGGCGTTCCAGAAGGCCAATACCGAGGTCTTCGGCATCTCCCGCGACGGCCTGAAGTCCCACGAGAACTTCAAGTGCAAACAGGAATTCCCCTTCGAGCTGATCAGCGACAAGGATGAAGCGGTCTGCCAGCTGTTCGACGTGATCAAGCTGAAGAAGCTCTACGGCAAGGAATACATGGGCGTCGACCGCAGCACCTTCCTGATCGACAGGGACGGCGTACTGCGCCAGGAGTGGCGCGGCGTGAAGGTGCCCGGGCATGTCGACGCGGTTCTCGCCGCCGCCCAGGCGCTCAACGGCGCCTGAGCCCCGCCCCGAAAAAAAAGGCCGCATCCGCGGCCTTTTTCATTTTTCATGCGGCCGATGCTATCGCGTGGCTGCCAGAGTCTCGGGAAGGTCCTTGGGCCAGGCATCCAGCACCGCTTTCACCAGGGTCGCCAGGGGGATCGCGAAGAACACGCCCCAGAAGCCCCAGAGCCCGCCGAACAGCAACACCGCGCAGATGATCGCCACCGGGTGCAGGTTCACCGCCTCGGAGAACAGCAGCGGCACCAGCACGTTGCCATCCAGCGCCTGGATGATCGCGTGGGCCACCATCAGATAGATGAACTGGTCGCCCCAACCCCACTGGAAGAAAGCAATCATCGCCACCGGTACGCTCACCACCACCGCGCCGATGTACGGCACCACCACCGACAGGCCGACCAGCAGGGCCAGCAGTGCTGCGTAGTTGAGCCCCAGGTAGGCGAAGGCGATGTAGGTCACCGCGCCGGTAATGACGATCTCGATGACCTTGCCGCGAATGTAATTGGCGATCTGCTGGTTCATCTCGGCCCAGACCTGTTTCATCAGCCCGCGCTCGCGCGGCAGGTAGCGGTGGAACCAGGTATGGAAGCGCTTCTTGTCCTTGAGGAAGAAGAACACCAGGATCGGCACCAGCACCAGGTAGATCATGACGTTCACCACCACCGGCAGGCTGGCCAGCGACGAGGTCAGCGCCCACTGGCCGATCTGGCCGAATTCGCCGCGCGCGGTCTCGATGGCCTTGAGCACCTGCTCCTCGCTGATCAGGCTGGGATAGCGCTCGGGCAGCATCAGCAGCACGCTCTGCCATTCGCCGAGCATCCGCGGCAGTTCGTTGAACAGGGTGAACAATTGCTGCCAGAGCAGCGGCAGCAGGACCACCAAGAACAGCGCCAGCAAGCCGAGGAACAAGCTGTAGACCAGCCACACGGCGAACAGGTGCGGCACCCGGAAGCGTTCCAGCATGCCGACCACGCCCTGGATCAGGAAGGCGATCACCATCGCCGCCAGTACCGGCGCGAGCATCCCGCCGAAGGCGAGGATGACGCTGAAGCCGAGCACCAGCATGATCGCCAGCACCACGGCCTCCTCGTCGGAGAAGTAGCGCTGCATCCAGTCGCGTAACACCTTGATCATCGGAAATCCTGAATCGGAACGGCGAAAGCTCCGCTAACGCTTGCGCAGCCAGTATCGATAGACGCCTTCGGCGGCCTCTTCGCGCAGCAGTTCATGGCCGGCGAGCTGGGCGAAGGCCCGGAAGTCTCGCTGCGACCCGGCATCGGTGGCGATCACCTTGAGCACCCCGCCGCTGGGCAGGCGGTTCAGCTCCAGCTTGGCCTTTAGCAGGGGCAGCGGACAATTGAGACCACTGGCATCCAGCTCCGCGTCACATACCAGGGGGGATGAATCGTTATCCGTCATGACAGCCTCTCCCGAAGGGCCGACAAGCATACCCAAGCCTATCCGCCGCTGGCCAGTTGAAACGGCGCTCGAAGTCCAACAGCTTCGGGTCTCGGGCAGATACCTAGGCAGTGCCGATAACCAACGGCTAAAGTAAGGCCTTTGCCAACCTGAGCCTCCTGCATGAATGTACTGCGCCCTGCCCTGTTGACGCTCGCCTGCATGCTCGCTTCGCCGGTCATGTCGGACGATCTGCCCTCCCTGGGCGACGCATCTTCCTCGATCGTTTCGCCGGAGCAGGAGTTCCAGCTGGGCCGCGCCTGGCTGAGCATGCTGCGCAACCAGGTCGATGCGATCTCCGACCCGCAGCTCAAGGACTTCGTCGAAAGCAGCGTCTACCGGCTGGCCGAAACCAGCGACCTGCAGGACCACCGGCTGGCCTTCATCCTCATCCGCGACGCACAGATCAACGCCTTCGCCGCGCCCGGCGGCGTGATCGGTGTCAACGGCGGGCTACTGCTCAACGCCCAGACCGAAGGCGAGTATGCCGCGGTGCTGGCCCACGAACTCGGCCACCTGATCCAGCGCCACTTCGCCCGCGGCATCGAGGCACAGCAGCGCATGCAACTGCCGGTGATGGCGGCGATGCTCGCCGGCATCGTCGCCGCAGCCGCCGGCGCAGGGGATGCGGGTATCGCGGCGATCGCCGGGACCCAGGCGGCGGCGATCCAGAACCAGTTGCGCTTTTCCCGGCAGAACGAGCAGGAAGCCGACCGCGTCGGCGTCACCAACATGGTTCGCGCCGGTTACGATCCGCGCTCGATGCCGAACATGTTCGAGCGCCTGGCGCGGCAGTATCGCTACGACGGCAAGCCGCCGGAGTTCCTCCTCACCCACCCGGTCACCGAATCGCGTATCGCCGACACCCGCAACCGCGCCGAACAGTATCCCCAGGGCGGCAAGGAAGACAGCCTGCGCTACCAGCAGATGCGCGCGCGCACTCAGTTGCTCTTCGAGGAGACCCCGGGGATGGCCGGCAAGCGCTTCCGCGCCATGCTCAACGACAATCCCAAGCTGGATGCCGCGCGCTACGGACTGGCCATCTCGCAGACGCGCATCGGCCAGCTCAACGATGCCCGTGACAACCTCAGGCAATTGCTGGCGAAGGCACCCAACGACGTCGCCTACAACCTGGCCCAGGTCGAGCTGGACATCACCGCCAACCGCCTGCCGGATGCCGACCAGCGGTTGAAGAAGATGCTCGCCCAGTTCCCCAGTAGCTACCCGCTGAAACAGGTGCGCGCCGACCTGATGCTGAAGATGAGCAAGCCGCAGGAATCGGAGGAGATCCTCGACGACCTGAGCAAGGCGCGGCCGCTGGACCCGGATGTCTGGAACCGCCTGGCCGAGGTGCGCAGCCTGACCAACAACGCCATCGGCGTGCACCAGGCCCGGGCCGAGTACCTGTCTCTGACCGGCGACTACCAGGCCGCCATCGAGCAGCTCGATTTCGCCAAGCGCCGCGCTGGCGGCAACTTCCAACTGGCTGCGCGACTCGACGCTCGCCAGCAGGAAATTCGCCAGCAGGAAAAGATGGTCAAGGAAATGTTCCGCTGAGCGGCATATCCGAGGAAAAACACCCGGCGAAGCTCATCGAAACAGGGAGTTGGGCGAACAACCGCACCGCGCTTACTCGCCCTACGCAGCGGGACGCCCTCGCCAGGATCAGGCGTTCCCGGCCTGGCGCAGGCGCGCGGCCTGGGTGAAGTCGAGCATGCGCTTGAGCGGACGGACCGCCCGCGGGATCAACGCCGGGTCGACGAAGATTTCCCCGCTGCCCTCGCGCAGGCAGGCCAGGGTCCGCTCGAGCGTGTTCATCGCCATCCACGGGCAGTGCGCGCAGCTGCGGCAGGCGGCGCCGTTGCCGGCGGTGGGGGCCTCGATGAAATCCTTGTCCGGGCACAACTGCTGCATCTTGTAGAAGATGCCGCGATCGGTGGCGACGATGAAGGTCTTGTTCGGCAGGGTCTGCGCGGCCTTGATCAACTGGCTGGTCGAGCCCACGGCATCGGCCAGCGCGACCACGCTTTCCGGCGATTCGGGGTGGACCAGGATGGCGGCGTCCGGGTAGAGCGCCTTCATGTCTTCCAGCTGCTTGGCCTTGAACTCCTCGTGGACGATGCAGGCGCCGTCCCAGAGCAGCATGTCGGCCCCCGTCTCGCGCTGGATGTAGCGTCCCAGGTGCTGGTCCGGTGCCCAGAGGATAGGCTCGCCGTTGTCCATCAGGTGTTCGACGATCTCCACCGCGCAACTGGAGGTCACGACCCAGTCGGCGCGTGCCTTCACCGCCGCGGAGGTGTTCGCATAGACCACCACGGTCCGTTCCGGGTGCTGGTCGCAGAATGCCGAGAATTCATCCACCGGGCATCCCAGGTCGAGCGAGCAGGTCGCTTCGAGGGTCGGCATCAGCACACGCTTCTCAGGGTTGAGGATCTTCGCCGTCTCGCCCATGAAGCGCACCCCGGCCACGACCACCGTCTGCGCCGGATGCTGGTTGCCGAAACGGGCCATCTCCAGCGAATCGGATACGCAACCGCCGGTCTCCTCGGCCAACGCCTGGATCACCGGGTCGCAGTAGTAATGCGCCACCAATACAGCATTTTGCGCCTTCAGTTCGGCCGCGATCGCCGCGCGATGCTCGGCGCTCTCCTGCTCGCTCAACACGCGGGGTTGCTTGGCGGCCAGGTGGGCCTGGACCAGGAGTCGTTCGGAAATGTGCGTCATAGTCGCTACACCTGAAGGCGCAACAGCGCGTCTCTCGATTTTATACCCGGCGGCAGGCTGGACCGCCGGGAGCTGACGATTGCAGGTTTCGGGCACGGCACCCGCGACACCCTCGAGCGAAGCTCGGGGTATCCGCCTGCAAGGCCGCGGATTCTAACCGCATAGGTCGCGCCAGGGCCATCCCGGCGTCCGTACCGGCCTGGCCGGTGGCTACGCTAACAAAAGACATAGGTTTCGGTCGTTAGACCTACGCGACATAATTTTTTCGTTTCTTAGAACCGTCCCTAGCTCGGCTCGCTCCACGACCGAACACGACATGCCGGCATGCCAGCGTTAATACTTTGGTATTAGTCCCTTGGTATTAGCGTTAAATAACCGGTAAATATCCGGATTTTCTTTTCGTCGAATTTACGAGCAATATGAAACATATTTCGTTGAAATAAGCTCTTCTTTCACATAATTATAAAAATATCCTGAAACAGAGCCGTCATCCCTCACCTCCAAAACGACGACTCCCCGTGCCGTGCGCCCGCCGCGCAGAAAGCGAGCCGGCGGCCGATTCCACCCTCGCACGCCAGCCCTTGCGCTTCACTGACCGACGGGAGGTTTCCCCGATGAAAACGTCATCCAGAAGACAAGTTGAAACACTCGGGCGCTATCTATCGAGTCCTCGACGCTTCTTCCACAGTAGCGGCAACCTGACCCGATCAAGGGAAGCGGCACGCGCCACCCAATAAAAGGAATAAGGGATGCCTATTCATAACCTGAATCACGTGAACATGTTCCTCCAGGTCATCGCCTCCGGTTCGATTTCCTCCGCTGCGCGGATCCTGCGCAAGTCGCACACCGCGGTCAGCTCGGCGGTCAGCAACCTGGAAATCGACCTGTGCGTGGAGCTGGTCCGTCGGGACGGCTACAAGGTCGAACCCACCGAGCAGGCGCTTCGCCTGATCCCTTACATGCGCAGCCTGCTGAACTACCAGCAGCTGATCGGCGACATCGCCTTCAATCTCAACAAGGGTCCGCGCAATCTCCGGGTGCTGCTGGACACCGCCATCCCGCCGTCGTTCTGCGATACGGTGAGCAGCGTACTGCTCGACGATTTCAACATGGTCAGCCTGATACGCACCTCGCCCGCCGATAGCCTGGCGACGATCAAGCAGGACAACGCGGAAATCGATATCGCCATCACCATCGACGAGGAACTGAAGATCTCCCGCTTCAACCAGTGCGTGCTCGGCTACACCAAGGCGTTCGTCGTCGCCCATCCGCAGCACCCGTTGTGCAATGCCTCCCTGCACAGCATCGCGAGCCTGGCCAATTACCGGCAGATCAGCCTCGGCAGCCGCTCCGGGCAGCATTCGAACCTGCTGCGGCCGGTCAGCGACAAGGTGCTCTTCGTGGAAAACTTCGACGACATGCTGCGTCTGGTGGAAGCCGGCGTCGGATGGGGCATCGCGCCGCATTATTTCGTCGAGGAACGCCTGCGCAACGGTACCCTGGCAGTCCTCAGCGAACTCTACGAACCGGGCGGCATCGACACCAAGGTGTATTGCTACTACAACACCGCGCTGGAATCCGAGCGCAGCTTCCTGCGCTTTCTCGAAAGCGCCCGCCAGCGCCTGCGCGAACTCGGCCGCCAGCGTTTCGACGATGCGCCGGCCTGGCAACCGAGCATCGTCGAAACGGCGCAGCGCCGCTCAGGCCCGAAGGCGCTCGCGTACCGCCAGCGCGCCGCACCAGAGTAGAGCGTTCTCCAGCAGACGCTGGCCGTGGGTGGTGAGAATCGACTCGGGATGGAACTGCAAGCCCAGCTGTCGATTGCGCGGATCGGCCATCGCCATGATCTCACCATCGGCATCGGCCAGGCAGTCGAAACCTTCCGGCAGGCGACTGACCACCAGCGAGTGGTAGCGCGCGACGCGCAGGTCAGCGATGCCGTCGAACAGCGGGTGATGCTGATCGAAACGCAGGGACGTGCTCTTGCCATGCAGCGGTTTCCTCGCCTCGCCCACCGCGCCACCGGCGGCCAGCGCCAGCGCCTGGTGGCCGAGGCAGACGCCGAGCACCGGCAAGCGCCCGCGGGCCCAGGCGAGCAATTCCAGCATGCAGCCGGCGTCTTCCGGCCGACCGGGCCCCGGCGACAGCACCAGCAGTTCGCAACCGTCGGCCAGCAATGCCGCCTGGATCGTCGGCAACGGCGTATCGTTGCGCATCACCCGGACCTCCGCGCCGAGCAGGCAGAACTGCTCGACCAGATTGTAGGTGAAGGAATCGAAGTTATCCAACAGCGTGATGCGCATCGCGCTCTCCCCTTTCGCGTTCGGCAGCGGCCACGGCGGTCAGCACCGCCAGCGCCTTGTTGCGGGTTTCCTCGGCCTCCAGCCGTGGATCCGAATCCAGCACCACGCCGGCGCCTGCCCGGACCCGCGCGATACCTTCGCGGACCTCGGCGGAGCGGATGACGATGCTGGTATCGAGGTTGCCGGCGCTGTCGAGAATGCCGATCGCGCCACCGTAGCTGCCGCGATAGCCATCCTCGTACTGCCGCAGCAACTGCATGGCACGGACCTTCGGCGCACCGACCAGGGTGCCCATGTTCAGGCAGGCACGGTAGGCATGCAGCGCATCCAGTTCGCCATGCAGTTCGCCAGCCACGCGCGAGACCAGGTGCATCACGTGGCTGTAGCGATCCACCTTGAGCATGTCGCGCACCTGCCGCGTACCGCTGCGGCAGACCCGCGCCAGATCGTTGCGCGCCAGGTCGACCAGCATCATGTGCTCGGCGATCTCCTTGGCGTCCAGGCGCAACTCCGCTTCCAG
This sequence comes from Pseudomonas sp. HMSC063H08, assembly GCF_001813645.1. Taxonomy (NCBI): domain Bacteria; kingdom Pseudomonadati; phylum Pseudomonadota; class Gammaproteobacteria; order Pseudomonadales; family Pseudomonadaceae; genus Pseudomonas; species Pseudomonas sp. HMSC063H08. The sequence goes on from NZ_KV813476.1 coordinate 165,688, forward strand.
GCGATTGTCCAGTTCCGCATCGATGGCGCCCCGGGCATCGCGTCCGCGCGGGCGAGTGCCGGCGATGGGGTAGAGTTCCACCTCGCGACTCTCCGCGTCGTACTTCAATGCCGACTCCGGCGAAGCGCCGAACAGGCAGAAGTCCCCCGCATCGAGGAAGAAGCGGTACGGGCTGGGGTTGCGCAGGCACAACTGGCGATAGGCCCGCCAGGGGTCCGCGCACGGCATGCTGAAGCTGCGCGACGGTACGATCTGGAACACGTCGCCGGCCCTCACGTGGGCCTGCAGGCGCTCTACCTGGCGGGCAAAGCTCGCATCGTCCAGGTCGACCTGGTAGTTGCCGGCCCGTACGCCTGCCACCGGCGACTCGGAAGCCTCCTCCACGGCGCCATGGAATTCGTCGGCACACTGGCGCAGGCTGGCGGCCAACCGGTCGTGCCCGGCCGGATCGTGGACGAACGCCTGCAGCGAAGTCCGGCGCGCCAGGTGATCGATGTCCAGCAGCAACTCCGGCACCAGGAACAGGTAGTCCGGGCAATGCCGCGCAGGTTCGGCCGGCGCCGGCAAGGGTTCGAACTGCTCGGCCAGGTCGAAGCTGAACAGGCCGCCCAGCAGCGCGGGCCCCTCCGCGTCGCCCAGCGTTCCGAGCACGCGGCGCAGCGCCTCCAGGCTGGACAGGCCATGCAGGCGTCGCCACTCGTCCGCATGCGACTCTTCCTGGGGGAAGCGCCAGTGCAGGGTGTCGCCGTCACGCAAGCAGGTGACCTGGGCCGGACAGGCCTCGCTCAACGGTGCCAGCAAGGCGCGTCCGTTGGCGTTCAACGCCCGCAGCACTACATCGCGCCCCCAGCACTCGATGCGCAGGCAGCTGGAAAGGATCGCCACGCTACGCCGCGCAGCCTTGCTGTCCACGTCGAAGCAGTCGAACAGCATCCGGTTGGCGCCGGCCATGCGCCAGATCGACAGCGCCTCCGGCCCCAGCGTGCGGTACTCCAGACTTTCTTCCAGTCGATAGCCAACCCCGCTCACGAGCCATCTCCCCGCGCCCATGGGCGACTGGCCTGCGCGACGCTAGCGCGCAACGGCATGTTCATCATCGATAACCCCCTTTTCCCCCAATTGCGACCGCTGCCGTCGGCGGCGATCGCCGCAATGGATGTCCCGCCTCAGTCCAGAGGCAGCGCCTGGCGGGAGAGAATCTCCAGCATCCGGCGCATGCTCCCCAGGTGCAGTTCGCCGGGCAGGAAGTCGACGCTCTGCCCACCCCAGGCGCGGTGCAGCTCCTCGCTCAGTTCGTCGAGGGACTCGCCCATGGACTGGCGCCAGAGCAACCGCCGGCACAGGCGCAGACACTCGGTATAGGCCGACTCGGCCCCATCCGCGGCCAGCCGCCCCCGCAGCAGGCCGCCGTGTCCCGGGATCAGCTGCAGCAGGGTCGGCAGACGCTGCAGACGTTCCAGGGACTCCAGGTAAGCCTCCATGTCGTCGAACACCAGCGGCCGCCACACCCCCTCTGCCTCGTCGAACTCGCCCAGGGCATCGCCGCAGAACAGGCGTCGGCGTCGCACGTCGTAGAAAACCACGTGATCGTCGCTGTGGCCGTGGGCCTCTATGACCTGCAGGCGATGCCGCGGTCCCAGCTCCAGCCACTCGCCGTCGGCTACCGCGCGAACCGGCAGAGCGTCCGAGGCACAGGCCTCGGGCAACCGCTGCTCCGCACGCAACAGTTGCCGGTTCAAGCGCTCGACCACCCGCACCGCGCTTTCCGACTTCCAGGCCTGGCAGGTCCGCTCGGACGCCAGGACCTGTACGTTCGGCAACCGCGGACACAGGTAGGGCAGCAGGCCGCAGTGGTCATAGTGCTTGTGGGTGATCAGCCAGTAGTGCACCTGGGACGGGTCGGCGACCCAGCGGCACAGGTCCGCCCAAACCAATTCGGCATCCCGGCTGATCCCTCCTTCAACCAGCGCCCAGCTCGCCTCACCGAGACGCAGCAGAAACACCGGCACCTGGACGTCCCCCAACAGGCACAGGTCATCATCCAGTTGACCGGGAGCCGAAAGCCTCAACATGGCCGGTTCACCTCCTCAGGTTTACGGTACAGCGCCGCGCCCCAGGTCGCGCCGGAACCGTAGGTCAGGACCAGCACCCGCTGTCCGGGCTGGATGTCCGGCCAGAACATCGCCAGCGTGACCGGGGTCGAGGCCGAAGCCATGTTGCCCAGACGATCCACGGTCACCGCGAACTTGTGCTGGGGAATGCCCAGTTGCTCCTGCACCGCATCGAGGATGCGCAGGTTCGGTTGATGGCAGATCACATGGTCGATGTCGTCCAAGGTCAGCTCATGGGCCACGAGCATTTCGCCGGCGATCCGTACCAGGGTCTGGCTGGCATGCTCGAACATCGGCCGGCCGCGCATGAGGAACTCGCCCCCGCCCTCGCGCAGGACGTTCTCGTCGAGGAAGGTCGGCGAGGCACTACCCGGCGCCGCGGTCATCAGCAGGTCGAAGTAGTTGCCGTCGGCGCCCAGGCGCAGGTCCAGCAGTCCGTCTTCGAGACTCTCGCCGGCGCTGACCACCACCGCGCCGGCACCGTCGCCGAGCAGGATCGACAGGTTGCGGCCGCGGTCCGAACAGTCCATGCGCTTGGACAGCACCTCGCCGCAGACCACCAGGACATGCCGTGCCAGCCCGGCGAGGATCTGCCCGCGAGCCATCTGCAAGCCGTACAGCAACCCGCTGCACTGTGCCCGGATATCCAGCACCGGGATGTGCCGCAGGCCCAGCAGCGGCTGGATCAGGCAGGCCTGGGACGGGTCGTGGTGGTCCGGCGACAGGGTGTTCACCAGCAACAGGTCGATGTCCTCCGGCAGCAGCCCGGCAGCCTCGATGGCCTGGCGCGCCGCCGGTACCATCAGCGCGCTGACCGCCTGTTCCGGCTCGACGTGATAGCGGGTGCGTACGCCGGTGCGTTCAACGATGAACTCATCCGACGTGTTGATGCGCCCTACCAGGTCATGATTGCTGACCTGGCGTTTCGGCAGGCTGAAACCCAGCCCGGCCAGGATCGGATTACCCATGTACAGCCCTCCTCGGACACCGTGGTTCAACATGGCTATGCCTCAGCACACCAGCACCTCGCCCAATTGCCAGACCTGGGCGGCGAAACCCCAGCCGGTGGCTGCGCCGGCCATGACGATACGATCGCCGGGGCGGATCTTGCCCTCGCGCAGGCCGGTCATCAGGGTGTACGGGATGGAAACGGAGATCATCACGCCGGTATCGCCCATCGTCAGCTGGTACTGCTCCGGACGGGCACCGATGCCCTCGGCCCAGGCTTTGACCAGGAACGGCGCTGGCTGGTGGAAGACGAAATAATCGATGTCATCGCTGCCCAGGCCGGCCTTTTCCAACGCCCGGCGCATCGCGATCGGCACGTTGGTCGGGACGAAGCTGGCCATCTTGTTCTGGCCGTCGCTGAACAACGAGAAATACAGCCGCGGCTTGGCCTCGCCGGTCGGGTTTTCCGGCAGGCGCCAGCGACCGGTGGCCACTTCATAGAACGTGGCGTCGCTGTGTTCGGCCGAAGCCAGCAGATCGCAGCTGTCGTCGTCGCCGCGGGTCAGCAGGGCCACCGCGCAGCCATCGGCGAACAGGGTCGAGGTACGCGAGGTGAAGTCGAGCAGGTTGGAGATGTACTCGCTGCACACCACCAGCACTTTCTCGGCCTTGCCCTGGCGGATCATGCTCGCTGCCAGGCGCAGGTTGAGCAGGAAGCTGGCGCACTCCATCTGCGAATCCAATGGCAGCGCCCGGCTCAGGCCGAGCTGCTTGGACAGCACGTTGGCCATGCGCGGATAGAGACGCCCGCGCAGGTCCGGCAGGACATCGCCGGCGTCGGTCATGATCGGCGAGGAAGCCGAACAGATCAGCATGTCCACGCTATCCGGCGCGGTATCGCTGCTGCGCAGCAGGCGCTCGGCGGCCCGGACCACCAGGCTGAACTCGTTCTCACCGTTCCGCGGGTCGAAATAGCCCCGCCGATTGACGCCCCAGAATTGCCACCAGGACTCGCTGAGGTCCGGTACCGCAGCGAACACCGGATCGTCGTTTTCGTAGCTGCGAGCCGGAAGTTCACAGGTGATCGCTGCCAGTTTGACCTTATGCATGAGCTTCTCCCGCCAGTTCCAGGGTCACGCCCTCCACCACCATGCCGAACGGATCGAAGCTGATGAGCAGCAGTTCATCCAGACGGTCGCGCTGTGCCGCGCGCAGTTGCGACGCCAGCTCGAACGGCCCCAGGCAACGACCATCGGGCCGTCCCTGGCCGAACCATTCCTCGCGCACCCAGTTCAGTTGCGGGAAGTCCCCGGCCAGACGGGTGAATCCGGCGCGTACCGCTTCGGGCAATCCAGGTTGGGCCGGCAGGTTGAGGTGCCCCTTGACGTCGCCTACCTGGCGAATATCGGTATTCAGCGGAATGCTCAGCGGCAGCCATTCCTGCGCCGGATCACCGCCCAGCGCACCGCGACGGAACGCGGCCTTGCCGGTCGGCCGGCAGAGCAGCGCCAGGGCGCCGTCGGCAAGGGCGAAGCCGGACTCGCTGTCCACTTCCAATCCCTGGCTGGATTCGCCGCGCACGACCAGGACGTTGCGATAGCCCTGGTCGCTGGCGAGGGTATCGACCACGTAGAGGGCGCGAGCCAGGCTCGAGTCGGTGAGGTCGAAGACATGCGCGCGATTCGCGCCGAGGACCTTCTGCAACGGATGGCCGATCTTCGGCGCCATGATGTCGCGGTTCTCGATCAGATGGTCGGGAGACAGGGCGAGGCCGACGATCAGGTCGATCTCCTCGGGCTTGACCGCCGCCTCGTCCAGGGCTTCGCGAACCGCCGGCAGCAAGCGCTGCATCAGCATCTCGTCGCCCTGGGCGCGAGGGCGTTCGCCTCCCAGCGGCCCCTCCAGACACACATAGGATGGGGGCAGGTTCACCCCCACAGCCTGAATCAACATGCCCGTTCCTCCGGAAGGTTGTCGTGATAAAGGGTGTCGGCCAGGTGGCGCAGCTCGGCGCGCGCCAACTTTCCGTTGTCGTTGCGCGGCAAGGCCGGCAGCACATGCAATTGGCTAGGCAGCATGTGCGAGGGAATCTGTTCGGCGAGATGCTGGTCGATACGCTGCGCCAGCAGGATCTGGTTGTCGTCCAGCGGAGTGGCCAGGGTGACGAACAGGGTCGGACGCAAGCCGTCGTGCAGCCGGCAGGTAGGAACCAGAACCGCCTCGCTCACTTCCGGCAGATGACGGCAGATCGCCTGCTCGACCTGGGTCGGCACCACCCAGCGGCCATTCACCTTGAACAGATCGTCTTCCCGCCCACAGTGGCGGTAGGCACCCGACTCGTCGCGCTCGAACAGGTCGCCGGTGCGATACCAGCCACCTGCGAAGCGCGCCTGCTGCTCTTCGCTGGCCCGCCAGTAACCCGGACTCAGCCCAGGGCCACGCACCAACAGCACGCCTTGCTGGCCCGCTTCCTCGATAGTGTGTCCTTCGCGGTCCACCAGCCGGCACTCATAGCCAGGCAACGGCAGCCCGGTGCTGTCGGCACGCGCCTGCCCCGGGCGGTTGGCGAGGAACACATGGCCGACCTCGGTAGCCCCGATGCCGTCGCAGATCTCCAGCCCGTGCGCGGCCCAGAATTCGAACTCGCCGCGCGGCAGCGGCGAGCCGGCGGAAAACGCCAGGCGCACGCTGCTCAACAGCTCCCTGGCCTGCGCACGCAGCGAGGCATAGATGGCTGGCACCCCAAACAGGACCCAGGGGCGGAAGGCGACCAGGTTCTCCAGGACCCGCTCCGGGCTCGGCCAGGTATCGTCGAGCAGCGCCGAGGCTCCGCTGAACCAGGGAAAGAACAGGCTGTTGCCCATGCCATAGCCGAAGAACATCTTGGGAATCGAATACAGCCGGTCCCCCGCCTGCAATGCCAGCAGCTCCGTAGCGAACGCCCGACAGAATCCGAGCGTGTTGCGCAGGCTGTGCATCACCCCCTTGGGCGCCCCGGTGGAACCCGAGGTGTATTGCAGGAAACAGGCTGCCGCCGGGTCCTGGCGATGGAAGGCACTCCAATCGAGGTCCGCAGGACCGACCAGCGCGTCCAGCGAGAAATCGTCGAGCAAAGGGCGACCGGCGGCCGCACGCAGGGTCAACGGCGCCAAAGGACCGCTCAGCGACGGTGCATCGGCTTCACGCACCACCAGGCTGGCCTGGCAGTCGGCAGCGATATCGGCCAGGGCCTGCTCGCGGGACTTGGGGTTGATCACGGCGGGAATGGCGCCGACCGCGATGCAGGCCAGGAACAGGCAGGCCAGCGAAGGCGAGTCGTTCAACGCCAGCACCACGCGATCGCCGGGCTTGAGCAGGCGGGCCAGTTGGCTGGCCTGGGAGAGAATGTAGGTCCGGCATTGCAGCCGGCTGAGAGTCTGGCCCCGATAGTGATAAACGGCGGTATCGGGATCGAAATCGAGGCGGAACAGAACCTCGGTCAGGTTGGCCAATGTGGACATGACAGAACGTTCCCTCTTCAGCGATATGCATCCGGATCAGGAGATACCTGAGCCAGAGCGCTTGCTTTGTCAGGAACGGGAAACTAGCGGCGCTGGGCGAAGCGCGATATTCGGAGTCCGAACGAAAAAGTTTCGGGGAGAAGAACCACGGGCTTCGTAGGCCGCGGCAATCGGCGCGATCCAAACCGCGAGAAATTTGGCACACCCACCGGGCTGCGCGGGATCCGAGAACGGCAACCAAGCAAGAAGGGCGGCAGCCTTTTTACGCAAGAGCCCATTGGCCAGACAAAAACCGTTACAACCCTTGCTCGAGGCCTCGTCCGAACCCATGAGATGGCAAACCAATGACAACCCACTTTGCTCGGCAAATCGCCTCCCAGATCTCACAGTTCGAGGCGCTCGGCCTGGGCTCCAAGGGGGCGACGGCATGCCTGGAAGCAGGCGGCCATCCATCGGGCCGATAGCGCTCCGCCCCGCCTCGCCTGCCATTTGCAGGCTTCCCTGTTGAAATCCCATTGCGTAGTACATTGGGCGAGCCTGCCGAAGAGGACACCTACATGCCCCATAGCTACAGGAAAATGGAATCGCCGGTCGGGACACTGACCCTGGTAGCCAGGGACGATGCCTTTCTGGTCGCGATTCTTTGGCAGCATGAGCGTCCCAACCGAGTACCGCTGGACGAGATGCGGCTCTCCGAGGACAGCTCCCTCCTGGCGGAAACCGAACGCCAGTTGCGGGAATATTTTTCCGGCAAACGTTCCCGGTTCGAACTCCCGCTCGACTTCCAAGGTACCGAATTTCAGAAAAAGGTCTGGTCCGCCCTGCTCACCATTCCATTCGGCGAGACCCGCAGCTATACGGAAATAGCCGTGCAGATCGGCAGCCCCAACGCAGTACGGGCGGTTGGAGCCGCCAACGGACGGAACCCACTGTCCATTGTTGCACCTTGCCATAGGGTGATCGGAGCCTCTGGCGGCCTCACCGGTTTCGCCGGTGGGTTGGCCGCCAAGCAGTGGTTGCTGCGTTTGGAAACCCGAGGCAGGACACCAGACCTGTTGAGCATGATCGAGGACGAGTGAGCTGCCGCTTGCCCTCGCGCCCGGTGTTCACCGGAAAAATCCTCGCCTTTTGACTTGACCCGACTGCAGCGGGGACATTTCAGATCGAGGACCGACGGCAACTGAGCGCAACTCGTTCGTACGTCAGGTCCTTGTTCCTGGGCGGCAACTGATAGTCGACGGAACAGGAGCCATCGCTCCAGCGAATGGACAGGCGCCCCTGGTCCTCGATACCGAACACCAGCAAACGGGACAGGTTGTCGACCATTCCCACGACCCGCTCTTCCTTGTCGTATGCCTGTGCACCGAAGGGAATCTTTCCTCCAGACTCCATGCTCAGGACGAACTGCACCCGCCGACCGGACTCCGCGGAGAAACGCTTGGCAACCACGGCGCCCCGGGTCGGCACGGCCATTTGCGTGCTGTCGCTGATCTCGGTATCGCTTCCAAGGGTATTGGTATCCAGGTTCACCCAGTTGTAACGATAGGGTTGCATGTAGGGGAGCACGGCATAGCCACGGCCGTCGGTGCGAACCGAAGAGTAGCCGTCGAGGCCGACGCCGCCAACCTCCGGAACCTCCACCAGGCCGAACGTTTCCCCCACCGGCTGGCCGAAGGTCACTCCCCCCGGATGCACCACTACCGAACCGCTTGCTCCCAGGTTGATCTGCTTGTTGTCACGCCCCTGGCTGTAATTGGCGGACAACTTGGCCTTGGACGTGTCCCAACCCAGGCCGACGCTGCCGGAGTTGCCGCCGTCCTTGCTGTAGTTGGCCTGTGCGCTGTAGTTGAACGCATTGGCTTCATCCAGGTATCCGGAGATACCGGTGTTCAGACTCGAATCACCATGCTGTGAACTCACGGCATTGGCATATACCTGACTGGAGCGTGCGCTACCGCCCAAGGGGATGCTGACGGAGGCCGTGAACTGGGTATCGGAGCGCCCGAACGACCCCGTCTCCTGGGTACGGGAAACCGCCAGGCTGTAGCTCGCGCGCTTGATGCCGCTGCTGAAGCCGAACTGCACGCGACGGCTGCTGCCGGGGCGATTCCAATATGTGGTTTCGCCCGCCGTGAGATAGAGCGAACTGCGTCGGAACAGCGTCTGGTTCACCGTCAGGTCTATGCGGCTCTTCTGCCGACTGGAACTTGAGCCATAGAGGTAGCTCTCGTCGGACATGTCGTCGATATGCTGGCTGAGAGTACGGTAGCCTTCCGTGGAATAGCGATAGCCCACCACGGTAAAGCTGGTTTCGGTGGCGTTGATGGTCTTGGAATAGAGAAGCCGCAGACTCTGCCCCTGGTTGCGCCCACCCCGTCGCGTGCGGGACTGGCTATGGGTCACGTCCGCAGAAAGACCGCCCAGGGGCGTGTTGAAGCCGAGGCCCAGGTTGGTGGCATTGTACTTCTCCGCAGCCAGCAGGCCGCCAAAGCCGGTAACCCTGTCGGACAAGCCATACACAGCCGATCCCTGGAGCAGGTTGACCGACGGCTGGCCGTCATTATGGTATTCACCGGCGGCCAGGCCATAGCGCAGGTTCCCCTTGCGGGTCATGACCGGCAGGTAGGAATAGGACTGCTTGAAGGACCGCTGGCGTCCGTCCGCCTCGATGATCTTGACCTCCAGGTCGCCATTGGAGCCGCTGGGATAGATGTCGGTGATCTCGAACGCACCGGGCGGTACGTTGGTGGAATAGATCACGAAGCCATTCTGACTCACCTCGACCGTCGCATTGGTTTCAGCGATACCGCGCACCACCGGGGTATAGCTGATCTCGTTGTCGGGCAGCATGCCGATATCGGATTGCAGTTGCACGCCGCGCATACGCACGCTCTCGAAAGCATCCCCCTGAGCGGAGGTATACAACTCACCGAGGGACAAGGTCCCCTTCAGGGCACGAATGTCACGTTCCACATAGGTACGGTTGCTACTGAACTTGTTGCGCATGCCGGTACCTCCGCTCAGGGAAGAGTCGTTGCGCAGGCGCCAGCCAAACAGGTTGAAGCCGTTGCGCAGACCCAGGTAGCGGTAATCGCTGTTCTGGCCAAAATTGGTGTTGCGCGTGAAGTTGGCCTGGTAGTTGGAAAACAACGCGGTGACGCCGTCATCCCAAAGAGAGGGATCCACATAGCCACGCGAGTGCCGCTGTACATACAGCTGTGGAATGCTGACCAGCAGGGAAAGGCTGTTGACGTCGAACTCTACGGATGCACCGGGGATGAGTTCGGCGACATTCAGGGGCGTATTGTTTTCCAGGTTGGCCGGAATGAGCTTGTCCCGAGTCAGCCGGGCGATATCGACCCCAATCTCCTTGAGCAGGCCCATCCGAATGATCGGGCGAACGCTTCCGGTGTCGGGATCGGCACTGAACACGACATCTTCGCGTCGGATCATGATCTGGTTCAAATGAATGTCGACGCTGTAAGTGCCGGGCGACACCGAGTTGCCGTTCTCGAAATACTTCAGTTCAACGGGCGCCCCGCCCTCGTTGTTCAGGAACTCGGCGTTGAATTCCACCGCGGAAGTTACGGCAGGCAAAGCCAATCCCAAGGCCACGAGACAGGAAGACCTGGAATAGACGGACACCTTGAGGTCGAACCTTTTCCTAAATATGGCCACGCGAATATTCCTTGGACTAATTTCCGACAAACCGGAAAAACCCATCCATAGGGGAAGTTAAGAGCAGCTCTTCTGCCCTTCTGCTCTTCTGAGCTTCAGTCGGATAAGGAGCTGGAATGTTTATCGAGGCCGCCATAGTCATTTACGCTCTGGAACTCGATATTTCCAGAAACGCCGGGGGGAGTTCCCTTGATTTCGAATCGGCGACTCGACTTCGGCGCGACCATGTCGGCATCAACGACATAGGAGGCATTGCCAGCTTTTAATTTCACGTTGGCGAAAGAGACATGAAACGCAGTATCGTTGGAAACTTCGACAACCGACTTGCCACCCTGCCGAACAAGACGCCAGATCAACTTTCCAGGCGCTTCGGCGGAAGTTCCCGACAAGTTATCGGGGCGGTAGAAGACCTTGATACGCTGGCGCAAAGCTATCTGCAACGTATTAGCCGACGCAGATTTTTGCGGAATTTCCTGGACGTTCAGGCGGAATACGGATTCCCTGTCGCTCGGCAAGCCTTCCCCTTGAAACAGGATACGCAGGGTTTGCTGCTTGTTGCCTCCCAAACGACTTAGGGCAGGCGTGATGGCAAACGGGACCTCGCGATTATCTGCCCCATTATCAGCCTCTACCCAGGATTGAATCATCACGTCCTTGGAAGCCTGGTTCCTGACCAGGATTGCAGCCTCCTTGGCAGGCGCCTGCAGAACGACCCGGGTTCCTCCCAGTGTGATTCCCGCATTGGCAAGGGTGGAAAAAAGCAAAAGGATGCCACCCCAGATAACTCTGGAAGAAAATGGATATTTCATGACGAACTCACACCTCATGGAGCGGGGTATATACATACCCCGCCCATGTAGCAGAACTTAGTTGTATTCCAGGGTGAAGGGCAGGGAGCCGTTGGCAACACCTGCCGTAGCGGCCGCAGCGCCAGACTTTACGTAAGCAGCCCGCAGATTCAGATTGGCGCTGTAAAGGGTGATGTCTTGGCCTTCGCCATCTTTTTCAACCCTGGAATTCAAGGGTGCATCAATGGTCTCGTTCGCCGACAGGTTCAGCAGCTTGCCATCGGAACCATAGATGCCAATACCGACGCCAGTGGCAGTGGAGTCTTTACCAAGCTTCAGCAGGCTTTCGTTGTGCGAATCGATGCCGGTACCGGACATCGGGTCGAACTTCAGCTTCACGGTGGTCAGACCGGTACCGGTCTTGCCACAGTCCAGGTTCAGATTCAGGCTGGTACCACCAGCGATGCTGCCGCCCGCGGTGCCGCTCAGCGAGTCGATGCTGATCTTGCCGAGGTTTACGTCGATGGTCTGGTTGCCCGCTGCACCGCCAACGGTGGTGCCAGCACCTCCAGTGATGCTGCAAGCGGCCGCGGTGATTTCACCTTTGAAATTGATGGTGCCGTCTGCCGCCATGGCATTGCCGACGACCAGGCTGGCTACTGCGGCAGCCAGAATGCTTTTCATGGAAATGGACACGATTGAGCTTCCTTTTGACAGTGAAAGTGTTGCGATTTTTGAACTCTATAAGAGCCAGCAACATTCTCCGAAAAGCCGAATAGAACGACAACGAAGCACTTCCCAGGCAATCGTGTGAAACTTCCCCAGTGCTTGTATGAAGTTTCCTACAAGCGCCAAAAACCTCGTAGTTAAAAACCCTCCGACACCACAAGCTCGCTGCCACCAACAGCCAAAGACAATGAACGATCCGAAAGAAGCGCCATCAGCTTCGATAGCGCCTCTTATATGGAAGAATGAAAAACCAAGACAAATCAAAGCAAACCCAGCAAGTACCCAATTACCCCATTGCCCCAGCAGCAAACGCGGAGCTTATGGGTTCGAGAAATCCATGCTGGAGAATAGAGGCGATTCAGGTTATGGAGAGACCTGAACAGCTTCTGAAAGTTCTATCCGTCCCGATCTCTAGAGCCTTGCCAATTCGGTTGAGATACTGATTTCGAACGCACTTAGTTTGCCTTCCAATGAAGAGGCCAGATTGGCTATCCGCTCGGAAGACTCCGATGGGTTCTGGCAAGCCTTTTCAAGGCAGGAACAAGACTCGACCAATAGGCTGCTGCCCACCACCCTCGCAGCCCCTTTTATCCTGTGCGCAAGTTCGGCCACTCCTTGCAGGTCTGCGAGTTCAAGCAATTCCGCCAACCGAGTACGATCATCCCGACTGCTGGCCAATAAAGTTTCCAGCAACCGCCGCAATGCAGCCGGCTCGCCGCCGGTAATGGCCTCCAGCGAACGAATGTCGAAAAGACTTTCCATCGGCGATTCCGAACCAAGCGCTTTCATACAGACTCCATCGATATGCTTAAAGGAAGGTCACTGCGCATTGCGCTGTCCCGCCTGCGGGACTCCAGGCATCCGTAGAACGACAAGGCCGTATATGCCGTCCGGGCCAGTTATCCGCAAGCAGCATAAGGGAATTGCCTCCGCCTCTGCCGTCCAAACAGGGGAGCATCGCTTGTTGCGCCTCATCGAACGGCCCCAAACGGCCCTGGAAACGCTCATGGCCGGCACGGAGTCTACCTTTGCCAGCCGACCGCAGCCGGCCCGACCGCTCGTTTCGGGGAGGGAAACTCCTACGGTAAGTCTGTGCGAAGAGGCGTCATCAGTTGCGACCGCCTGACGGTTCGAAGCGAACCTGGCAGTGGAGCCATCGCTGCGACACGCGAACCTGGGTTACGCGCATGTGTTGGAAAGCGACGGTCGCAACCAGGGTTTGATGAACCACTATTGGCGTGCACAGGCATACGAGGAAGACGCAGGGAACACCTGGTTGAAAACCAGCTCTACAGATCATCGAGCAGCGAGGGTTCTATCTATGGCACAACCATTGGACGGCTCGCACGACGCGGACCACCCGAAGGCCGAAAAAACGGAAGGAAAGGTGCCATCGGTCAGCGATCCCAGGGCCCTTGCCCATCTTCTGGAATTGATACTGTCCACCGCCCAGGCCGGTCTCGCCTTTTCCAAGGACCGCTTCGACATCGGACGCTTTCGCGCGCTCCAGCATGCCGTCGCCGAATTCATCGCCAGCGACCAGGGGGTAGCGTACGAACGGGTCGAGAACTGGATCGCCCTGGACAGCCACTACCCGACCCCGAAACTGGACGTCCGTGCGTTGATCCTCGACTCGCAACAGCGGGTCCTGCTGGTCCGCGAGGCCTCGGATGGTCGCTGGACCCTACCGGGCGGCTGGTGCGACGTAAACGAGTCGCCGGCAGATGCGGTAGTTCGCGAAACCCAGGAAGAGAGCGGACTGGAAGTCCGAGCGATACGCCTGTTGGCATTGCTGGACAAGCACAAGCATCCCCACCCTCCCCAACTGCCGCATGCGTTGAAAGCTTTCTTCTTCTGCCACGTCACCGGTGGCAGGCTTCAGCAACAAACGGACGAAACGTCGGCGGCCGAGTACTTTCCGGTGGACGCCTTGCCGCCGCTTTCCGAGCACCGGGTACTGGCCTCGCAGATCCAGACGTTATGGCAGCGAATCCGCGCAGGAACGCCAGAGGCGCTTTTCGACTAGGCTGCAGACCTCATGGAGTCATCGCGCGGCAGACGGCCTGACCCCAACGGCGTCCAGCAGGCGCACCCGGCAGATCGACCGACCAGCCGATGAGCGCCTGCCGCCCTCCCCCATCGCCGGCAGCTTGACGCCGCCAACAGCGGTGCAGCGTGCCTTCCGAGCAGTAAAGCCAGCCCGTCGTTCTCGCTCGAATGCGTGCCGGAGCGCACCCGAGGCGTCAGCCGCCCGACCATCCCGAACGTGCCGATAGAGCAAGCTCCGAGCGAGTTTCCCCCGCTTCGTCCATAGCTCATCCGTGCTAGTCGACCCTCACCTTGGGATGCACCTATGATTCGTCCCTTGGATGACCCTCCGCGGTCGGGAACAAGACATTCAAGGACGAACTCATGGGCAAACCATTCCTTCATGCTCGGCGCTGGCTGCTGCCGCTCGCCTTCATCTGCACGGCAACGACTGCGGTCGCCGAAAGCACCGGCGACTACTGGATCGTCTACGGCAAGGGCGAACGCTACAACAACGAGGTATTCGTCGCCAACGCCACCGGCATCTTGCAGCAACCCAAAGGTATCCAGTCGGCGCAGATCATCCAGCTATTCGAAGACCGGTCGATGCCGACGCTGACGGCCTACGAGGTCCAGTTCAAGTGCAAGGAGCGCAGGGTTCGCTTCGACAACGCGCGCGCCATGCGCCGCATCGACAACGTCATCACCAACGTGAAAACCGTCGACGGCTGGATCGACCCGGAGAAATACGATTATTGGCTGCAACGCTCGTTCGCCTTCGTCTGCGCCCCGGCCATCCGCGACAACAACCAGATGTTGCCGCTGGGCAAGATGCCCATTGCGCGCATGGTGCAGACCGTCCAGGCAATGTTCGTCGAACTGCAGGGCGTCCAGGCCAAGAAACAGACCATGCGCGATCTGGATGCGATGCTCGGCAACGAGTAGAAATGAAGGAAGGCGGCTTGCCGCCCTCCTCCGGAGCGCCACGGAGCAGGTCAGCGGCATGCCGCTCGCAGCGTCCTGCCGGCCGTAGCCAGCGCCGCGACGAATAGCCAGAATGTGTCTCTATGCGAGGAGCGCGCGGAGCTGCGCGGGGACTTCCATGACTTCGCGGGTATCCGGGGAGACACAGACCTGCGTCAGACTCGCAGTGAACGCCACCACGTCCGGCGAAAGACGTCCTTCGACTGAAAACGAGAAAGAATGCGTCCCCACGTTCGACACACCCACTCGCAGCGTGAGTTCGTCGTCCCAGGTGACCGGATGCAGGAATTCCAGGGAGAACGCTCTCGCCGGGGGAAGAATCCTGAAACCCAGGAGGGTTCTGAGCCCCGGGCCTCCCAGCCAGACCCCGAGCGCCTCCTGCACCGCTTCCAGCACGAAGTATGAAAAACGTGGCGTATAGACGATCCCTTCGGGATCACAGTCGCCAAACAGTACCGTTCTTTTTATGAAAACCGGGGTCGGCATCGCGTCACTAATCCAGTCGCGAGGAAAGGAGCTTCACTCTATGAAAGTCAAGGCCCACTGACAAATCCTCGGATAGCCATGCACCTGTTCACCAGGCTGCATGGAAGCAGACTGGCAGGCACACGACTGTGGTTGCCAGTGCCGATATAACTGGCGAAAGCACGAAACCAGCCGCTCGTTCTGGCGCGCTGTGGATCGGATATCCGGACTCCAGAAACAGAAAAGCCCACCTCGAGGGCCTCGGCTCGTTGAACCAGGATGGGGCTCGGTAGAAATGGTGTTGGCACGACAACTCATTGCAGCATGAACAGATAGGCCACCTTCGGGTGGCCCATCTATTAGAGAAATTACCAACTGCGGATTTTATTGGCAGTATCGCTCCTTCCCCTTGCGTTCAAACGAACACTAACGCGCTGGTTTGTATCTGAGCTGGAACCAACTCACCCGTGGGCTCTAGCAATGGCACTAATCGTGAATGTCCTTCCCGCAGCCTATCGTGCAAGCGGTTCAGTGCATCCACATCGTCAACGCCATCACGTGCCTCAGCCCAGAGCACAAGTCTACCGGCATCGTCCGCCGCAAGTTTCACCGGTGCCAAGGATGAGAATGGAGAGTTCACTTGTAACAATTGCAAGATCACACCCAGCGGTAACCCTGAAGGCACAAGTCCCAACTCGACGACGAAAAGCCAACCGCCCTCGAGGCGCTCCATAACCAGTTCCGGTCCCTCTGCCGGTTGCAGCCGCAACGTGGCATCGTTGCTCGAGGGAAGTCTCAAGCCCCACTGTGCCAGCCATGTATCAATCATGTGAACTCCTTATTCCGCCAAGCCTTAGCCATCTCAACGGTAGTCGAACTCAAGGGTTTGCCGAAACGCAGGAAGCCTCGTGCCGAGTAGTTGTCGACGATATCGTTCAGCGCTTGATTGATTTCCGCCGGACTGGTGGCATGCCGTAGCTGCTCCTCCGCCCGACGTAACAGAGCTACGTTGGAATCCGGCTGGCCAGGGCGATACAGAGAGGGGAAGATAACTTCCTTACGAATGTTCTCGGCAATAACCGCCACTTTGCGGCGCTGCGCCTCTGCTAACGCAGCGGCGAGCACCGGCGACTGCACCGTCTGCCCGCGCATGGCATCGAGTAACTGCTGATGATCAACGTTATCAGCATGGTTCAACTCAGCTGCCAACCATGCTAGGCGTTCCGGAGTATCTGCCAGCGCATCGAGTCGCTGAAGAGCGGAGCGCATAGCCTCGTCCAACTTGAGCCTACCCGCCAAGCCATTGGCGCTAACGATAGCGACAGTCAGCTCGGTGAACGCATCCCGCGCCTTCTGGCGAAAAGCCACCGCCCCGTCTGTGATCTCCGGGTTCTGTTGAGCAACACTGGTGAGCATACTGTCATCAAGTGCCAGCAGCGCCTCGTCGAGAGAAGCGAAGGTATGACGCTCTGAAGCCTGAAGACGTTTCTCCAGATGTTCACCGACTCGCTCCTGGAGGCGCTCCTGAAGATGCGCCTTGATCTCGTCCGGCATGGTGAAGTTCAAGGTGCCACCGAGCATGCCACTGAAATCACCGCGCTCGCTCTTCAACGGCACCACAACGGTTTGCTCGCGCAATTCCTCCAGGCCCTCGAGCTGCAGCATTTCGCGCGCCTGCAGGGCAGGCACCCCGACGACCCAGCCCTTGAGCGCGCCGCCCCTAGTACCTCGGTCGGGCGCTACCTCCCCAGCTTCGCCCTCGAACTCAAGGATCAGGTTGTCGTTGCGCCGCAGTGGCCCGCTGTCAAAATTCTTGTCGATCATCTCAGGGACCGGCACGTTAATCATCACCCCGCCATCCTGGAATTCTGTCCACTCTACGCCGGCCTGGTACGGCTGATCACTCAAGCTGACCTTCTGGAACACTCCTGGGAAGGAACCGGAGATATGTGCCGCCTGGGCGACCTCCAGATCCGGTGTGTGGCTGGCATTGAACACCACTAATTGCGGACGCCCCTCGAACATGGCCGTACCTGTGATGTTCAGCGTCTTAATCTGGGGAATGTAAGCACTCAACCGATCTAGATCGCCAAAGGTGACTCCGGAGCCGGACTGCAATCTGCTGGCGATGGCGGCAACGGTCGGCTGGCGTGCAACCTCTGGATGCGTAGCGATCTGTCCGAGCACGGCCTTGCGTGTCTCGTCGCGCAATAGGCGTTCTAGGGGCTCAGCCCGCGAATCTATGCGTGGGAGTACATTGAGCAGCAACTCAGAGAAGCCGCCGATCTTGTTGCCCAAGCCCTTTTTCAGCGATGCGCCGATCTCGCTGCTAATGTGTTGGAACAGCTTCAGCTTCTTGTTCGAGCTATCGAGCAGCGAAATAAGATCCATCTTGTCGGAAAGGGTCTTGAACGCCGCCGGGCTCATACCTGAGGCCAAAAGGGCGGCGGTGATGCCGCCAGCGGACGAACCGGACATGCTGCGGATGCCATCGAGCATGCCTTTCTCTTCTAGCGCCAGCATTGCTCCCGGGTATGCCGCACCTTTGGCACCACCGCCGCTTAGGACCAGACTGGTCAATGGTGGCCGACTGAGCTGTAGCTCGGTGACTCCGTTCTCAAACTGGCGCAGAGTGATCTGCCGCGGCCCTGCCGAGTCAGTCAGAGTACGGGACTCCCCTTGCCCTTGGGGACTGCTGAAACGCACGTCACTAACGCTTTCCGGCAACTTCCCGGAAAGTATTCCCGGCGTGCTCTTTAGGGCAACCCCGAGACCTTGCCCTGAAGGTTCCTGACGCAAGCTGGCGGACTTATGCGCTGCCTGCGACGGGGTTTCGACAGGCTCCTGATTCAGCGAGGAGGCAGTAGCCCCCAACGATTGGATATGCATGTTCGCTCCTTGAAATACCGAGGGTTCGGAGCAAATATTAGGAAAACCGGCCATAAGGTTTTGCCAGTTTCGGACGTTTTTTTATCAGTTCGGACTGGCCTGCCCCCAGTTTTAGTACCGCTGCCTAGTTAGTAGGCTATGGGGTTGATATCAACTTTTCCCGCTTCAGCTGCTGCTGGTTGGTTCGCCACTTCGCAGCAAACTCTGCCGGGGAGAGATTGCCAATGGCGCTGTGTGGTCGGTGCTCGTTGTAATCCCGCCAAGCCGCGATACGGATTCTGGCTTCGACCAGCGAGCAGTGCTCATTGAGGCATTCGCCCCGGAACTTGCCGTTGAATGACTCGATGAAGGCGCTCTGCGTGGGCTGGCCAGGCTGAATCAGCTTCAACTTGATGTCACGCTGACAGGCCCACTGATCAAGCGCCTTGCCGGTGAACTCGGGGCCCTGGTCGGTGCGGATCGCCTGCGGGTAGCCGCGAAACCGCGCCACCGCGATCCTCCGCCGCCTCACCATCAAGCCGGCGGCTCGGTACAGCCGGTAAATCCGCTTGTGGTTGACCTGCACGCCACAGCAGGATGTGCAGGCGGCGTTAGCCACAGCGTCGATGCTCCTGGGCCAGTTCCACCAGTTGGGCGTGCAGCTCGGTCGGTACACTGGCCTCGACCCGCTTGAGGAAGTCGAGAAGAACGCTTCTGCACTGCCGTCTCCTGCTTGGAAAACGGACTCTACTAAGTTCAGCGTGGTACTGAAGTTGGGGAGCAGGTCACGTTTGCTACGCCTGCAGAATGGTTTCAGGTCCTTAGAAACAGAAAAGCCCACCTAGATAGGTGGGCTTTTCCATATTGATATCACATCGATACGGGCTTCATATTTGGCCCATACGGCTGTTGGACAAGTAAAAGGCGTAACACCCCTTTCTATATCTATGCAACACGCCGTAGAGAAATGGTGGGTCGTGTAGGATTCGAACCTACGACCAATTGGTTAAAAGACAATTGGCCTAGGTCTCTCTAGGAAGGGTTTTAAAGCCCCGTACCGATTTAGCTGAGCAGCCTCTAATGACCCCATTAGAGGCTATCTCAATGAAAGCGACCTCGGTTGTATCCACCAAGGGTGGTGTAGGGAAATCCACCACCGCCGCCAACCTCGGTGCATTTTGCGCCGATGCAGGCATACGAACCCTCCTCATCGATCTGGACCCCGTCCAGCCCTCCCTATCCTCGTACTACGAGCTTCCGGAAGTTGCCCAGGGCGGCATCTACGACCTGCTCGCCGCCAACATAACGGACCCGGCGAGGATCATCTCCAGGACGATTATCCCCAATCTGGACGTCGTGATTTCCAACGACCAGAACAATCAGCTCAACAACCTACTGCTCCAGGCGCCCGATGGCCGGCTACGCCTGGCGAACCTGATGCCCGCTCTGAAAGAAGGCTACGACCTGGTGCTGATCGACACCCAGGGTGCGCGCTCTGCTCTCCTCGAGATGGTGGTGCTGGCATCGGACCTGGTTGTTTCCCCCCTCCAACCCAACATGCTTACCGCCCGTGAGTTCAACCG
>NZ_KV813477.1:0-5340 GCF_001813645.1 Pseudomonas sp. HMSC063H08
GGACATGCAGGCGTCACCCCTACTTATGTACGTGGCAGCGCTCAATCACGGCTCGAAAAAATACACCACTTACGAGTTGATGATTTCCTGCTGCCTCATCGGAAGCGTTCCTGTCTGCTGTCTATTCCTTCCTCGAACCGGTACAAGCCCGCACCTCTTCATCGCTTCCCCAAATGGGCCACCACGCCCCCTGGCTATCGGCTTACTCTTGGTAGGGGAGCCCGCGGAATTCGGAAAAAATCGTACGCTAAGCCTCAATGCCGGTACCGGCAGGCCTTTGCGTCTTGGTTCTGAGAATGAAGCCTCGGAACGGCTGAGATTGAACGTTCCCCAACTGCTTTTTGCAGGGACACCGTATCGGCTATGTCCGGGTTAGCAGCTTCGACCAGAACCCGGAACGCCAACTGGAACAGACCCAGGTGAGCAAGGTGTTCACCGACAAGGCCTCGGGCAAGGACACCCAGCGTCCCCAACTCGAAGCGCTGCTGAGCTTCGTCCGCGAGGGCGACACCGTGGTGGTGCACAACATGGATCGCCTGGCCCGCAACCTTGATGACTTGCGCCGCCTGGTGCAGAAGCTGACCCAGCGCGGTGTGCGTTCGAGTTCCTGAAAGAGGGCCGGTCTTCACGGGCGAGGACTCGCCCATGGCCAACCTGATGCTTTCGGTGATGGGGGCCTTCGCCGAGTTTGAGCGTGCACTGATCCGCGAGCGGCAGCGCGAGGGCATTACCCTAGCCAAGCAGCGCGGCGCGTACCGGGGCCGCAAAAAGGCCCTGTCCGACGAGCAGGCAGCTACCTTGTGGATGCGGGCAGCGGCCGGTGAGCCCAAGGCTCAGCTCGCCCGCGCGTTCAACATCAGCCGGCAGACCCTCTACCAGTACCTCCGCACGAACGAGTGATTCATGCCGCAGGCAGAGTCGGAAGAGTGAACTACGCGCCTACTACGTGCGCCATTACTTCTCGCCGCTGCACCGCTCAGACAGAGCATCAGCCTTGGCGCGTTGCTCCAGTGCGAAAGCATGCTCTGCCGGAAGCAAGTCTTCAGCCGGCTGACCGTCATCTCTTACGGGAATTTGTTTTTGCACCCAACGGGCATACTCCAGACAGCGAGCACTATCTCCCTTTTCAGCGCTGATCATGGCGAGCAAGTTCGTTTGATATATCTTGGTGCTATCGGGTAACTCAGTCCGACATTTTGATAAAAGGTCCTTGGATAGTGAGAAGGCAGCATCAAATTCCTTTTTTTCAACCAAGTCTGAAACGCGCCTAGTCTTTTTCCTTATTTGCATGTAGTAGCAACCCTTGGGTGGGACGTTGTAGGCTCCTTCAAACCAAACTCTAGGACCACACCAGCCAGAGCAACTTGGCGAGTTGGCCTCACGCTTGACACTTACTGACAACAGCCCTGTCTGGGTAATGCGCAGTAGGCATAAATTTGATTTTTCCGGCGACCCAACTTTTCCCTTATTATCTCTAAGTACCCCTTTGAGTCCGCATGTAGCCCCATTAGGGCCGTCGTTATGGATAAGAAATGCCTGAGAGCCATCCCGTACAGGCCAGATGTTGATATAGCCTCTTCCATCCCCCAGCGAATACTCATTTGCTGGAATTTTTGCAGCCAGGGCCATTGTGGGCGCGATTATGGACAAAAAAATGAACGAGCAGATTGATCTGGGCACCTGTTCTTTTCTCCCTAATGCTCAACTATCTCTAAACCGTTGCCCAATAGGCAAGCGTTATCGCCATTCCGGTTGTATAACGAATGCCAGCGGCTATATTGTTGTAAGCAGGCCAATACTCAGGCTGAGAAAGCTTCACACCGATTCCCTGAGTTAGCAGTTGTTTGAGGCTGGCAGGCAGGTTCATCGACTGAAGTTGTGATTGAGTTAGCCGGGCGAGATTGGCACCGTAAGAGACCTCGATTCCAGAATCCTGGTTTGGGCTACCACCTGACATAATCTCAACTCCGACGCTAGTCGGGTATCGGTTCGGTGATTGTTTCAGCAAGTTCAGATAGCTAGCACCATGACGACTCTTGACGGTATTGAGGTTGGAGGAGATAGAACTGATCAAGGCTGTAATTTCTCCGCACGCCTTAGCCCTGTCTTGAGCCATTTGGAGTTGAAGCAGAATAATCTGAGCAGACTCGGCAGCAAGGATCGTTCCGTATTCCTTATCGAGTTGAGAGGCGTCTCCATTAGGAACAAACTCCGGATGGAGCACGAGAGGGATATCCCAAGCCTCCACAAGCTCTGCCTCTGGAAATGGCTGGCCGGGAGAGCACTGGTTAGCCAACCCCTTGTAGAGACCAGAAATAGACTGCCCCGGATTCTGGTAAAGATTGATCTGTTCCGCTTGGTTCACTACGTCGTTCACGTCCATGTCCTCATTACTCATAGTTGAAGGATATTGCCAGGTATTTAGCGCGCTCTTCTAAACGTTTGGTAACAGATAAGTTCGGATCATTCGGCATGCCGTTCCAGTTACGGAGCTCATGGATGGCTTCTGGCCAATCATGACTGATGATTGCTTGTTGGAATTTTGGGAATTTTTGCCATTGACCATACTGATAATAGAGGTCAAGGACGACCGTCTTGACCGCTGCTGGTAAACCCTCCCATCTACCCGAGAACTGGTCGCCTGCCAGATGTTGAACAACCGCTCGCGCTTTGGCACTGAACAGTAATAGCCCATCATCATCCGTGAGACGTTGTCCCAGCGAAGCATAGACACTCCAGAAATTTGGGTCGGACGTTGATAGCTGCAATGCAGGTAACACCTTCTGTCGTGTAGAATCAACCAGATTCAAAGAGTTTAGCTCGGACTCTTCATGCACGAAGGTATCGAAGCCGTACCCGATAGTGATATGTCCCTGAACTATTGCTACGGTTTTCGCTCTCTGCCCAGCAGCGAGTTCGTTGCGAGCGACGAAATCAGTATTTATCTCCTGTCCATACAGGAACTGCATGTTGGCCTGAAGGGCCTCAACCTTCTCACCTTTGTCTCCATCTTGCATATCTTGAGCCATGCTGATGGCTTGCTGATTTATGGCGGTCTGATACTCTTCGAAGGTGATGCTATTAGGGCGAACACCCATCTCGACAGGTGTTCTCAGTGTGGTTTCATGAATTTTTTGGTAAATATCGCTTACTGCAACCGGGCGACCTGCCAGGTTGGATATGGCACTCGTTAAGCTCTGGGTGAATGCGGGATCGATACGTTGACCGATACTTAATGCACTTATGTACGAGGCATAGGCGTATACGGTTTCCGAAGGAAACTCTAATATTGGAACAGTTGTGGAGAGTGCCTGCGCAGATAGAGACTTCTGTATCGACGAATGAGCCTCAGCAGGTGAGCTCAGTAGATCAAAGTAGAGTTTAGTCATCATTGTATCCGTTCTGATAGGTTCGACCATAATCTATGGCTCATAACCTCAGAAGGTAGCGCTGTGGTCAACCTAACCTTCGTCTGGGGTGATTAACATACTGATTCTCCTTGTTTTTATGTAAACCGAGATCGTCAAATCGGTAGTGGCATTGTTGGGCCAGTGTTTATTTCTGTTTACGTTGGTTTTGGCTCTATTGTTCTCCAATCCCTAATATCAGCCGGGAAACTCTCTGCCACCACCTACGCACGGACGTCTGATAAATGCCGCGTCGCTTGATCCTCTCGGCCATGGAGCGGGACACCCTGCTTGCGCTGCCGGAAAACCAGGATGATCTGATCCGCTACTACACCTTCAACGACTCCGACCTGTCGCTGATCCGCCAGCGGCGCGGCGACGCCAACCGTCTGGGTTTCGCGGTGCAGCTCTGCCTGCTGCGCTACCCCGGCTATGCGCTGGGCACCGACAGCGAGCTGCCCGAGCCGGTCATCGTGTGGGTGGCCAAGCAAGTCCAGGCCGACCCGGTGAGTTGGGCAAAGTACGGCGAGCGCGACGTGACCCGCCGCGAGCATGCCCAGGAACTGCGCTCCTACCTGCAACTGGTGCCGTTCGGCTTGTCCGACTTCCGCATCCTGGTGCGCGAGTTGACCGAGCTGGCCCAGCAGACCGACAAGGGCTTGCTGCTGGCTGGTCAAGCACTGGAGAGCCTACGGCAGAAGCGGCGCATTCTGCCGGCACTGGGAGTGATTGACCGGGCCTGCTCGGAGGCCATTGCGCGAGCCAATCGGCGAGTCTATCGCGCCCTGGTCGATCCACTCACGCACTCGCATCGAGCCAAACTGGACGAACTGCTGAAGCTCAAAGCCGGCAGCAACATCACCTGGTTGACCTGGCTGCGGCAGGCACCGCTGAAACCCAATTCCCGGTACATGCTCCAACACATCGAACGGCTGAAGACCTTTCAACTGGTGGACTTGCCCGAAGGCCTGGGCCGATACATCCACCAGAACCGCCTGCTCAAGCTGGCCCGCGAGGGTGGGCAGATGACGCCCAAAGACCTCGGCAAGTTCGAGCCGCAACGGCGCTACGCGACCCTAACTGCCGTGGTACTGGAGAGCACCGCGACTGTGATTGATGAGCTGGTCGATCTGCACGACCGCATCCTGGTCAAGCTGTTCGGCGGCGCGAAGCACAAGCATCAGCAGCAGTTCCAGAAGCAGGGCAAGGCGATCAACGACAAGGTGCGCCTGTACTCCAAGATCGGCCAGGCCCTGCTGGAGGCCAAGGAAAGCGGCAGCGATCCCTACGCCGCCATCGAGGCGGTGATTCCCTGGGACGAGTTCACCGAGAGCGTCAGCGAGGCCGAACTGCTGGCCCGGCCGGAGGGCTTCGACCACCTGAACCTGGTCGGTGAGAACTTCGCCACCCTGCGCCGCTACACGCCGGCCCTGCTGGAGGTGCTGGAATTGCGCGCCGCCCCGGCCGCGCAAGGCGTGCTGGCAGCCGTGCAGACCCTGCGCGAGATGAACGCCGACAACCTGCGCAAGGTGCCGGCCGATGCCCCCACCGCCTTCATCAAGCCGCGCTGGAAGCCGCTGGTGATCACCCCGGAAGGGCTTGACCGGCGTTTCTACGAAATCTGCGCGCTGTCCGAGCTGAAGAACGCCCTGCGTTCCGGTGACATCTGGGTCAAGGGCTCGCGGCAGTTCCGCGACTTCGACGACTATCTGCTGCCGGCAGAGAAGTTCGCCGCGCTCAAGCGCGCACAGACCCTGCCTCTGGCGATCAACCCGAACAGCGACCAGTACCTGGAAGAGCGTTTACAGTTGCTGGACGAGCAGTTGGCCACCGTCACCCGCCTGGCCAAGGACAACGAACTGCCCGATGCCATCCTCACCGAGTCGGGGCTGAAGATCACCCCGCTGGATGCGGCGGTGCCGGATCGGGCGCA
>NZ_KV813477.1:5440-5799 GCF_001813645.1 Pseudomonas sp. HMSC063H08
CTGATGGACGTGGACGACTGGACGGGCTTCAGTCGCCACTTCACCCACCTGAAGGACGGTGCCGAGGCCAAAGACCGGACGTTGCTGCTATCCGCGATCCTGGGCGATGCGATCAACCTCGGGCTGACCAAGATGGCCGAGTCCAGCCCCGGCTTGACCTATGCCAAGCTGTCCTGGCTGCAAGCCTGGCACATCCGCGACGAAACCTATTCGGCGGCCCTGGCCGAGTTGGTCAATCATCAGTACCGCCATGCTTTTGCCGCTCACTGGGGGGACGGCACTACCTCATCCTCCGATGGTCAGCGCTTCCGGGCTGGCGGCCGGGGCGAGAGCACCGGGCACGTCAACCCGAAGTACGG
>NZ_KV813477.1:5899-6546 GCF_001813645.1 Pseudomonas sp. HMSC063H08
GGGCACGTCAACCCGAAGTACGGCAGCGAGCCGGGGCGGCTGTTTTACACCCATATCTCCGACCAGTACGCGCCGTTCAGCACCCGCGTGGTGAATGTCGGCGTGCGCGATTCCACCTATGTGCTCGACGGTCTGCTGTACCACGAGTCCGACCTGCGGATCGAGGAACACTACACCGACACGGCCGGCTTCACCGATCACGTCTTCGCCCTGATGCACCTGCTGGGCTTCCGCTTCGCACCGCGCATCCGTGACCTCGGCGAAACCAAGCTCTATGTGCCGCAGGGCGTACAGGCCTACCCGACGCTGCGCCCGCTTATCGGCGGCACCCTGAACATCAAGCACGTGCGCGCCCAATGGGACGACATCCTGCGCCTGGCCAGCTCGATCAAGCAGGGCACCGTCACCGCCTCGCTAATGCTGCGCAAGCTCGGCAGCTACCCGCGCCAGAACGGCCTGGCCGTGGCCCTGCGTGAGCTGGGCCGGATCGAGCGCACGCTGTTCATCCTCGACTGGCTGCAGAGCATTGAGCTGCGCCGCCGCGTGCATGCAGGACTGAACAAGGGGGAGGCGCGCAACTCCCTGGCCAGGGCGGTGTTCTTCAACCGCCTTGGCGAAATCAGGGATCGGAGCTTCGAGCAGCAGCG
>NZ_KV813477.1:6646-8805 GCF_001813645.1 Pseudomonas sp. HMSC063H08
GAGCAGCAGCGCTACCGGGCCAGCGGCCTCAATCTGGTGACTGCCGCCATCGTGTTGTGGAACACGGTGTACCTGGAGCGCGCCACCCAGGCGATGGGCGACACGGGCAAGCCGGTGGACGACGAGCTGTTGCAATACCTGTCGCCGCTGGGATGGGAGCACATCAACCTGACCGGCGATTACGTCTGGCGGCAGAGCCGCAGGCTGGAGGACGGAAAGTTTCGGCCGCTACGAATGCCCGGAAAACCTTAGCGTACGATTTTTTCCGTTTTCTGCGGCCTCCCCTGGTACTACTCACTAGCGCGTGCCTGACCTAACCAAGGCTACAAAACGATAGGCGGTTCATCTTTCCTAATAGCTTGAGGTTACTATTGAATCTCATCCAACCCTCAGGGTTAAGGAGATTGGAATGCTTATTAAAATTCTTCGAATTATATTCTTGTTGCCTATAGTTAGTTTGGCACAGCAGACTGCTGCCTCCCCGCCCGCGGAGTCACACTCGGATGAACAATCTGAATCTTCGTGTATCGATGTCCAAGTCAATGGAGCACGTAGCCTGTCTTATAACTGCATGGCTCAGCAAATGACTCCACCCAAAGAGGATCCTCGGCGTCGGAACCCTACCTTGAACTCCACATTAGCGTCTGAACGCGCCACTCGCCTGCCACCCACACAGACAGGACTTTTTACCAGCCTTCATCAACGTGCCATATCGAACTCGAAAGACTAGCCCTCAGCCAAACGACTTCCAGCCTATGCAGGGCACTCTATAGAGTGCCCTGCAGCACATTCACAAGCTGAACACCTTGAAATAAAAGCCTACTAAGGCGCATCCTTAGTTCAAAACCACATTTATTATTCCTGACACATTCTGGACCTCACCATACACTGCCCGCCCATCACGATAACTGTAGCTCATTATCACTGGAATCGTTGTTTTGAATGCAGTGCAACTGTAGTTTACAACAACAGATCCGCCATATGGCTCAACACCCAATTGAATGTCGGTCGGGCCGACCCATGACACATTACACCCTTGAGATGAATTCCCGGGTGTATTGTAACCAACACATCGTAGATCTGATGTTCCCCTGCTAACACCGTCTGGATAGAAATTGGCATAACGTGGAGCATAAAGATTTGCCCGGCAAGATGTTGTAAATTTCCTATCTCCGCTGGCAGAAACAGTGACCGTTCCTGGTGAAGGCATTGCCGAAATGATCATCCTTTGCAGAGGAGGGAGTGTAGGCGCTCTTTGACTCGACTTCATATTACTTGGAAGAATCGAACAAACTACAACATCTTCAACATCCACACCCTTTGAGACTTCCCCCAGACTTGTTATTTCAACTCCACCCTGCGCCCGACATATCTCACTTCCATCATTTGAGCCCTCATCAGCACACGCGAGATTGCTCGCCACCAAAAGCACAGTCGACATAACAAGTGATTTTTTCATTTTCAAGAAGACCTCTCCAGGCTAAAAATTATTCATTCAGTTAATACCCAGCTCATTGGGCGGCTTTCGTATCAGCTTCTCTGATTCAAGAACACGACCTTCAATTGGATCGCAGTTCAGCCGATTCAACCTCACACTCCCCTCTTCATTATCATTAACTCCGGAAAGCTTCTGCTCTCTCTCAAAGCAGTGCTGCCCAATCTCATCCGATCCACCTCCACCACCGACACACCCATAGATGAGAGCAATTAAAGAAAATAGAGAAAAGTACCTATATCCGACCCAACCACCCATCTTCATATCGCAAGAAAAATACAACATTTGCGTCACACCTTTGTAATTCTCTAGAGTTACCCTTCACCTAGAAAAACCCTACCCCCAATTTCGCTTCAATTCTGTTTCAGAAGACAACAACTATCTAATTTACTAGTAGGAATCTCCGCGCAGCCTTCCTGCCTCTTAGCAACAAAAATAACTGTTTCGGCAGCGACTGCTCAGTCCGCGCAAACACCTGAATACAAGATGGCTTGGAAGCTCACTTCTACCTTATGAGTTACTAGGCTCCCTCCTCTGCACCATGCGCCAACAACTCGCCCTTACAGCGGTAAAAAATACTCCGGCGACGTAGTGATGATTTCCTGCTGCTCTATCCCAAGCGATCCTGTCTCCTGTCTGTACCTTCCTCGAACCGGTACAGACC
>NZ_KV813477.1:8905-9242 GCF_001813645.1 Pseudomonas sp. HMSC063H08
CCTCGAACCGGTACAGACCCATGCCTCTTCATTACTCTTCCCCTGGCTGGCGGCCACAAACGCTGGCCGTTGGCTTACTACTGGTACTGCTGAGCGGCGCGAGCCAGGCCGAAACCTGGGTCATCACCGACAAGGCTCATCCGGTCTCTGCCACCGGATCGTCGCGCGTTCTGTTTCTGGACGCCCAGGAACACCTCGAGGAGCAACTGACTGCGGCCTTGCCCCAGGATCCACAGCATGCTCAAGCGGCGTTTAAGCGATTGCTACAAAGCCCCGATGGGCGCCGCCTGCAGGCAGAGCTGGTCAAGGCACAACAAGACGTCGCCGATGCGTGGAG
>NZ_KV813478.1:0-233 GCF_001813645.1 Pseudomonas sp. HMSC063H08
TCGACCGTCCGCTCCCCGTCCGTGACCACGCTCAACCTTCAGTCGGCGCCGATCCAGATCGGCCGCTACGACAGCTACCTGGCCTCCAGCCAGATCTCCAACGTCGCCCAGGTCGGCAGTACCACCTCGCTGATCCCGGGCGCCGTGACCAGCGGCTACAACATGAGCCTGCTGCCGTTCGTGATGGAAAGCGGCGAGATGCTGCTGAAGATCAACATCAACATGACCTCCCG
>NZ_KV813479.1:0-364 GCF_001813645.1 Pseudomonas sp. HMSC063H08
GGCCAGTCGGTGCCGATGCCGCCGGCATGGAGTGCGTAGCAGCCGGCTGCCTGGGCGATCTGGCCAGCGCTAGCGTCGTCGTTGCTGGTATCGAAACCTTCGACGGTGATCTGGCGCCGGCGCTCGGCCTGTACATCGAGCCAGGCCTGCGGAACAGGGGAGAGGTTTGAAGTTGGGTAAATTCGGTCTGCGACCTGCCGTACCCGGTCGACAATAGCCAGGGCTGCTACGTTGCCCAGTGCGACCTCCAGGGCGGCGAGCAGGTTGGCCATCAAGAACTGCTCACGCTCGTCCGCGTGGCTTTTTGCGCTTGGGCGCCTGTTCCAGTCGACCTGTGCTGAATACCTCGCTGTTACCGGGTCTG
>NZ_KV813480.1:0-707 GCF_001813645.1 Pseudomonas sp. HMSC063H08
ATATTGGGGTTGTCCGTCCGGTGGTAGGTGATGAGCCCCTGTTCATACAGCCGCTGGGCGATCTTCATCGTCTTGTCGGGTGACCACTTCAGCGCATTCCCGGCGGCCATCTGGAGCGAAGAGGAGATGAACGGCGCCGGAGGCGTATCGGTTTCTTCGCCATCAATGCAGGTCTCGACGATCACATTGCGTATAGCCCCCACCAGTTCTGCGAGTTGACGATCCTGGACATACGGGAACTCCTTGCTGGCAAACGTGGGCACTGGATCCCACTCCGCCTTCCAGGTGCGGCCGTCGCTGGGCGAAACGAAGGCCAGTTCCACCCCGAAATGCTTGATTGCTGTGAAGGCGCGAATCTCCCGCTCTCGCAGGACCACCAGGTACACGGCGACGGACTGCACGCGCCCGGCGGTGGTTGGCCTACCCATCACACGCCGCAGCTCTGGCGTGACCAGATACCCCACCAGGCGATCGATGACGCGACGGCATTCCTGCGAGGCGACCTTCGGGAGGTCCAGACGGCGTGGTGAGCTGAGCTCGGCGCTGATGCACGACTTGGTGATTTCCTTGAAGGCAACGCGCTTGTAGTTCTTGATCCCGGCAGCCTGGAGGATGTGCCAGCCGATGCTTTCGCCTTCGCGATCCGGGTCCGATGCGACGTAGATTTCCACGGCTTTCTGCCGCAGCTCCTTCAGCCGTGCGACGGT
>NZ_KV813481.1:0-245 GCF_001813645.1 Pseudomonas sp. HMSC063H08
GCCGGCGGCGAGGCGATGAAGGCGTAGCTGGTGTCGGCGGCGATGTAGCCCTGAAGCCGCGCTGGCTTGCGGAACCAGGCCGGTAAACCAAGAGCGGAGTCCGCCGGCGAACCGCTGAAACCGGGGTTGGCGTGTGCGTACTCCGCCAGCCTGGAGCGGTAGAGCAGCAAGCTCCTGGCCAGGGTATCGACCTCGGCCAGTTCGGCGCTCGAGGTCGCGTGGTCGCTTTGTACACTCAGCCAGGT
>NZ_KV813482.1:0-2727 GCF_001813645.1 Pseudomonas sp. HMSC063H08
TTGCCATGCCGGGTGATGCCGGACACGGCCAGCGCGGTGGCTAGGTGGGTTTTACCGGTGCCTGGCCCACCGATCAGCACCACGTTCTGCGCGGTGTCGGTAAAGGCCAGGCTGGCCAGCTCGCTGATCAGGCGTGCGTCGGCGCTAGCAGGCCGTTGAAAAACTCGGCTTCAACTGCCCCAACCCGTCCGGTTTGGCGCTTTTTCAAGCGCTTTGGCCTAACGGAGTCCACACAAGGCCTGACTTCAGGCCTTTTTGACAGGTTTCAGCACCACGTTCACGCCTTTCGGCGTTTTTTGGGCGTAACTCGCCCTATACATGCGATCCTCGCCACCAACCCGACAGGCTACCCAGTCGGATCAGGTTGTAGACCGAGAAACCCAGCAATAACTGAGCACTCAGCTTGGCGCGACCGATCAGCTTGGTCTTGCGCAGGCCGCCAACCGTCTTCAGCCAGCCAAAACCTTCTTCGATCCGCTTGCGGATCTTCTGGCTGGCGGCATACCCCGGATGCCGCGTGGTGCGCCCATCGATGGCGCTGCCCTTGCGCTTCTGCGCCACATGCGGTGTCACTTTCAGCTCGCGCGCCCTCTGCACGAAACGCTTCTGGTCGTAATTCTTGTCTGCACCTACCGTGCTGCCCGGCTTGGCCGTGCGCTCCAGCATCTCCAGCGCCGCCTCTACCTCGGTACGTCCATTGAACTCGGTGCATTCCACATC
Organism: Pseudomonas sp. HMSC063H08; assembly: GCF_001813645.1. Lineage (NCBI taxonomy): Bacteria > Pseudomonadati > Pseudomonadota > Gammaproteobacteria > Pseudomonadales > Pseudomonadaceae > Pseudomonas > Pseudomonas sp. HMSC063H08. The sequence continues at coordinate 721 of NZ_KV813482.1, forward strand.
CACGATCAGACCGTTGCGGTGCTCCATCATCGTGTGGGCCATGTGCGCCAGACGACTGGCATCGCCATTGCTCTTGCGCGCCAGCCGGGCCTCGGGATCGCTGGTCGATTGGTGGGTCGCGTTGCTGCGCTTCTCGCCCTTGAAGTCGGCATCGGGGTTGCGCGTGCCATCCTCCGGTGGGTCGCCGCCATCCTTCTTGATAAAAGACTTGTGCGAGGCCCAGGCGTCGATCAGCGTGCCATCGACGCTGAAATGCTCGTTGCTGGCGTACTCGGACCATGCGGCCAGCGACTTGATGCGCTGGAAGAACAGCCGCGCTACATCCTGGTTGAACAAGCGGTCACGGTTCTGGCTGAAGGTCGAGTGATCCCACATGCGCTCGTCCATCGACAAGCCGACGAACCAGCGAAACAGCAGGTTGAAATCAATCTGCTCGACCAACTGCCGCTCGGAGCGAATGGTGTAAATCACCTGCAGCAACGAGGCGCGCAGCAGCCGCTCCGGCGCAATCGAGGCCCGTCCCAGGGTGGAATACAGCCCGTCGAAGTCCCGATCCATCGAAGCCAGAACGGTATCGACCAGGCCTCGCAGGGGACGCAGCGGGTGATCGTTCGGGATGCGCTGCTCCAGCGTCGTATAACTGAACAGCTCGTTTTGTTTGAGGTCGAGTCCACGCATCGGCTTGGGCTGGCTTCGGCAGAAGAGGATGGCCGCCATTTTGCCAGAGCCACACGGGCTCTGGCTTTTTTCAACGGCCTGCTAGGGGCTGGCTAGGTGTCAAAAAGCGCTGGGCCCCATTTCTTTTTTGTGCCCTAGATACCCACCCTTAGATATCGCTAAGAGCTATAAACTGCAGGCAGTTAGATAAGGCCAAAGCTTTGCGGGACGGCACTTAGAGGCATTTTTGAACGCTTGCCACCAACCAAGATTCCTGTACCGCATTACCCTCCGAAGGCAGGGGTCGTGGGTTCGAATCCCGCCGGATGCGCCATACAAATCAAGCACTTACCAAAAGTCATTAGCCACAAGCCACCTCTCATGGGTGCATGGTAGGTGCAGTAAGCCTAAAGGAAAGCCCCGTCCTGAATCGCTCAGGCGGGGCTTTTTTATGCCGGCCAGCTCAAATGTCTGTCGTCAGTTCCAGCAGGGCAACCGGGTGGTCTGCGTCGCTCCCGGTAAGTTCGATCCCCTGGCGATTGGTCAGGCAAGGTGGGATTTTCCTCACTTCCCCCATTGGCGGTTGTGAGATAGCGCCGCGTTAGCCCATGGCTCAGTTCGGAGCCATCGCTGGTCGCGCCAAGGGGCGCACTTGAAATGCGCCCCTTCCCGGTAACGCGATCAACGTTAGTCCACCGTTAGCCAACGTTGCTCCAACGTTAATGCCCGAGGCCGTAACTCAGCGGGGTCGCCGTCTCCACAAAATTGCGGCCACGGTCGCGCGATCATCTCCTGAAAAATCAGGGCATGTTCACTACGAATATTTTGTAGTGGCGGCTTCAGCCGGTGGCTGGAGTGAGAGTTTTACGAGACTCTCGTAATACCCCGAATCTGGGGGATTTTGTGCGTCCGAAATTCGGACGCACAAAACACCGACTGACGACGAATTTCGTCCGCAGTCAAAAGGACGTTTTGCGTACTTTTGAAGCCGGGTTTTCAAATGCGGGATATTCCCGTATTTGCGCTTGAACGCAGCGAGCCTTTGCCTGCAATGCAGGAGATCCAAAACCGGCGATTTGCCGGTTTTGAGGTCGGACTATCCGACTTCAAGCCGGCCACCCGCATTTGAACGGCGGTTCGCCCCCATTGGGGGAATACCGGCTGAGGGAGAGGTCACGCATACGGTGGAAAGGTGAGCTTGTACCGGCTGGGCTTGGTGAACGTTTGGACAATCAGACTACGCGTGCTGAAGCGTTGTTTGGATAGGGGCAGAGGCAGAAAATACTCCAACCATTCAGCCTCACAATCCAAAAGCCATTGTGCAACTTTTTGGTTGATAACGTTGTGGAT
>NZ_KV813483.1:0-904 GCF_001813645.1 Pseudomonas sp. HMSC063H08
CGTCGACGGCCTGCTGAAGACCGTCGAGCAGTTCCGCAGCCAGGAGCTGCACGAACTCTGTGCAACCATCTACCAATCCATGTGCGACGTGGCCGAGCCACTGTTCAAGCCGCAACTGGACCAGGACGCGCGGATGAGCCAGACCTTCGTCGAGAAGCTCAACCTGTTCAGTGCCCGGATCGCCACCCGCCCGCGTGCCGGGGGGTTCCTGATGATCCTGCGACTGCTCTACGACGACACCGGCCTCGACAGCCTGGAGCAGCTCGGCTACCTGCCCGAGCAGAACGCACTGTTCGATCGCATGATGCGTATGCCCTACGGCATCAACATCCTGTCCGGCCCCACCGGGTCAGGGAAGTCGATGACCTTGAAGGTCACAATGGAAGGCCTCGACAAGCTGCATGGCGGATCCAAGCACATCCTGACCATCGAGGATCCGCCGGAATACCGCATTCGCGGCGAAGGCATCAACCAGACCCCACTGGTCTATGACGCCACTGACCCAGACGCAGAACGCCAGGCCTGGGCCGCAGGCATCGCCAACGGCATGCGCCTGGATCCGGACTACATGATGATCGGCGAGGTACGCGATCTCTTCGCCGCTGTCGCCGCGTTCCGTGGTTCGATGACCGGGCACGGCCTGTGGTCGACCCTGCACACCAACAGCGCGATCGGCATTGTCCAGCGGCTGAAAGACCTGGGCGTCGACCCCGGACTGCTGTTTGATCCTGCCCTGCTAACCGGCCTGATCAACCAGAGCCTGCTGCCCAAGCTCTGCCCCCACTGCAAAGTGCGCTTCCAAGACCACCAAGACCAACTCGCGCCCGACTTGGTCGAACGGGTTCGACGCTTGACCGATGTTTCCCAGGTTCACGTCAAGGGGCCTGGCTGCCAGGCCTGCCGT
>NZ_KV813484.1:0-206 GCF_001813645.1 Pseudomonas sp. HMSC063H08
GCCGAGGACACGGCCCTGCGCGCCTTGACGGCACACGGGCGCGGGCTACAGTCGCGGTGAAGGTGATGAAGTCAGGGGAGACGGCTGGACAAGGCAACGGCCTTCCCCCTTGCGCTGACCGCACGGCAAGCGAAGCGCGCAGGCCCGGATCTGGAAGCCGGGCCGGAGGCGTCAGCCGAGCGGAGCGAGGGAACGATGGAAGCCCG
>NZ_KV813485.1:0-17668 GCF_001813645.1 Pseudomonas sp. HMSC063H08
CCGGCCAACGTGGTGCCCGGTATCGGTTTCTCTCCAGACAAGATGCTCCAGGGCCGTCTGTTTTCCTACGGCGATGCCCATCGCTACCGCCTGGGCGTCAACCACCACCAGATCCCGGTGAACGCCGCGCGTTGCCCGCACCAGGTCTACCACCGCGACGGCGGCATGCGGGTGGACGGTAATAATGCATTATTACGTGTCACCTACGAGCCTAACAGCTACAACCAGTGGCAGGAGCACCCGGATATCTCCGAGCCGCCGCTGAGCCTGGAGGGCGTGGCGGACCACTGGAGCCACCGGGTGGACGACGACTACTACAGCCAGCCGGCTGCGCTGTTCCATCTGTTCACCGACGAGCAGAAGCAGCGGTTGTTCGCCAACATCGCCGAAGACATTCGCGATGTCCCGGAACAGATCCAGCGGCGCCAGATCGGCCTGTTCCTTAAGGTCGATTCAGAGTACGGGAAAGGTGTTGCCGATGCGCTTAGTGTTAAAAGGAAGTAGTAGCGCTTAAAGTAATAATTTGTCTAATTTGATTTCTTGAAAAATTATCTATCTGATTTGAGAGAGTCATATGAAAATTATCATAAAGCAGCATGATAAAGAAAGGATGAGTCGTGAGTTTAAAGGGGCGGGAGTGGACCTTTGGGAGGTGTATCAGGGGGAGGTACTTGTTGGAGTATACCAAAGTGAAGACGAAGCGATAAAGTATAAGGAGTCCTTGGAAGAAAGAACGAAGGAAAGCTGAATGGTTATTGTAAATAATGTTTGGAGGGTGAAATAATTTTTTGCAAGCTGTCTTGCACCGTTGCTGCAGCCTGCCCCCGTTCGCAGCAACGGATTTTTATAATTTTATTTGTGTTGTACTGACAGGAAAAGTTTTGGCCTATTTGCTATTTAAGAAATTTATAAGCACATTTACTAGTTGCTCCGGTTGCTCCTCCGGAATCCAGTGGCCACTACGATCGATTACAATGGTTTTTACATTCTGGGCCAAAGGTTTCATGAGTTCACCCACATGGTTGCCCATTCCGTGTGAACCCCCAATACCCAGCACTGGCATCGGCAGTTTGGTTGATGCGTTTTCTTTGTTATTGATTGCGTCAACAGTGAACGCTCGATAATGTTCAAATCCACCTCGCAATCCTCCGGGAGTTTTCATGTTAGTAGAGTAGTGGGCTATATCCTCGTCTGTAATGGCTGATGCATCATAAGCAAGGTGCTGTATGAAATATCTCAAGAAAACTTCTTCATGCCCTGTTACTAATGATTCTGCAACACCTGGAGCTATAAAGAAGCCAAAGTGCCAAAGATGTGGAAAGCGAGCTGTATCTTGTAAGGCCTCTAGACCTAGGCCCGGGATCGCAGCCTCCATTACGACTAATTTTTTTACCTCGTTAGGATGCGAGGCTGCATACTCATACGCAACCATTAAACCGATATCGTGCCCGACGAGATATATTTTTTCAAAACCCAGTTGATGAATTAGTTCATGAATATCTTTGGCAACTGTTCTTTTGTCGTATCCACTGCTTGGTTTGTCTGAGTCACCGAAACCTCGCATGTCAGGAGCAATGACGGTGAAGTGAGAAGCTAAAGAAGGGATGACATGACGCCATTCTCTTCTACTTTGTGGCCAACCATGAAGCAATACCAGAGGTTCACCCGAGCCTGAAATACTGTAACGCAAACGCACTCCATTGACTATGGCACTATGCTGAGTTGGTTTAGTATTGTTTTTCATATACGTATCCTTAATATAAGGAGAATTTAGATGAAGTTGTTCTATGCACCTGGAACCTGCGCGGTTGCATGTTGGATTGCACTTGAATGGGTTGGAACTCAATATGATCTGATAAATGTCGATTACACCTCCAAAGAGTTTCAGCAAGTAAATCCTCTTATGTTGGTTCCGGCCTTGGATACAGGGGGAGGGCAAGTTTTGACACAGGCTAGTGCTATATTGACCTACATATCCGAGCAATATCCTTTAGCATCAATAGGGTGCGGTGATAGTGTAGAAGCTAGATCGAAGTTCAATGAGGTAATGTCTTTCTTGTCAAGTGACTTTCATCCATCTTTCTGGCCATTTTTTTCACCCCAGCGCTTTACAGTAAATGAATCCTCAGAAGCACTTGAAGACGTCGTTGGCGCCGCCCACGTAAGAATAAATCGAGTAATGACTCACCTTGACCAACTTGTTGGAGAAGAAGGATACCTGTACCTAGGACGACGATCAGTAGCAGATGCGTACGCATATGTCATGATTCGATGGACTGAAAGACTGCCGAAAAAATGGCGAGAGTACCCCAATATTGCTAGGTTCTATTCTCTAATGGAAAAAGACCCTATAGTCAAAAAGGTCATCCAGCTCTCCAACGCATGATCGCTTGATTACTTTCTGCATATCTCTGCTGTAGATGTCAATAGTGGTGGCATCCTCAGCAGATACTCGGTAGGTGTGCCGGTGCGGAACGCTAATAAACTGTGGGCAGTAGGAATACCTAGGTGTTGCACTGAGGCTAGAAGGCATGCGGTTTTCTGCTTTTTTTAGTCGGTAGCTAGGCAGGATTGATCCAGAAATGGAAAACTGTTATTCAAGATTAGGTCTTTATCTCGACTTCAAAACTGATTAAAGATTGCTAAAGCCTTATCGTGAAGGGATTTATATTTGTGGTATTAGTCAATATATATGTGGCTACGTTATTTAGGTGATGTTTACTATCCAGAAGTTTTGGTGAGGTTTAATTGAGATGGTTATGCCTATTACCCTTTCTGTTCAGCGTATGCGACATGGTGATGGATTTAATGCTTACATGCTACGCAATGCGCAAGGAGTGCTGGATCCTTTCCTTGGGGTTGATCACGCTTGGATGAGTGCGCCTACTTTCCCGCCTCACTCTCACTCCGGTTTTTCTGCTGTTTCGTATCTGTTTCTTGACTCAGAGACGAGCATTCACAATAGAGACTCGATTGGAACGGATAATACTATTAGAGCGGGCGGAGTGCATTGGACTACTGCCGGGGTAGGAGTGATTCATGAAGAGGTTCCTGCTGAGACCGATAAAACGGTACATTCATTGCAGATTTTTGTAGATTTAAGCATTGAGAAAAAAAATCTCGAGCCATATCCACTAATACTTGAGCCAGAAAATGTACCTGTAGTTCGATTTCCGGGAGTCGAAGTGCGTGTGCCCATAGGCAGTTTCTTCGATATGAAGTCACCTCTAACGCCGCCTACTGATGTGACGTTGCTTGATATTTTAATTGAAAAGGATAACGGACTTTCTGTGCCTGTTGAAGCGGGGAAAATAGCATTTGCTATTCCAATTTTTGGAAAGATTGAAATAGGTGGAGATTCTTATGAGTGCGAGGATCTTAAGATTCCCTTGTTTCCAGTAAGCCCAGAGCCATATATTGTTGAGATAAAATCGAGTAATGGACGCGCTGGAGTTGCAATGTTCGTTGGGAGTCCGCTTCATACAGCGTTGTAAAGTTTGACTTTATTAGAATTCTATTTTGATTTTGTTGGGTGTAGAACAGTGCCCAACTTTCGCTGAAGCCTAGCCTTCAGCTTATATTGAGGAGAAAGAATATGTCTTTTAAAAGATTTACGGCGGATAACGCTGTTATGCTTCTGATCGATCATCAGGTTGGTACTATGGGGTGGGCCAAATCTCTGCCATTCGAAGAGCTAAAACGTAATGCGTTGATGTTGGCTAAGGCTGCCGCCATACTCAAGATGCCTACTGTTCTGACTTCCAGCATGGAGGAGCATGCTCAAGGGCCATTGCTCTCGGAGTTGCAGGATATTTTACCGAAGGAGTTTGCCGCCCGTATAAAACGCGTTGGCATCGTGAATTCGATGGATGACGAAAACTTTGCCGCAGCGGTACGAGCCTCCGGTCGTCAAAATATAATAATTGCTGGTGTTACCAATGATGTCTGTACAGTGTATCCAGCACTAAGCCTTGTGCTTGAGGGCTATTCCGTACAAGTTGTTGCCGATGCCGGTGCCTCTCCAACTAGATTTGCCGATGATATGGCGCTCCGGCGTATGGAGAAAAATGGCGTAACTCTTACCAGCACTAACCAACTAATTGCAGAGCTTGCAGGGAATTGGGCTACTGCAGAGGGCGGGCAGCTTGCGCAGATTCTTCAAGACGCCTTGATGGCTTAACTTTATAAGCAAGGCTCAGTAAGCAGTGCTTCTGAGCCTTGCTTTTTTATATTTAGAATATAAGTGCTCTCTCAATGAAATTTGTTGCTGCTTTATCTTTGGGTTGGGTACAGCGGCCCCTTGCAAAGAAAGTGTTTAGTAAGACATCCTTTTAAATTTTAAATAAAAATAAATTTCCAGGGGGTGTTTCGTGCGCTTGCGTGTGTGCGTGGTAGTGATACTAAGCTCTTTTTTGTCGTCTGGTTGTGTTCCAAAGCACATAAGGCCGCAGTCTGAGGTTTTACGGGCAGAAGACTTCGGATTGAAAAAGACTAATGGCAAATTCTCGAGAACTATATGGCCAACGCTAGATTGGTGGAAAGTTTTTGGCGATAAACAGTTAAACCTATTAGTTCAGGAAGGAATAGCCAATAGTAGTGACTTACGGGCTGCAGAAGCGCGTATTCGTCAGGCTAATGCAATTGCTGGGTCAGTAGAGTCAGAGCTATGGCCGAGTTTAAATGGTACGGCAGAGTTTTCGCGTAGTCGCACCTCATTGTACGGTAGAGGTAATGGGGCTTGGAGCAAATTGTACGATGCGAAAATTAGTTCTTATTTTGAGCTGGATATCTGGGGGAAGAACCGCGCCGCTCTTAAAGCTGCAATTGGTCGATTAAAATCGAAAGAGATTGAACGATACGCTACGCAATTATCCTTGGCTCATTCAATCGTGCAGGCTTATATAAACCTAGATCAGCTATACAGCGAGCTTGCTATTCAACAGGAAATGCTTGAAACCTATAAGAGCTTGCTAGAATTGACTCGTCAGCGCTATTTTGCCGACTTGGATTCATTAGTAAGTGTTAAGCAAGCTCTGGCGGCTATTCCTGCTACCCGTGCAGAAATAGCGTCTTTGAGAGAGTCTCTGGAGTTGACTCGTAACCAGTTTGTAATGCTAGTTGGAAAAGGGCCTGATAGAGGGCTGCAAATAGAAGAGCCAAGTATAAACTATGCTGATATTACTATGGTTCCTGACAACCTGCCGGCGGAGTTGCTTGGGCACCGTCCGGATATAGTCGCTAACAGGTGGATGGTTGAGGCGAAAAGTTATGATGTGCGCGTTTCAAAAGCCGAGTATTATCCGAATATAAATTTATCATCTTTTATTGGAGTGCAGTCCCTTGGCTTTTCAAATCTGCATAAAAGAAATAGTTATGAGTTTTCAGTTGGACCAGCGTTTTCTTTACCGATTTTTGATGCGGGAAGGCTCGACTCTAACTTGGCTGATGCTATTTCTAGTTATGATCTGGCGGTGGAAAACTATAATGCAGGCTTGACCGGAGCTCTGCAGGATCTAGCGGATCAGCTGACTTCTCTAAAGTGGCTGAAAGAGCGTCTGAAAGAGCAAGGAGAGGCACTGAAAACCTCCCAGGAAAGCGCTGATTTAGCATTGGCTCAGTACGGTGCAGGACTAGTAAGCTATTTGCAAGTTATCTCTACACAAAGTGTGGTGTTTAGTCAGAAGTTACTATTGTCTCAGCTGACATCTCGCGGTTTATCGCTTTATGCTCAATTAAACAGAGCACTGGGAGGTGGTTATTCTCCTGATAATCTGCCATTGGTTTCAGATATTTCTTCTAATCTCTTAGAGCCTAGAAATGAACGATAAGAGTTCTGCGTCACCTGCTTCGTCAAAGTTAGGGGGTATTGTAGCCCCTATTCAAGATGGTGGGAAAGGTATTTTGCTGGTTTCTATAGTCATTGTCTTTGTTTTGATAACATTATCTGTTTTTTGGTATTTCTATGAGTTAAATGTGGAAAGAACTGAAGATGCACAGGTAAATGGGAATGTCGTGCAAGTGACAGCTCAAATTGATGGTACAGTAATTGCGATTCATGCCGATGATACCGATCATGTTAAAGCCGGCACGCCCCTTGTACGACTAAATCCTGTAGATCAGGAGATCATTTATGAAAGAGCTCGTGCTGCGCTTGCTAAAGCTACGAGATCTGTGCGTTCACTGTACTTACAGGTCTCCGAAGCCAAAGCCGATCTAGTTCAAAGGCAAGCGGATGTCAAAAAAGCTAAAACTGATTTAGCCAGGCGCATGCGAATTGCGTCGGTGGGGGCTGTCTCTCGTGAGGAGATCAGCCATGCCGAAGACGCTCTTAAAAGCGCTCTTGCTGCTCAGGACTCAACTCAGCAGATTCTTTCTCAGCGTTTGGCTCAGGTGGATAATACGGTAATACGCTCACACCCTGATGTGGCCACTGCTGCGGCTAGCTTGCGGGAGGCTTATATCGCGAGAAAGCGGACTATTATTCCAGCACCCGTTGATGGGATGATAACTAAACGCAATGTTCAAGTCGGTCAGCATATCGGCGCCGGAGTTGCACTTATGTCGGTGGTTCCATTAGATAGTTTATGGGTTACGGCTAACTTTAAAGAGTCTCAACTGGAAGATATTCGCATCGGGCAGCCTGTTGAGCTAACAGCCGATATGTATGGTTCTGATGTTGTGTATCACGGAGAGGTTGTTGGCCTGGATGCAGGAACTGGTAGTGCGTTTTCACTATTCCCTGCCCAAAATGCAACAGGGAACTGGATTAAGGTTACACAGCGTGTTCCTGTGAAGATATCCCTGGATTCAAATGAGGTTGTGAGGAATCCTTTACGTGTAGGTTTGTCTATGCATGCAGTAGTCGATACTAGTAATGTTAGTGGGAAGGCTATTAGGACAGGTATTGTTTCAAAGTTCACCTATGATACACAGGTTTTTGATCATGAACTTAAGAATGCTAACGATGAGGTGGAAGAAATTATTCGAAGTAATGAAGGCTTTATGATGTCGCCGCCAAAATTCTGATGTGAGAAACTTAAATTGGCTATTAGTTATGCTTCTCTTTATCTAGCAGTATTGCTGCTGTCAACAATACAGTTTTTAGAGTCCAGTATGTTGGGTTTTGCCTCGACTCCTATTCGTGGAGAGATACAGGCTAGTCCGGAAGAGTATAGTTTTATTGCCGTCTTGTATGCTTGTTTTGCAGTTCTGTCCATTTCAAAGGTTCGATGGTTCATTGAGCGTATCGGATGGAGATATTATGTATTTTTTTCAATTATTTTGTATTTAGTTGGTGCGCTGGTCTGTAGCCTCAGTGACGAAAAAATAAGCTTCTCGATCGGGCGTGCCATTATGGCTTTGGGAGGAGGGACATTTATGACTATCGGGAGGCTCCTTGCAAATACGCTCCCAGGTCATTTACGTTTCAATGGAATTTGTTTTTTTGCAACAGGCGTCCTGCTTGGTACCATGGGCGGGCCTTGGCTAGCTGCGTTAACTGTTAGTGAAGGCCATTGGCAAGCGATGTTCTGGGCCCTGCTGCTATTGGCATGTATCGTTGCTTTGTTGACTATTATTTATGCTCCGAAAATGGAGCTTCCTAGAGAGACCTGGTCTAGTAGTAGTTTTTCTTTTGTTTTTTTGTTAGGGCTTTTTTCATTCTTTATACTCTATTTGCTGCAGCGCTCTTATTATGATTTTTATAATGAAGGAGTGATATTGGTATGTTTTGTTCTCTTGTTCCTTGGGGGCTTGATATCTATTTTTTATACTGAGCATCAGCGTGAAAGGCCGCTATTTCGGTTGAGGGATATTCTTACTAAACGTTATGTGGCTGGTGTTGGATTGTTTTGTGTGTGTTACCTCTTGATCGGTATGAATAATTATGTACAACCTCAGTATCTGTCGACTGGCTTAAAATATTACTGGGAGTCTATAGGTGTGTTTCAGGCTGTAGCTTTGTTATGTACACTGGTGATTTGGATGCCAGTGATGCGTTTTTTATTACCCAAGTATCCTTCCCCTGTAAAGTATTGGGTGTTTGCATTCGGCTCTCTTGCGGTATATGCGTGGATCTTTTGTTCCTTTTCACCAGTGGTTGATGTGTGGGCTCATATCGTACCGGCTCTAGTGTTGAGTGGATTTTTTATTAGCGCGGGGATGGGGACTACGGCAATGCAAACCTTTAGGGAATTTGGTGGCAATGAACAATTATTTGCGCATGCTTATCAGTTGAAAAATATGTTAGGGCAGATTGTACAGGCTATAGGGACGGCTGCTGCAACTATATTCATGCAGTGGCGGCAGACGGTTCAGTATGGGAACTTGAACATAAATATGGTCACCGGTGATCCTTTGTATAGCAGGAGTATAGAGGAGATGTCAAAGTATATTTCCCTTACGTATGGCAGCAAGCAGTCCGACGCGCTGGCAATATTTCAACAGTCTCAAGAGTTAAGTCGACAAGCTGTTTTTTTGGCCGGAGTTGAATACTACTGGTTGATTTTTTGGGTTTCCATGATTGTTTTGTTGGTCTCAGTGGTTCAGCGAGTTTTTAGGTAAGAGCTTTATGGATCTTATGAAATAGCTACTTGTGGGGGTTAATGGTTTGTGATCCGTTTTTTTTGGGAGATATATATCCTGTGTCTAATATTCTGAGTTTTCATTTTCCTTTGCTGTACTTCTCTATAATTAGGCCAAAGCTATTGGGGGCCTATGTTTAGCTTATAAAGCTGTCGCCTTGTCGCCGTTGTGTGCTGGTAGTTGTGATATCCTAGTATGTATGATATTGGAGTAGGTGTTCTATTGCTTTCACGTGGATTAAAGAACAGCCTGTTGGTGTTCGAGTTGATTGGTTCATGATCTTCCTTCTGCAATAGTGATGGTTTATTTTGTTTTTGAGGATTTTCTTCTAGTTTTATTTGTGCTTAATGCCTTTTAATCAAGGCTGAGGGGCTGTATGTTAAGACTCGATGATATGGAAATTTTCGTAGAGGTTGTTCGGCAGAATAGTCTTCGAAAAGCGGCGGAAAAACTAAAAATACCAGTTTCTACATTGTCAAGAAGATTGTCAGTTTTAGAGAAAGAGATAGGCGTTCGACTAATTCGGAGAACTACTAGAACCTTAGAGGTTACAGAGCTTGGGAACGCATACTATCAACGATGCAAACCAATAGTAGATGAGGCACGTGTAGCAAATCAAAGTTTGAGTGATATGGCTTCGGCGCCGTCTGGCCTGCTTCGAGTTTCAATGCCGGTAGATTTTTCCATAGCATATATAATGCCATTGGTCATTAAGTACTCGGAAATTTATCCAGATATTGATTTTGAGTTTGATCTCACTCCTCGTCAAGTAGATTTGACGAGAGAGCCTCTGGATGTGGCGATAAGGCTAGGAGAGCAACAAAGCTCTAGTTTGATAGCTAGGCATTTGATTACGATTCCTCGCTATTTATATGCATCTCCTGAATATTTGAAGGTCAATGGTTATCCATCCTCTCCTTCTGAACTACATTCTCATAAATGTTTGATAATGAATACGCCGCAGGAGAGAAAATACTGGAGCTTACTAGGTAAAGATGAAGAAGCGGAAGTTGAACTAAAGGGACGGTTTCTTATGAATAGCATAGGCATGTTAAAAAATTTAGCTATAATGGGGGAGGGAATTGCAATGATTGCTCCAGGAGTGGTCAGAAAAGAAGCATCCGATGGTGAACTGGTTAGGGTTTTGCCAGAATGGAGTGGTAAACCACTATCCGTATACGCATTAACCGAAAACAGATTGAGTCCAGTTAAAATATCAAGTTTCATAGATTTTCTGTATGATGGTCTTAGAAACGAGAAGGATTGATTCTTTACTTTGCTCTGAATTTTTAGTCTGACTGATCTTGTCGTAATTCTCTTCTGGCTTTTGTTTGTTTTTAGATAAGTTCCGGATAATTGGTTTTTGTTTTAGAGGGCTTTAGATTTTTATCTTATTGTCTGTTGTTGATTTGTTTTTTGAGAATTCAACTAAGTTTTTCAGCAGAAGCGTGTGCCAAGGGGAGCGGCTATGACAGTTGAACTGTAACCCATGTGCCTAATCCTGCACTGTAAGGGCCTCTGTGAAGTGCTGGGTGATGACGGATAGATCCAGCAACCTGAAAACTCCTGTTCTGGCGTCCCGCTGAGATGGAATTTCAGACAGTTGCACTGGATACCCACGTACAAGCCTGGCCGATGACATAGCGAGCTTGCAGGCTTTCGCCGTCGGCGAGACGGATGGCCACACCCTCGGGAAGGAACTCGAATCCTTCGATGCGCGTGTGGTGGCGGGCGTTCGCGCCGTGCTGGAGCGCGAGCAGCAAGGCGTAGAAGTCGATGTCCTGGCGATACAGGTGGGCCTCCGGAGCGTCCAGCGGAGGGGCGACGACATGCTCGGCAGCGCTGTCCACGCCGGCAGCGTGCCAGGCGAAGCTGAATGCCAGCTTGATCCCGCAGGCTGACGATCCGATGTGCCGGACGATCTGCTCAGGATTGGGGATGAAGGCCAGTTCGGGGATCCCGAAGCGTTGCGCGAGGAGGCGCAGGAGCAGGCCGCTCTCGGGGGGGCATGGCCTCGCCGATGGAGAATCGCGGATGTTGACCGGCATCCAGGATGAGAGTTTTCAGACCGTGCTTCGCCAGAATCGCTGCCGAAATCGAGCCTGCGATACCGCTGCCAATGATGACGATGTCGTACGTACGACTCATGAACTAACCCGGTTTGTCGTGGTGGATCTGGAAAGTGTCGTGGTGCGTGCCGCGGATGTTAGAAGGAGCCGGCCAATCGAGCTGGCGTCTGCTGGAACCGCAGGTCCCAGTAGAGCGTCTCGCCGATTGCGCTCTTTAGCTCGCTGAGAAACAGCGAGATCTTCGCCGGTACCACCGAACCCTGCGGTCGCCGTAGATGCCCCCCTGCGCTTGCTCCGGCAGAGCGTGTCGTTCGAGAAAGGTCACCAGCCTACCGCTGACCACTTCTTCGTGGACCAGCCAGGTCGGCGCATGAATGATCCCCAAGCCTTGCAAGGCTCCTTCCACCAGGAGCTCGGCACTGTTCACGGACAGGCGGCTGACCGGCGAGATCCTGATTCGCCTGGTACTGTCGGCGCTGCTGAACTGCCAGCTCAACGAGGCGTTGCTGCAGCCGTTGTGTTGCAGGCAGATGTGCCGTTCGAGTTCTTCCGGGGTGCGTGGCAGACCGTGCTTCAGCAGGTATTCCGGGCTGGCGCAGAGCACCCGGAGTAGCCCCGCCAGCTTCGAGCAGATCAGGCTGCTGTCCGGCAGGATGCCGAGACGGATGCAGAGATCGAGTTTTTCCCCGACGGGATCGACAAACCTGTCGTTCAGGGAGAAATCCAGTTTGAGGCCGGGATTCTTTTTCAGCAGTGTGCTGAGCAGGGGTGCGATATGTCGCCGGTCGAACGCGACCGGTGCCGAGACTCTCAACGTACCTACGGCCGAAGAGGTGTGTTCCTTTATTTCATTTCTGGCTTGGTTTCTGCTGCCTGGGGGGAGGCGCTTTGCTCTTCGGGATCACGCCATCGTGCTCCTGTGGGAGCTGCTGCCCAATGCTGCAAGGCCGAATCCACTCCCCCCGGCGAACGGTAGGCGTCGATATGGTAGTAGCTTTGGCCCAGCACCACGGCAGCGACCTCTCGCTTGAACTCGGCGGAAAACGTACGTCATTGCTTGCTCATCAGACACCTCTCTCTCGGCGAGGATTCTTGCCTAAATCGGTATCCGGCATCAGTGGACCACTACAAGCCCCACCACTGTTCAGGAGCGTGAAGTACAAGCATCAGTAGCATTTCCAAAGGTAGGGTAAGGAGGTTAACGACAAGGCGTAGCCGGTGGAATTAATTTATGGCCGGGCAGGGCGGTCAAATAAAGGCTGCGTCTTCAGGTGCTCGATTTCCCTTACCAACTCGTTTAGCAGGCTGGGTAGCGGCGATTTCTCTAAGTCTTCGAGTTCACGACGGAGTCTGTACCAGCTTTCGTCCAGCGTTGTGGTAGGCATCAACGCCGCGTCGAGTTGACCGGCCAGCCAGTCTGCGTACCGTTCCAGGCAGGCGGCGGCCTGTTCGCAGAACTCCAGCAAGGCCAGGCGTAATTCCGGTTTCAACCGGGCATGAGCGAGTTCCGTCTGTAGGCTATCACTGGTCAGGACGATCACCCTGATCGCTGCAAGAATCTCCTGTAGGCGCAGTGTTAGCACCTCCTGCTGGCCTTCGCCAGACTGCCAACTGGGCTCAAGGATTACTCGCGCGAGCATGTCCTGGCTGTCGTTCAGTTCGCTCCAGAGTTGTGGGTCCGTGGTGGCGCTGTTGGTGCGTCCGCGTCGCAGCGAGGTGGCTACCGCGCGCGACAACCGAGCCAGGCGTTGGCGCAGGGCTTCTCCCTCCGCCTCTGGCCAGAGCAGAACATGGATGACCCAGGAAATGCCCGCGCCCAGCAGGATGCCCAGCAGGCGGTCGCGGATTTCCGTCAGGTCGGTGCTCGGCGAGAAGCCTTCCATCAGGGCCAGGGCGAAGGTGAACATGATCTGCGTGCCAGCGTAGCTGATCCGCTCCGATCCGGCCGAGACCCAGGAAGCTAGCGCGATTACTGGCAGGACCATACCCAACAGGCCGATGATGTCATCGAGGTGCGGCACCACCCAGAGCATCATGGCCAATGCGAGACTACCGCCAAGCAAGGCTCCGACCACCCGCAGCAGACTACGCTGGCCGGTGGCGCCGAGGCTGGGCTGGGCGACGATCAGGCAGGTCAGCATGATGGTATGCGCGCCCTGCCAGTCGCTGGCGGTATAGAACAGGTAGCAGAGCAGGGCGGCGAGCAGGGTCTTCAGGGAGAACTGGATATAGGCCGGGTTGTCGAAGGCGTCGCCGACCATCAACGGCGGGGTGCTGCTGGCCTTCAGCTTCGGGCTGGCGTTGTCGTGTTCGCATAGGGCCAGCAGGACCAGGCGCATTTCCTGGCAGGCGCTCGGCAGTGCACGGGTGTCGAGCTGTGCCAGCTCGTTGGGGAAGCGCGGGGCTTGTGCGTTTTCCGTGGCGATCCGTAGGGTATGGATGGCCTGCTGCAACACCAGTAGAGCCGGTGATGCGCTGGGTGTTTCCTGCAATTGCCGGGCGAGCAGGAGCAGGCGGGAGATTGCGCCGACGCGGGCCAGGTGAGCGCCCTGCTCGGCGCGGAAGCGCGGGTCGCGCATGCTGGCGAAGCGCAGCAACTGCTGAGAGGCCAGGAGGCTACGCTGGAGATCGAGCGGGGCCATGCGCGCAGCCGGTGTGGCGGTGTCTGGCAGCAGGCTGGCGGCGATTATCTGCAATTGCCCCAGCAGGTGCGTGCGCAGTTGTTTCTGCGGCTCCAGTGGAAGGAACAGGGTATTGATCAGCAGGGTCAGCATGATCGCATAGTTCACCGCGACCCAGACCCAGAGCAACTGGCGCAGGACGATTTCACCTTGGTCGGTGAGATCGGCGAAGCTCTGCGAGTAGATGACCACTATGCCGATGACGAAGAACACCGTGCCGATCCGCGTGGTGCGCATCAGGAAGGTGCTGCAGAAGAACAGCAGGGAGGCGCCGAGGATGCGTAGCATAGGGTGGTCGTAGGTGAACTTCAGCAGCAGGATCGACAGGCCGATGGCCAGCGTCGAGCCGACGACGAACAGGCTGCCGATCAGGCGCGTGACCACCACGTTGGTCTGCGTGACGTAGAAGACGACGATCAACGATAGCGCTAGGAAGGGGATCTGCAAGGCCATCGAGACGAGGATTACCAAGGCGCAGCCGAGCAGGCTGCGCAGCATCAGGTTGAGCCGGCCTGGGTAGGAGCGCAGCTCGCCCGCGAGGAAGTCGCGCAGGCGCGCGATGCCCGAATCAGCGGGGCTGCGCATGGGAGGTAGGGGCCGCCGCGGTGGGTTCCTGGGCGTCATCGGGACGCAGGATCGCCACCGCCGACGCGCCTATCCGGAATAGCTCGGGGTCGGTGGCACTAACCGCGATCTTCACCGGGAAGCGCTGCGACACCCGCACCCAGTTGATGCTCCGCTGCACCTGTGGCAGACCCCCGACGACGGTTCCACCATCGTCGGGCGTGACTCCGTAGCTGATGGAGTCGACCCGGCCGCGAAAATGCCTGCCGGTATCGCTGAGCAGATAGAGCGTGGCCGGTGTTCCGGCGCGGATGTCTTTGAGGTCGGTTTCGCGGAAGTTGGCGATGACGTACCAGTGGCACGCATCGATCAGAGTGAACACCGGCTTGTAGGCCGAGGCGAACTGGCCGACGGTGGTGCGCAGGGCCGCCACGCGGCCATCGAACGGCGCGCGGACCTCGGTGAACTCCAGGTTCAGTTCGGCGATGGCGATCTGCGCCTCAATCTCGGCACGTTGTGCCACCAGCGCGTCGACCCCGCTTACCGCCGCCGCCGCGCGTTGGGCCTGGAGCCGAGCGCTATTCAGTTCGGCGCCGGTGGAGCGTTGCGCGGTGCGCGCCTGGTCTACCGACTCTGCCGAGACGTAGCCGCCGGGCAGCAGCTTTTCCAGGCGCCGCAGGGTGTCGCCGGCCTGCTTGGCCTGGGCGCGGGCGCGCTCCACTGCGGCGACCGCAGAGGCGGCTTCGTATTCCTGGGCGTTGACCGAGCGCTGGGTCAGCTCGATCTGCCGGTCCAGGGTGATCAGGCTGGCCCTGGCCTGGGCCAGCGCATCCCGGTAGGGGCGCGGGTCGATGCGCAGGAGCAGGTCGCCCTGCCTGACCAACTGGTTGTCGCGCACCGGCAGTTCGATGATCCGCCCGTTGACCTCGGGCACGACATCGATGGTATCGGCGTAGACGTAGGCATCGTCGGTGCTTGGCGCCGTTTCCAGACGATGGATCACATAGCCGAGCATGACCAGGCAGATGAGAGTGAGCAGCAACACGGGCAGTCGGCTACGCCGGGCAGGAACTGTCTGGGTCATGGGCGAAAAGTCTTAGCGATGGAAAAAGACGAGCCATAGCGACATGGCGAGCAGGGTAGTGAGGAGTGGATAGCTCAGCGCCAGCGGCTCCAGCCGTCGGTGCCTGTCGGATCTGCTCAGGAGCGCGTGGATGAGCGCTATGCCGACGACGCCGCCGATGATGCAGAACAGCCAGTCTGGAAAGGCCGCGCCAAAGAGCACGAGCGAGGGAGACATCGAACAACCGCCGAGCAGGATACTGGCCAGCAACAGTGCCTGCCTGGGTCGAGTGGGAATTGGCATGCACGCTACCTGGGGCTACGGAATTCGGGCGATAGGGTCGGCAGACCACGAGAAAGTCGGTGGTGCATATGCTATTGCGGATTGGCGCTGTTGGGTATTGTGAATAACTACAAGTTTATTTTTGGTTTTTCACAATGAAAGTTGCGGTAAGCCTTCTGCTATTCTTTGCTGCGCCGACTACTGGTTTATTGTCTTTTCGTATTCTTAGTTGCTTCTTCATATGTCGAGGAAAAAGTGATCGCTTCGATTCCTACGATGAGTGATCGATTGAGAGCGATCACTGCGAAACTTGCCGAAGACCCTCAGCGGATAAGCGGACGGGTTCATTCTGAACTGCTGGACATGGAGGGTTACCGGGACCTCTCCGCAGAGGCCCGTGAAAGCGTCGACGAGTTCCTGGTCTGCTCCGTGGAACTCTGGTGCGAAGCCCTGCTCAGTGGCGCCGGCCTGTCCGCCGAGGCGCGCGAGGTTTTTGCCGGCTACGGGCGGCGCCGGGCACACCAGGGAGTGCCCCTCCAATCGCTGATGCGTGCATTCAGCATCGGCATTCGCGAGATCTGGCAGGGCTATCTGGAACTGGCCGGGGACAGCGAGGAATTGGGCAGGGAACTGCTGTTCGAGGTGTCCCGCTACATGTTTTGCTACTTCGACGAGGTCGCCGAAGAAACCGTCCAGGCCTATCTGGACGAACAGATCAGGAAGGTGCGCTGGCGCGAATACTTGGGCCAGCGGCTGTACTACATCCTGTTGCATACGCCGGAGGACGAGACGGGCTTCCGCGAAGTGCTGGTTGCCCTCGGTCTCGACCCGAGCATGCCACGCGTAGCGCTCGCGCTGGACGTCAGCATCGACGCGGAGAAACTGCGGAGTCGCGAGGAAGAGATCGAGCGCCTGCTCCTGCAGGTCTCGCGTGCCTTCAGGGTGGCCACGGCGGACCTCGTGCGCACCTGGTATCGTGAACGCCTGATCGTCTGGCTGCCCTGCGCCCATGGCGAAGCCATCAGCCAGGCCGACCAGCGCCTGGCCCGGGGCGTGGCAGCGTTGCTCGCCTCGCAGGCGGAGATCCACCAGGCTGGGCTGGGGATCATGAACCACGGCGCGCGGGGCTGGGCCCGTTCGATGGAGGAGGCGCTGAAGGCGCTGGATTTCTTTTCCGGCGAACGCGCCGAGCGAGCAGTCAGGCGCTACTCGAACATCTTGGTCGAGGATGGCATCCGTGGCAGCGAGAATGCGCTGCGCTACCTGGTGTCGCTGCTCGAACAACTGGGCAACGAGCCCGACCTGCTGCTGACCCTGGAAACCTTCCTGAACCTGGGACGCCGTCGCGGCCATGCGGCGAAACGCTTGGGCATCCATCCTAACACCCTGGATTATCGCTTAGGACGAGTCGAGGAATTACTTGGCGCGCGCTTGGCTGATGCCGACTGGGTCAACAGGCTGGATATTGCCTTGAGGTTGCGTCGGTATTCATCTGGGCGGAGTGGTGTGTGAGTGGGCCATTGGAGCGGCCTGTGTTTGGTTGACTTGTTCCCCGGTTTCAGTGTCAAGTCAAACTTATTGAGGAGAAATTGCCTTGTGAGGTTGTTTGAGTTGGCGGGATTTATGGTTTGGATTTTACTGCGTTTGTGTTAATTTTGACTTTCAATATGTAAAGTTTCTTGTTGTATGTCCAGGTTCCATATTGTTCTAGGTGAGTCTGTCTTTGATGATTGCCTAAGAAGGATTTATGATTTTTTGCGCTTTTCTTTACATGAATTTGCGCAAGACCTGTTTCTCTCCTTCCCCCCGCGTAGAAGCAGGTTTTTTTATTTTCTGGTGGCTCGATTAAAAGTGTATTTGGTGTGAGAACTGGGGCCGTAGAGCGGTGTGTGCTCGACCCCGGCAGCGTGATCGACCTCAAGACTACCGCGATGGGAGATTCACGTTGGCATTCGTTGGTTATACCGATGAGCAAGATGTGGCAGTTTTGGAGTTGACCCATGACTGGGATCAAGATAGCTATTTTCTTGGCGATGGTTATGGGCATGTTGCCAATCGGAGTCGATGATGCAGCAGCGACCTGCGCAGAAGTTAAGGTATTGGGCTATAAAGTAATTCGTGAAACGGGTTTTATGAAGTATGGGTGTAGCATTATCGCATTTCTTGAGGGCCCAGACGGTTACAAGGTAGAGTTAATCCAGAAAGGTACTCAGTTTGGCTGATCGAGTAGGAGAAGATATTGTTTCGGTGGAACACTTTGCTCACTGCAAAGGCAGTTCTAGATGAGTAAAAATGAAGCTAAAACGGCCACCCGGAGGTGGCCTATGAGTTCATGCTGCAATAAGTTGTCGTGCCAACGCCATCTCCACCGAATCCCCATCCTGGTTCAACGAGTCGAGACCTGACTCGGGAACGTCTCCCGACGT
>NZ_KV813486.1:0-22105 GCF_001813645.1 Pseudomonas sp. HMSC063H08
GCTGCCCTGCGCCTGCATGACCCGCTTGCTGGCGTAGTTCTCCGAGGCGATCAGTTCGATGTGGTCTTCCTGCCGCCGGTCTTCGGCGTCCATCGCGGCGAGCAGTTCGTCGTCGTAGCCCTGGAGCTGGTCGTGCTTGCTGAACATGGCGCTGGCCTCTTGTCGTGTCGGTGTCAGGACGCTCGCTGGCGCGAGCGTGGCCGCGGCGCCGCTACGCAAGCGCGGCGCCGGGAAAGGGGTATCGCCGGAAACGCGAGGACGCCGCCGCTGGCGGCGCCCTCCTCGTCCGTCACTCCTCGCTGTACGCCTCGATCGGCGGGCAGGAGCAGGTCAGGTTGCGGTCGCCGTAGACGTTGTCGACGCGGCCCACCGGCGGCCAGTACTTGGCCTCCACCAGGCTGGCCAGCGGATAGGCGGCCTGCTCGCGGCTGTAGGCATGGTTCCATTCGCCGAGCAGTTCGGCGGCGGTGTGCGGCGCGTTCTTCAGCGGGTTGTCTTCCTTGTCCAGCTCGCCGCGTTCCACCGCGCGAATTTCCTCGCGGATGCGGATCATCGCGTCGCAGAAACGGTCCAGCTCGGCCTTCGACTCGCTCTCGGTGGGCTCGATCATCAGCGTGCCGGCCACCGGGAAGGACATGGTCGGCGCATGGAAGCCGAAGTCCATCAGGCGCTTGGCCACGTCGTCGACGCTGATCCCGCTGCTGTCCTTGAGCGGACGCAGGTCGAGGATGCATTCGTGGGCGACCAGGCCGTTGCCGCCGGCGTAGAGCACCGGGTAGTGCTCCTCCAGGCGGTGGGCGATGTAGTTGGCATTGAGGATGGCCATTTCCGAGGCGCGCTTGAGGCCTTCGCCGCCCATCATGCGGATGTACATCCAGGTGATCGGCAGGATGCTCGCGCTGCCGTACGGCGCCGCGCTCACCGCGCCTTCCTTGCGCTCGCCGCGACCGTGGCCGGGGAGGAACGGCGCCAGGTGCGCGCGCACGCCGATCGGGCCGACGCCCGGGCCGCCGCCGCCGTGGGGGATGCAGAAGGTCTTGTGCAGGTTCAGGTGGGAAACGTCGCCACCAAACTTGCCCGGGGCGCACAGGCCGACCATGGCGTTCATGTTGGCGCCGTCGATGTACACCTGGCCGCCGCAGTCGTGGACGATGGCGCAGATCTCGCGGATCGCTTCCTCGAACACGCCGTGGGTGGACGGATAGGTGATCATCAGCGCGGCCAGGCGTTCCTTGTGCTCGCTGGCCTTGTTGCGCAGGTCCTCGACGTCGACGTTGCCGCGCGCGTCGCAGGCCACCACCACCACGCGCATGCCGACCATGCTGGCGGTAGCCGGGTTGGTACCGTGGGCGGAGGACGGGATCAGACAGATGTCGCGCTGGCTGTCGCCGCGGCTCTGGTGGTAGGCACGGATCGCCAGCAGGCCGGCGTACTCGCCCTGGGAGCCGGCGTTGGGCTGCAACGACACGGCGTCGTAGCCGGTGGCGGAACAGAGCATCGCCTCCAGTTCGTCGGTGAGCTGGCGGTAGCCTTCGCTCTGCTCGGCCGGGGCGAACGGGTGCAGGTTGCCGAATTCGGCCCAGGTCACCGGGATCATCTCGCTGGCGGCGTTCAGCTTCATGGTGCAGGAGCCCAGCGGGATCATCGTGCGGTCCAGCGCCAGGTCCTTGTCCGCCAGCTTGCGCAGGTAGCGCATCAGCTCGGTTTCCGAGTGATGGCGGTTGAAGATCGGGTGGCTGAGGATCGCCGACTGGCGCAGCAGCGCGGCCGGCAGGCGGTCGCCAATGCTGGCGGCAAGGGTGGCGAAGTCCGGGAGCGCCTGGCCCTCTTCGGCCAGCAGGCCCCAGAGGGTCTCCACATCGGCCTGGCGGACGGTCTCGTCGAGCGACAGGCCGAGACGGCCGGCATCGATCTCGCGCAGGTTGATCCCGGCGGCGCGGGCCTTGGCATGGATCGCCGCGGTACGCGCGCCGGTGACCAGGCTCAGGGTGTCGAAGAAATGCTTCTGCTCGACGGCCACGCCCAGGCGCTCCAGGCCGGCGGCGAGGATCGCGGTCAGCCGGTGGGTGCGCCGGGCGATGCGCAGCAGGCCCTGCGGGCCGTGGTAGACGGCGAACATGCTGGCGATGTTGGCCAGCAGTACCTGGGCGGTGCAGATGTTGCTGGTGGCTTTCTCGCGGCGGATGTGCTGCTCGCGGGTCTGCATGGCCAGGCGGTAGGCCGGCTTGCCGTGGCGGTCGATGGAGACGCCGACCAGGCGTCCCGGCATGTCCCGCTTGAAGGCGTCGCGGGTGGCGAAATAGGCCGCGTGCGGGCCGCCGAAGCCGAGCGGCACGCCGAAGCGCTGGGCGCTGCCGATGGCTACGTCGGCGCCGAACTCGCCCGGCGGGGTCAGCAGGGTCAGCGCCAGCAGGTCGGCGGCCACCGCGACCAGCGCATCGACCGCATGGAAGCGGCTGACCAGTTCGCGATAGTCGACGATCTCGCCGTCGCAGGTGGGGTATTGCAGCAACGCGCCGAAGTAGGCGGAGAAGTCTTCGATGGCGCTCTCGTCGCCGACCACCACCTCGATGCCCAGCGGCTCGGCACGGGTGCGCAGCACGTCGAGGGTCTGCGGGTGGCAATGGCGGGAGGCGAAGAATGCCTGGCTGGTGCGGTTCTTCGACAGGCGCTTGCAGAAGGTCATGGCCTCGGCGGCGGCGGTCGCCTCGTCGAGCATCGAGGCGTTGGCGATCGGCAGGCCGGAGAGGTCGCTGACCAGGGTCTGGAAGTTCAGCAGCGCCTCCAGGCGGCCCTGGGAGATTTCCGGCTGGTACGGCGTGTAGGCGGTGTACCAGGCCGGGTTCTCCAGGAGGTTGCGCAGGATCGGTGCCGGGGTGTGGCAGTTGTAGTAGCCCTGGCCGATGAAGGAACGCAACGCGCGATTGCGCGCGGCGATCGCCTTCAGGCTGGCCAGCGCCTCGGCCTCGCCCATGCCGGCCGGCAGGTCGAGCACGCTGCTGCCCTTGATGCTGTCCGGGATCACGTTGCCGATCAGCGCGTCCAGCGAGTCGTAGCCCAGGCGCTGGAGCATGGCCTGGGTGTCGGCGGCGCGCGGGCCGATATGGCGGGCGATGAATTCGTCGTCGGTGCCCAGGTCGATGGCGCCGAGGTTCAGGTTATCGGTCATGACGGGATCCTCAGGCGTCGGCGTTGGCGTTCAGCAGGCGGTCGTAGGCGGCCTGGTCGAGCAGCTTTTCCCAGGCGCCGGAGTCGGCCGGACGGAAGCGGAAGAACCAGGCCTCGCCGAGCGGATCCTGGTTGACCAGCTCCGGGGCGTCCGGCAGCGCGTCGTTGATCGCCACCACCTCGCCGTCCAGCGGCATCAGGATGTTGCTGGCGGCCTTGACCGACTCCAGCACCGCCACTTCACTGCCGGCGGCGTGTTCGCCGAGTTCCGGCAACTGCACGAATACCACGTCACCGAGGGCGTCCTGGGCGTAGGCGGTGATGCCGACGGTCAGCAGCCCGTCGTCGTCCTGGCGCAGCCATTCGTGGTCGGTGGTAAAGCGCAACTTGCTCATGCTGGATCCTCATTGTCAGCGGGTCGCCCGGTCGGGACGGGACTTTGTTCTGCGGCAGCCCGTAGCAAGCAGGGTGCCAAGCGGCCCCGGCCCTGTCGCCACGGGGCGTGGCCGGGCGCGGGGGAAACCCGGACAGGGCCGCCATGGAACGCTTTCGTTACAGACCCGCCGGACATTTCCCGAACCAGAGCGCAAACGCCTGATAGCAAAGGTTTTTCCTGCAATCGGAACGAATTCGTTCCACTCGTAACCGAAGCGTTACAGCCGATGGCACAGCCCCTGTCGCTGCAAGCTGGCGCGCAGGTGCTCGAGGAACGCGCGGACCTTCCGCGTGTTGCGCCGGTGCCCCGGATAGAGGACATGGATGGAGGGCCCGAACGGCCCCGGGTCGAAGTGGTAGTCGCCGAGCAGGCGCACCAGCCGCCCTTCGCCGAGCAGCGGCGCGACACTCCACTGCGGACAGAACTGCAGGCCCAGCCCGGCCAGCAGGTGGGCGAGCAGGAAGTCGTAGTTGTCGCTGGCCAGTCGCGGGCGCGGCTGGTCGATACGCTGGCGGGCGCCGTCGCGTTCCATCCACCAGAAGTTCTGGTTCAGCGAAGGGTGCTGGAAGACCAGCCAGGCGTGCCGCTCGAAGTCCTCCGGGCCTTGCGGCGCGGGTTGCCGCGCCAGGTAGGCCGGGCTGGCGCAAAGCACGATCTGGTTCGGCGCCAGCGGCCGCGCCACCAGCCCCGGCAGGTCGATGGGGCCGTCGCGCAGGCCGAGGTCGTAGCCGCCTTCGCTGAGATCGAGGAAGGTTTCGTCGAGGTCCACCCGCAGGCTGATCCGCGGATGCGCCTCGAGGAAGCTGGCGCAGGCCTGCTGGAGGAACGCCGCGGCGAACGACGGCGGCGCGGCGAGGCGCAGTTCGCCGCGCAACTCCGACTCCAGCAGTTCGATCTCCTGTCCCGCCGTGCGCAGCGTTTCCAGGGACTGACGAGCCGCCTCCAGGTAGATCTGCCCGGCCTCGGTCAGCGCCAGGCTGCGGGTGGTGCGCTCGAACAGGCGGGCGCCGAGTTCCGCTTCCAGGTGGGCGACGGCCTTGGTCAGCGCCGAGGGCGTCTTGCCCAGGCGCTCGGCGCCACGGCTGAAGCTACCGGTTTCGGCAGTGGCGACGAACATCGCCAGGGCATTCAATTTGTCCATCGACTCCTTCCGTTCCGGCACAAGTGTTGTGCGCCGCGCCCGGTTCTGCCGGGCCGGCGCTTTGGCTAGTCTCGCCTTGCCCGGGCCACGCTACACAAGACCAAGAAGCAAAGGAAACCACCATGAAGCAACGGATTCCCACCCTCCTCGCCGGCGCCTGCCTGGCCATCCCCCTGCACGCCCTCGGCGCCGCCGACCTGCTGGTGGTCAACGCCAGGATCTTCACCGCCAATCCGCAGCAACCCTTCGCCGAGGCCCTGGCGGTGGAGGACGGGCGGATCCTCGCGGTCGGCGACGAGGCCGGGCTGCGCGCCCTGGCCGATGGCGACAGCCAGGTCGTCGATCTCGGCGGCAAGCGCCTGATGCCCGGCCTGATCGACACCCATTCGCACGCGGTGTTCGGCGGCCTGGAGCTGGCCGGCGCGGACATGGGCAACGAACAGGTCGGCCTCGACGAACTGGAACGGCGCCTGCGCGCCTGGCGCGACAACGGCAAGGCGCGACATGGCGACATGCTCAATGTCAGCGGCATGCATACCGCCTACTGGAGCCAGGTCAAGGACTTCCGCGCGCGCTTCGACCACGGCGAATGGGCCGACCAGCCGCTGGCCTTCATCGGCAGCGACCACCACACCGGCTGGGCCAACGCCGCCATGCTGAAACGCGCCGGCATCGACGCCGCGCGGGTCCGCGCCCTGCCCGAGGAACAGCGCAACACCATCGGCCACGACGCCGACGCCACCCCCAACGGCTTCCTCGCCGATGCCGGTCTCGACGCGGTGCTCGCGGTACTGCCGGCGCCGAGCGCGGAACAGATGCTAGAAGCCGGACGCAGCGCGGTGCGCTACAGCAACTCGCTGGGCCTGACCGCATGGATGGACCCGGCCGCCAATGGCTCGCCGGGCGACGCCCTGTTCAGCCTCAGGCCCGACGAGAACACCGTCGGCGTGCTACCGGTCTACCAGCGGCTGGCCAAGAGCGGCGAACTCAGCGCCCACGTCGCCGCCCTCCTGGTCGCCAATCCACGCAGCCGGCCGGCCGACCTCGAGGTGCTGGACAAGGTGCGCCAGCGCTTCCTCGGCAGCCCCAACCTGACCCTGCCGGGAATCAAGGTGTTCGCCGACGGCGTACCGGAATACCCGACGCAGACCGCCGCGCTCCTCGAGCCCTACCGCAACAGCAGGAAGACAGGCGAACTGCTGATCGACCCGGCGCACTTCGGCGAACTGGTCAGCGCCGCCGACGCCCGCGGCTGGCTGGTCCACGTCCACGCCATCGGCGACCGCGCGGTGCGCGAGGCGCTGAACGGCATGCAGCAGGCGCGGCGCGACCGCGACAGCGGCATCGCCCATTCGATCACCCACCTGCAACTGGTCAATCCCAAGGAATTCGAGCGCTTCAGGCCGCTCGGCGTGATCGCCTCGATGCAGCTGTACTGGGCCGCCGCCGACGAAACCACGGTGGACCTGATGAAGCCCTACATCAGCGCCTTCGCCTACCGCTACCAGTACCCGGCGCACTCCCTGCTGAGCAAGGGCGCGACCATCGCCGGGGCCAGCGACTGGCCAGTGTCCAGCCTGTCGCCGTGGAAGGCCATCCAGCAGGCGGTGACCCGCAAGGGCCCGCAGGGCGTGCTCAATGCCGGCGAACGCCTGGACCGCCAGACCATGTTCTACGCCTACACCCGCAACGCTGCGCGGACCATCGGCCTGGAGCGCCGGATCGGCAGCCTGGAGCCGGGCAAGCAGGCGGACTTCATCGTCCTCGACCGCGACGTGTTCGAGGTGCCGGAGACGCAACTGGGCGAAACCAAAGTGCTGAAGACCTGGTTCGCCGGCAAGCCGGTGTATTCCAGCGAGGGCTGAGCCCGCTTCAGGCGCGCGGACCGATGCCGTACTTGCGCAGGCGGTGGGCGATGGCGGTGTGCGAGGTCTGCAGGCGCGCCGCCAACTGGCGGGTCGATGGATAGCTGACGTAGAGCTTCTCCAGCAGGGCTTTCTCGAAGCCCTCCACCGCCTCCTCCAGGCTGCCCACCTCGCCGTCGTTCTGCCGCGCCACGGCGGTGCCGGCGATCTCCAGGTCGCCGATATCCACCAGGCTGCTCTCGCAGATCGCAGCGGCGCGGAAGATCACGTTCTGCAACTGGCGCACGTTGCCCGGCCAGCGGTTGCTCAGCAGCGCCGGGTAGGTGCCCGGCGCCAGCCGGCACACCGGGCGCTGGATCTGCGCACAGGCCTGCTGCATGAAGTGCCGCGCCAGCAGCAGGATGTCGTGGCCGCGCTCTCGCAACGGCGGGACTTCCAGGCTGAGCACGTTGAGGCGGTAGAACAGGTCCTCGCGGAAGCTGCCCTCGGCGACCATCTTCTCCAGGTTGCGGTGGGTGGCGCTGAGGATCCGCACGTCGACCCTCACCTCGCGGTCGCCGCCGACCCGGCGGAAGCTGCCGTCGCTGAGGAAGCGCAGCAGCTTGGCTTGCAGATAGGGGGACATCTCGCCGATCTCGTCGAGGAACACCGTGCCCTGGTGGGCCAGCTCCAGCAGGCCTGGCTTGCCGCCGCGCTGGGCGCCGGTGAAGGCGCCGGGGGCGTAGCCGAACAGCTCGCTTTCGGCCAGGTTCTCCGGCAACGCCGCGCAGTTCAGCGCCAGGAACGGCGAGTTGTGCCGCGCACTCAGGGCGTGACAGCCGCGCGCCACCAGTTCCTTGCCGGTACCGGTCTCGCCGTGGATCAGCAGCGGCGCGTCGAGCGCCGCCACGCGCTGCGCACGGGTCTTCAGGGTGCGGATCGGCTGGGAATCGCCGAGGAGCATCTCGAACCCCTCGGCATGGTCATGGTGCAAGGCCGCCAGGCGCTCGCCGATGCGGTTCGGTTCGTAGAGGGTCAACAGGCCGCCGGCCAGGTGCCGCTCGCCCTCGCCCGGCCCTTCGGTGATCGGCGTGGCATCGAGCAGCAGGGCCTGGCCCATGAAGGTCACTTCGCGCAGCGGCAGGCGGAAGCCCTGCTCGACCAGCGCATCCTCCAGGGTTTCATCGTCGAACAGGCTGGCCAGCCTCTCGCCGGCCGGGTCGCGTCCGCAGCGCTCGCTGAAGGCCGGGTTGGCCAGCAGCACCAGGCCCTTGCCGTCCACCGCCAGCACCGGATCGGCCATCGCCGCCAGCAACGCATCGAGCTGCAAGCGGCGGCGCTGGCCGGGAAGGATGTCGACCACGGTCATCGCCTGCACGCCACGGATGCCCAGCAGCGCTGCGCGCAGTTCCTCCAGCACTTCGGGACTGAGGGTCGGCGCGTCGATGTAGACGTTCGGCGGCACCATTTCCACCGCATCCAGGTTCAGGTTGCGCCCGCCCAGCAGCGCCAGCACCTCCTGGGTGATGCCGACACGGTCGATGAAGGAGACGTGGATGCGCATGCGGGAACCTGGACTGCGGCGACGCTCGCCATAAAGCCGTCGATTGTACGGCCTGGCGCCGCCCAGCCCAAGGGGCCGGCGTCAGGGTACGGGGCGCAGCGCCTCGCTGCGGGTGCGGTGGCTCCAGTCGCCCTCGTCGTCCATCACGGTTTCGGTCACCAGCACTCGGCCCGGCTGCTGCGGGTCGGCCTTGTACAGCACCAGCTCGGCCTCGGCATCGTCCCAGGTGGTGGAGATGTCCGGCAGCATCCGCACCCACTGGCCGTCGCGGATTTCCAGCAGCGACGACTTGGTCCAGGTGCTGGTCCACCAGGTACGCAGCAGTTGCAGGCGCTCGCGGCCGCTGTCGTCGAGGTCGCCGAGGACGCTGAGCACCGCGCCGGTGCAACTGCCCAGCGGCTTAGGCGGGACGCGCGCGTCGGCGCTCCAGAGGTCGCAGCGGCAATCCTCGTATTCGTCGCACAAGGCGGCGCTGTTCGGCGCGTGGGCCACTACCCAGGCGAAGTCCGCCTCGGTACCGGCGAAGCGGCCGCGAGCCAGCGGGGTGTACCGCGGGTCGACGGCGTAGCGGGTGATCTCGTCGCTCTCGCCGACGAAGCGCCAGGTATCGCCCGGCCCGGCGCGCTCGGCCAGGAGCAGCCCCGGATAGTTGCGCAGGCGTCCGTCGAGGCGTACCTGCTTGACGAAGCGCACCTCGTAGCGGCCTTCCTGGTCGCCCGGCACGATCTGCGGCGCAGCGACGATGCGCTGCTCGAAGTCGGGATGGCGGGCGAAGAAGGCCTGCTTGGCGGAGAGGGTGCGCTCGCGCGTCTGCGCGCGGCCATAGTAGTCCAGGCGCGGCGCATAGACCCCTTCCAGGGCCTTGCCGCTGCGCTGCCCGTGGGCGGCCTGCCAGCGCTGGAACAGGCCGAGGATTTCGCTTTCTGCGGCAGCCTGGACCAGCGCTGGGTACAGGCAGAAGAGCGCGGCGCAGAATACCGGGCGCAAGAGTCGGCGCATCGAGAACATCCTTGTCGTTCGATTGAGGCGAACGCCGATTGTCCCCTATCCGCCGACGCTGGCAAATGGCCCTGGACGATTTTTTCCGATTCCGCAACGCGGTGGGCATTGCGAATACGCTCCGGACAGCCTTCCCCCATCTCCAGGCCGCGGCACGGCGGATAACCGCAAGCGGCTATCCGCCCCACGCCAGCCAGCCGGCTCAATGCGCCGGCAACAAGGCCTGCAACCCTTCGGCAAGCTCCAGGCTCCACGCCGCGTAGTCGTGACCGCCGGGGAACTCGCGGTAGTGCAGCGGGTAGCCCTTGCCTTGCAGCGCCGCGCGCAGGCTGCGGTTGCTGCCGAGAATGCCGTCCGCCTCGGGCTCCTCGAGCAGGCCGGAACTGAGGAAGAACGCCAGCGGCAAACGCTCGCCAGCGGCGAACTGCCGTACCAGCCACTGCGGCTGCTGCTCGTCCGGCCCCCACCAGAACGAGCCGGACAGGCTCAGCACCTTGCCGAAGCGTTCCGGATAACGGTAGGCGATGCAGCCCGAGGCCAGTCCGCCGTAGCTGGAACCGGAAAGCACGCGATCGGCAGGCTCCTCGCTCAATGCATAGCGCTGCTGCAACCAGGGCAGCAGCTCATGGGCGAGCATGTCGGCGAAGGCCTCGTTGCAGGGCAGCTCACGGCCCCGGCTGCTGGCGTCGACATTGCCGACAATCACCGCCAGGGTCGGGCGGATGCGCCCGGCGGCGATCAGGTTGTCGAGGATGGTCGGGGTCGGTACGTCGCGCGCGTAGTGGTCCTCGTCGAACAGCACCAGCAGCGGATAGCGCTGGCCCTCGGGGTCGTAGCCCGGCGGCGTGTAGAGCGTCAGCTGGCGCTGGTTGGCCAGGGCCTGGCTGCTATAGCCGAGGCGCTCCACCTTGCCGCGCGGCACGTCCTTGCGCGGCTGGTCCCAGGTCTCGGCAGGGGCGCCGCCGAGCTGCACCAGCGAGGCCTGCTCGGCCCGCGGCAGCGCGCGGCTGTTGAGCCACGGCGTACGGCTCAGCGGGTCCGGCCGCGCCGCCGCCTGCAACGCCAGGCGCAAGGTGCCGCGATCGGCCTGTTGCAGGTCCGGCAGGTCGGCGCTGAGCTGGTAGGAAACCCGCGCGTCGCGGCGCAGCGGCAGGCTCAGGTAGCGCACGTCGCTGCCGGCCAGGGCCTCGAAGCGGCGGGTGTTGACCTCCGGGGTCGGCCACAGCAGGCGCACGTCGCCGGGACGCTGCTGGCGCCAGAGGAAGGTGACCAGCACACGTTCGGCATCCAGCGGCTCCACCAACGGCGTGCCCTGCTTCGCCACCTGCTTCCAGAACGCCTTCAGCGCGCCGGGGCGCTTTTCCGCAAGCTCCGCCTGCAGGCGTTGCAGGGTCGGGCTCTGCGGCGCCGGCGAATCAAGCGCCGGGGTCTGCGGGGTGAGGCGCTGGGTGGGGATCAGGGTCAGTGCGGTGTCTTCGTCGGCGCTGAAGGTCAGGCGCAGGCCCTGGCGCTCGCCGGCCTGCAGACCGAGCGACTGGCGTCCGGCCAGCTCCGTCGCGCGCAACGCCTTGCCGTCGGGCGTGGTGGCGCGCAGGCGGACGCGGCCGCGGTCGACCTCCAGGTCGAGCAACTGCAACTCGCCGGGGGCAAGGTCGAGGTAGCGCTGGCGGCTCTCGCCGGCAGCGATCTCGATGCGGCCATCGGCCAGCGGCACGGGCTGGGCGGCCTGAGCCGGGGTCAGCAGGTTGAGGAAAAGCAACAACGAGGTGGAAACGGCAGACATGGAATCTCCCTTCGAATAGGCGCCGCCATCCGGGCGGCTCACCGGAAGAGACGTACGATCACAGCGGAAATTTGCCGCTGTGATCCAGGCTAGAGCGGTTGCGCCGCGACTGGAGTAGAATCCGCCGCCTCGAAAACCGTCCGAAGGAAAATTCCGATGACCTCCCGTCTGCTGCCCGCCCTGTTGCTCTCGTCCGCATTCGCCGTCCTGGCCGGCTGCTCCACCCCGACCATCGTCACCCTCAACGATGGCCGCGAGATCCAGGCGGTGGATACCCCGCGCTATGATCGTAGTTCCGGCTTCTACGAACTGGAGCAACTGGACGGCAAGCGCACCCGCGTCAACAAGGACCAGGTGCGCAGCATCAAGGACATGTAATCCCCCGGACCCGCCATCCGCGCGGTGGCGCACTCCAGGGAAGGAGTCGAACCATGCGATCCGACCTGCACGAGGCCAACCGGCTGTCGTGGAACGCCGCCACCCGGGCGCACAACAGCCACAAGGCCGACCAGGCCGCCTTCTTCCGCAACGGCGGTTCCACGCTCTATCCCGAGGAACTGCAACTGCTCGGCCATCTCGACGGCCTGCGCCTGCTGCATCTGCAATGCAACGCCGGACAGGACAGCCTGAGCCTGGCGCGCCTTGGCGCCCGCGTCACCGGGGTCGACATCGCCGACAGCGCCATCGACTTCGCCCGCCAGCTGTCCCGCGACAGCGGCATCGCCGCCGACTTCCAGCGCGACGACATCCTCCGCTGGCTGCCCGTCGCCGCCACCCGTGGCGAACGCTTCGAACGGGTCTTCGCCTCCTACGGCACGCTGGTCTGGCTCTCCGACCTCAAGCGCTGGGCCGACGGCATCGCCCAGGTACTGGTTCCCGGCGGGCGCTTCGTCCTGGTGGAGTTCCACCCTTTCGCCCTGTACTTCGACCCACACTGGCAACCGGCCTACGACTACTTCAGCCGCGAGCCGATCGCCGAGAGCGGCGTCAGCGACTACGTCGCCGAGTCCGGCGCCAGCCTGGCGCCCTCCGGCTACCGCGCCGGCGTCGAGAACTTCAGCAACCCTCATCCCAGCTACGAGTTCCAGTGGGGCCTGGCCGATGTGATCGGCGCCCTGCTCGGCGCCGGCCTGCAACTCGAACGGCTGGAGGAATACCCCTACGCCAACGGCTGGGCCGGCTTCGACGGCATGCGCGACGGCGGCGGCGGACGCATGCTGCCGCCCGCCGATCGTCCGCGCCTGCCGCTGATGTACGGCCTCAGCGCAAGGAAACCACGATGACCGAAGAACGCCTGCTGCGCCGCGACGAAATCCCCCTGGTCTGGGAGATCGACCGCAGCGAAGTGATCGAACACCTGTATTCCGTCGAGGCCGGCCAACTGGTGCTGCGCCCCGAGTTCTACGACATGCGCGGCTGGCCGGAGGGCGAGGCCGAGCACTACACGCCGATCCTGCTCGACTGCTTCGACCGCGGCGGCTGGTTCCTCGGCCTGTTCGACCAGGGCCACCTGATCGGCGCGGTAGTCCTCGACCCGCGCCACCTCGGCCCCGAGCGCGACTGGCTGCAACTGAAGTTCCTCCACCTCAGCCACGCCTACCGCCGCCGCGGCCTCGGCGCCCACCTCTTCCACCTCGCCGCCACCCAGGCCCGCCACCTCGGCGCCAGCGCGCTCTACGTTTCGGCTACGCCGTCGCAGAACACGGTGGATTTTTATACGAGACTCGGATGCCGGCTGTGCATGGAACCGGATGAGGAGTTGTATCGGTTGGAGCCGGAGGATGTTCATCTGGTGTTCAATCTATAGTGATGCTGAGTCTCGTTGATAATCAGCAGTGCAAATAGACTTCAAGGAATGGAAATGTACAAAGCTCTCGCTTTTCTCCTGTTAAATACATTCATCGCCGTAGTGCATGCGGAGGAAGGCTGGGAGCTTTCAGTTTCAGGACCAGCCCCTGGACAACCTGGACACGTGCCATATCCAGATAGGCGACAACCCTCGCTCGAAGCCGCTTGCGCGGCCAGCGACAGGTACTATATAGATAGCAATCTGAAGGGTGGTCACGTAGTTCTAGGGTACATCAGCAGAAAAACACTTATAGATGCCCGATACAATTCATTTTTTTGCAGCATCAGCATATTCAGAAAGTCTCCGCTAGCAGCTACATCCGGCACTGCTACCTACGGAAATCCTAACTGGTGGGGGGGCTCCGGCACGGCTGTAAACGTTACTCAGGCTCCTCCAACTGGCTGCCCATACAACCTTTTCAATGGCCGGTACGAGTGCCCCACTGACGTCTCCGATCGAAAGAACGCGGGAATCCCCAACGAAAACGGATGCCAAGGCCCCTCATCTTTCCAGGGAAACCCTATAAATGCCAGTATCGGCAATAAATTTCAACGTGAAACCGATATAGATCCGTCGCACTCCCCTCTCCAGTTCGAGAGATACTACAACAGCATTACCGGAATGTGGACGAACACCTTCCAGGAAGGCTTAAAAATAGTAGGCGAAAATATTTCCCTATCTCTACCCGATGGTCGTCAGGAACTATTCAGGCTGACTGACGGCGCAATATCGTCCGACGCAACGACGGGTACACTTTCAAAAGACCAGGCAGGCTGGAGGTATGACTATAGGGACGGAACCAGCTCACTTTTCGATGTCCAGGGCCGGCTTATCCAGAGGAAAGTCAGGGGGCAGGTCATCACGATAACCTATCCGAACCTCTCCACCACCAAGGCTAAAGATGGGTTCGGAAACACCCTAACCGTTTCCTGGAACGCAACGAAACAACCCTACCTCGTCGATTACAACGGTTCCCTGAAAGTGGAATATCTATATGACGGGGGCGCCAGGCTGGTTTCGAAGAAAACCACGTCCCAAGGACTCAACCGCACCCGGAAGTATCTCTATGCTGACAGTGGCAATGCCGGGTTAATGGTTGGAATCATCGACGAACAAGGCACGCGTTACGCCACCTGGACCTACGACGACCAAGGCCGCGCCATCTCCAGCGAACACGCCAACGGCGCCGAAAAGGTCACCCTCGCCTACAACGATGACGGCTCCACCACCGTCACCAACGAATACGGCAAGCAGGCCACCTACCGCTTCCAAGTGATCCAGGGCATCAAGCGCATCGTTGCCATCGAAGGCGAACCCTCGCCCAACTGCCCCGGCAGCAATTCCACCTTCACCTACGATGACCAGGGTCTGCTCACCAGCAAACGCGACAACAACGGCAACCTGACCACCTACCAGTACAACGCCCGCGGTCTGGAAACCTCGCGCACCGAGGCCGCCGGCACTGCGCAGACGCGCACCATCACAACCGACTGGCACCCGACCCTGTTCCTCCCGGTCCAGGTCAGCGAGCCCAGCCGGAGCACCCGCTATCAGTACGACGCCGAGGGACGCAGAACCAGTGAAGGAATCATGGCGAACCAATGAAGACTTCTTTTCGGTATGCGAGACGAACCAGCAGTGACCTTAAACTAAAACAAGCTTACTCCAAAAGAAATTGACATGACGAAACCTCCTCTAGACTCAGAGCCACCTCGCACCTACTCAAGCCTTGTCTTGTGCATAGCTGCCGCTTTTTCGACAATGACATACGCATCTCCCGGCGCAATTCTTGAACCAAAAAAGAAATATAAATTCGCCAACGACACCTTCCTTACCATCATCGAAGAAACATTAACAGAAGTAATACTAAAGATAAACGAAAAACAAGAAAAAATATTCAAGCAATGCACAAGCAAAGCAGTATATAGCTGTACCAAGTTCATCATCACCCATGCAGAAGGCAGTGAGATATTCGGAAAAACCAATGGAGAATACAATAGCCACTCACTAATAAGACACTCCATTAGTCAAAGCATAAATGCTGCCGGCATCGTAACTATTAACCCACCAGCCCCAGCAGGCTCCCTGGGCACTCAAACAGTATGGACATGCCCCGAAGATTATTGGCCTAGATCTGAGACTATCGCTCCCAAGCAGATCAGGAAAACTTGCGTTATCAAAACACAGCCCGCCAAGAACAAAGGTCCTTCTGATATATCTTGCCCATCGCCGTACGGAGGAAACCCTATAAATTTCGCTATTGGCAATAAATATCAGGAAGAAATAGATCTGCGGGGCGGTAGAGGGAACGCCCTGATCCTCAGCCGAAATTACAACAGTCTTGATGGCTACTGGCGGCACAACTTCTCCATGCGTTTGGACATTGACCTACCGAGGAGTACCATCTATCTCACCAGAGAGACCGGCAGGCTAAATACTTTCAGCCTGAACAACGGAACTATTACGGCAGAAGCAACCGAACTGGGCAGCCTGATCAAGCTAGACAATCGCTGGATATATTCCGCGAAAAACAACGACCAGTTCATTTTCAACGACAGGGGTGCTCTGATACGACAGAACCTACAGTCGGGAGTACAGCGCAGCATCTCCTATAGTCAGAACAAGGTCTTCGTGACAGACAACTTCGGAAATTCTCTTGAACTCACTCAAGACGAGAATAACCAGCCACTTGGTTTCCGATCAAGCTCTGTTGAAGGGCGTTACGACTACAGTACGAGTGGGCAGTTGATCAAGTCCCAAGTCACCTTGAATGGCGTGAGCAAAACACGTCTCTATCATTACGAGGACGAGCACAATCCTCGACTACTAACCGGCCTCACCGATGAACGCGGCATACGATTCGCGACTTGGTCCTACGACGATCAAGGCAGAGCTATTTCGAGCGAACATGCCGGCGGCATGGAGAAGATTCAAATCGTCTACAACAATGATGGTTCGACTACCGTTACCAACGAACTGGGCAAAGTGACCCGTTATCGATTCCAAAACCTACAGGGTCTCCAACGTATCATCGCGATAATTGGCGAGCCTTCGGTCGACTGCCCCAGTAGCAACTCATCCTTCACCTATACCAGCCGCGGTCAACTGGCCAGCAAACGCGACAACAACGGCAACCTGACCACCTACCAGTACAACGCCCGCGGTCTGGAAACCTCGCGCACCGAGGCCGCCGGCACTGCGCAGACGCGCACCATCACAACCGACTGGCACCCGACCCTGTTCCTCCCGGTGCAGGTCAGCGAGCCCGGCCGGATCACCCGCTACCAGTACGACGCCGAGGGACGCAAGACCGGCGAGACCGTCACCACCCGCTGACAAGGACGACACCCATGCGCATCCCCCCATACTTCCCTCGTCTCGGCGCCCTCGCCCTGGCTTGCGCCCTCGCCCTGCCCGCCCAGGCGGCCGAGCGCGCCTGGAGCTACAGCTACAACGCCCTCGGCCTGATCGAGCGCGCCGACGGTCCGCGCACCGATGTGCAGGACGTCACCCTCTATGCCTACGACAGTCGCGGCAACCTGACCCAGGTGACCAACGCCCTCGGCCAGGTCACCCGCCTCGGCGACTATGACGAGCGCGGCAAGCCCGGCAGCATCACCGATGCCAACGGCGTCACCAGCAGCCTCGCCTACACCGGCGTCGACGGCTGGCTGGCCTCCGTCAGCACCGCCGGCAGCACCACCCGCTTCGACTATGACGCGGTCGGCCAGATCACCCGCGTCACCCGTGGCGACGGCAGCTGGCTGAGCTACGAATACGACGACGCACGGCGCCTGGTGGCGATCGGCAACAACCTCGGCGAACGCCTCGAATACGACGTCGACACCAAGGGCAATCGCACCGCCCAGCGCATCAAGGACGCCAGCGGCAGCCTGGTGCGCCAGCAGCAATGGGCCTACGACGAGCTTGGCCGGCTGCTCCGTGCGGTCGGCGCCGGCGGCCAGACACGCAGCTTCGCCTACGACCTCAACGACAATCCGGTCGGCGAAACCAACCCGCGCCAGTTCGCCCACAGCCAGACCTTCGACGCCCTCGACCGGCTGGTCGGCCAGAGCGATCCTCTCGGCGGCAAGACCCAACTCGCCTACGACGCCCAGGACAACCTCACCGAGGTCAAGGACCCGCGCGGCGTCACCACCCGCTACGAATACGACGGCCTCGGCAACCTGACCCGACTGGTCAGCCCGGACAGCGGCACCACCACCTTCGAGCACGACGCCGCCGGCAACGTCATCCGCCGCACCGACGCTCGCGGTGCGGTCACCGAGTATCGCTACGACGCCCTCAATCGGCTGGTCGAGCGCCGCTCGCCGAGCGACCCGAGCCTCGACGTACAGTACCGCTACGACCTCACCGCCGACGGCAACCAGGGCATCGGCCGCCTGGGCGCCATCGAAGGTGCCCGCGACAGCCTGGTGTACCGCTACGACGAGCGCGGCAACCTGGTCGAGCAGGTACGCAGCATCCGCCTCGACCAGCAGACCCTGCTCGACCGCGTGACCTACCGCTACGACGCGGCCAACCAACTGCTGGAGATCGGCTACCCCTCCGGCCTCGCCATCGGCTACCCGCGCAACGCCGGCGGCCAGGTCGCCAGCGTGACCCTGGCAGTAGGCGACAAGGCGCCGAGCCCCCTGGTCGGGCAGATCGCCTACCTGCCCTTCGGCCCGCTGCAGCGCCTGACCTGGGGCAACGGCATCGCCCTCAGCCGCGAGTACGACCAGGACTACCAACTGCTGCGGCAGAAGGTCGGCCCCTGGCAGAGCGACTACCAGCACGATGCCAATGGCAATATCCAGCAGCACCGCCATAGCCTCTGGGGCACCCTGGACTACCAGTACGACCCGCTGGACCGCCTGACCGAGGAACGCGGCGTCCAGGGCGGGCGCAGCTATGCCTACGACGCGGTCGGCAACCGCACCCAACGCAGCGACAACCCCGCCTCAGGCGGCACCGCCAGCAGCCAGGACTACCAGTACGCGCCCGACAGCAACCGATTGACCGCCATCGGCGCGCAAGCGGTGACCAGCGACGCCGCCGGCAACCTCACCCAGGACCGCGCCGCGCGCAAACTGGCCTACGACGCCCAGGGCCGCCTGCAAAGCGTCAGCCTCGACGGCCAGCAGGTCGCCGAATACCGCT
The DNA here is from genome assembly GCF_001813645.1 of Pseudomonas sp. HMSC063H08. Taxonomy (NCBI): domain Bacteria; kingdom Pseudomonadati; phylum Pseudomonadota; class Gammaproteobacteria; order Pseudomonadales; family Pseudomonadaceae; genus Pseudomonas; species Pseudomonas sp. HMSC063H08. The sequence continues at coordinate 17,948 of NZ_KV813486.1, forward strand.
ACAACGCCCTCGGCCAGCGCATCGTCAAGCTCACCCCCGAGAGCGTCACCACCTACCTCTATGGTCCCGACGGCCAGTTGCTCGGCGAAGCCGAACACGACGGCAGCGGCCGGAAACTGCGAGCCCAGTACTACCTGTGGCTGGACAGCCTGCCGCTGGCCACCATCGACGCCGACTACGACGCCCAGGGCAAGGTCGGCAACCCGACCCTGCTCTACCTCCATGGCGACCACCTCGACACCCCGCGCCTGGCCACCGACGCCAGCGGCCAGATCGCCTGGCAGTGGCAGTCCGACGCCTTCGGCCGCGGCGAAGCGCTGAGCCAGGGCAGCACCCAGGTCAACCTGCGCTTCCCCGGGCAGTACTACGATGCGGAGAGCGGGCTGCACTACAACTACTTCCGCGACTATGATCCGGAGACTGGGCGGTATGTGGAGAGTGATCCTGTAGAAACTCTAAGAAAGCTAAACAACCCTGAAATGACATTTTTAAATTCTGGCGAGAGCATGCTGCAAGCCACTCCGTATTGGGAACATGGATTCACGCCGAATCATAACTACACATACTCCGATAACAATCCAACTGCAAAAAGCGACAAGCATGGTCTTTCACCAAACCCTACGGACAACTTGATCTACACACCTGACACCAACTGCACATGTACATTAGAGTGCAAGAAAAAATTTACTGGAAATGGAAAGTCTTTCCTTGTGGGAGCTCTATGTAGCAAAGCCACCACCCCGTTCTTTGGGGGAGTAGTATGCAATAGCACAATAGTAATGATCTGCGGAGCATCTTGCAGCCAAGAGTGCAATAGAGCACCAAGCTGCGAAAAAGAAGGAAGCGGCAATGAGTAGCCTCTACAACATAATAGCAGTTCTGTGCGCCATCACACTGGTAGTATTAGAGCTAAAAAGAACAACATTCATAAGAACTTTAAAGAAAGAAGAGCCAAACGCCTGGGAGAAGCTTGGCAGGCCATCAGGGTATTTCTTATCCTATCTAGTAAAAATAGACGGATTCAAGCTTGAGAAATTTATATTCCGAAAGCAATACAATGCCTTGGAAAATAACGAAATCAGAAAAATAGGGAGGCAACTCCTCTACCTGCAATCAACTTTCCTCACCTTAATTATTGCACTCATCGCCTTGATGATTTTACAGTTTACAATAAAAAACTGAGAAAGCTCTAAAGATAATCTTCTGGGAAAGGGCGGGAAAAGGGGACAGATTTATTTTTACTACCATAATCTCAGCAACCGCCCACGCCAAACCACTCAAAGCGAATAACTCGCTAAACCAATCGCCCTTACCGAGGCATCGCGGAGTCCCCCTACGGCGTCTAGAACCTCCTTTTCAGAGCATTAGAGCAGGGAAAATAAATCTGCCCCCTTTATTCGCTTTGGGTAATTAGCGTCAACGCACATTTCGCGCAATCAAGAGAGCGCGCTCTATCATGTTTTGGGTGATATACGGAACAAACCCTAATCTGTCACCCTGCTCGAAGCTGAATTGATAATTTGCAAGACAGCTAACGTCTCCAGCTATCGCCAAAGCTGCCAAGTGCCGCAACGGCATAGCACCCTTCGAATTTGTTGGCAAAGCTCTATAAGCTGCCAAGCCTTTTTCTATATCTTGAGCAGAAGCCCAAGATATAGCACTTTGAGAAAGTCTAACGACATCATCCAGTGAGAAATCGACTATTTTCTCCGGCACGTCATTACTCACAATAATCGGCACATAATTACTGGCCTCACCCAAAACGAATGCAACTGCCGCCGTAAAATTCTTCGTAGAAACAGATGGCATTAATGAAACCCTAAAATGATCAGAGCGCTTCCCTATAGTTGGAATAATCTGAACCTGGACTTCACCAATGTCCATTAGGCAAAAATAATCCCCAGCCTCATCTTTGTCGCATCTCCAGCCAAGCCCTTCTAGAGCTGACAATATCTCTATTTCTTTCACTACTTAGCACCTGGAAAATTCATGACCTCAACCGGAATTCCATTGGGATAGCCTTCTTGAGGAAAGGGACAGAAAAGGGGACAGATTTATTTTTCCTACTCTAATTTTGACTAGTGTTTATATTTCTCATTCCCACTGCATACCACTGCCGATCTTACCACACTGAACCACGTGAAGCGGATAGTTCAGTAAAACCACTCGCCTCTGCCTAGGCATCGCGGAGCCTCCTTACGACGTCTGCACTGGAGCCTCCCTGCTCAGAAATCAGGGTAGGGAAAATACATCTGCCCATTTATTCGCTCAACCCGCATCTTGCCACCGGCCATCAAGTTAACACGTGACTGAACACGTCCAGGAACTTGAATAGAGGCTTTTGACGATTCAATCTGTTCATGGCTACGGAGTATATCGGTCAGGGATCAGAAAGACAGCTTATCTAAAAGCTCTTTTACTTTCTCAGTATCTTCAGGATGGCGCTGAAGATAATTTTCACAAGCGAGCCGAATGAACTTAGAACAAACAGCCTCGCTCACAACAATGGTGTCTTCATCCTTCGGGGGATAGCCATAAGAAAACTCAACCCCCTCGAAGTGCTCCTCATCAAACGGACTATTTCCATCAGGGAAGTTACAGTACGCCCCATCCGTACTGAACCCCCATCTCTTCACGATATAGCCAACCGCCTCAATGAAGTAGCCATCATCATACATCCTGTCAAAATACCCTTTAACGACCCAATAAGGGTCTGACTCGCTGTATGGCTGACCAAACAATTCTTTCACAAGCACCTCCTTTACTTCGGGTGGAAACTTGTCACCGCTCCTGTGAACTTATCTAAATACACCCTAAAAGTGACACCCCCGGCAACAGAGTCATATTTACTCAGCCCTTTAGATAGCGCGCCCTTATAGCCGCCAGCTGCGGCCTGCTGCCCTAGATCAAGGATTCCCTGATCAGTAAATATTTTCGGATCATAAACAGTTTTCGGGAAATTTTGTCTTTAAATTCAACAATATTCCCTGCCCGATCATAAAGGAAAAAGGGGACAGATTTATTTTTACTACTATAATTTTCAGCAACCGCCCACGCCAAACCACTCAAAGCGAATAACTCGCTAAACCGATCGCCCTTACCTAGGGCATCGCGGAGCCTCCTTACGGTGTCTGCACTGGAGCCTCTCTGCTCAGAGAATTAGAGTAGGGAAAATAAATCTGTCCCCTTTATGGTCTGAATATCGGCGCGGATATCTACGTTTATTGCGCCGAGAGTCTGCGCATTCTTCCCGCCGAACAGCTCAACGGTGGGCTTCCCGCCTGTTGCTTTTGCCCCATCTAAATCTCTAACTTAGATAAAGCCACGTCATCTGAAACTCTAACCACGCCATCAATTATGGACAAGTTATCCTCTAACTCCAAAACGCTAAAACCACAATCTCCAAAATCGAAATACACGCCGACACAACCATCTTCCACATCCGAAAAAAGATACTTGTAAACAGCAAGCAGGTCCTTGCCAAAATATCTATCCAATTCATTCGAACTCTGGATCGGGTACGCAAAGTCATCGGAAATCTCATCCAGCCCCAACAGCTTTGGTTCAGAGCCAAAAGACAAAATCCTTAACACACCTTCCCCAATATCTAATGAAACCCATCCCGATCTTGAAAACCTAAGAAACAGAACCAACATTTTACAAACCAAAGACCCCGACATAAAGAACGACCGAAATCTAAACTCAAAAATCTTCTCACCAATGATCATAAGGCCAAACCCCGCGACTAAAATTTTGAGGATTTCACTGAAATCAAAGTGTCGAATTCATATTTGCCGCCGGGCAACACTCGTAGGTTAACACTGCTATTAGTTTTAGAGCTGTAAACATGAACAAGGTCATAACTCCCTCGGACAGCCGACTTAGGAATTATGTCACTAACAGCGGTAGCGTTCTCCAATGTTTCTTTAACTGCTAGCTTGGCCTGCTCAACACCAGCGCGACTGGCCTCGTAAGGCAGTCTGCCTTCACCTATTTTCGCACCCAACTTCTTGTTTAAATTTGCTGCTTGAGAGCTAAGAAACGTATCAACCCCACCGAGTTCAGGAAGTTTTTGAACTCCTTTTGCCCCCCACCCAGCCGACCCAAGTCCCCCACTGCCCCGAGCTGCGAACTCATACTACCGGAAACAGGTGACTC
>NZ_KV813486.1:22205-25282 GCF_001813645.1 Pseudomonas sp. HMSC063H08
GTGACCGAACCTTGCCAGCCGGCATCCTCGTATGCCTGAGTCAAGAATGCGGCGCGCTCCTCCAGCCCCTTGAGGTAGTTATCGCCAAATTGCTGCCGGAACTCTGGCGAAGTGGCCAACTGCTCCAGAGCTGCATAGGTTTCCCTCCAGCTCTTGACCAGCTCATAAACACCGAAAAATAAATCTGTCCCCTTTATTCACCCTTTATTCGATAGTTCAGTAGAACCACTCGCCTCTGCCTAGGCTTCGCGGAGCCTCCTTACGGCGTCTGCACTGGAACCTCCCTGCTCAGAGAATTAGAGTAGGGAAAATAAATCTGTCCCCTTTATTCGCTTGGCGGCAATTCGACGATGATCCTGACGGAGGTACGACTCTTCGCGGCCTGCTGGTTCTGGTCGCGCAACAGCGTGTCAGCAATCGCTCCGGGCGAGTTGAACCCAGAGCCCTCAAGCGAAGGCCAAAGCCCTACCCATTACTGACCTGCACACGTCTATCTGCTCGGGCAGCGATCAAGAAACACGGTCATCCGAAAAGGGTTAAGTAAGTGCCATTCAAATCTGTCCCCTTTATTCGCTGGCTGGATTCGAGGTCAACGAGAAAGTCAGAATCAGAGTCATGCAGGGCTGCTTGGTGATTACCGCAGAGTGAAATAAATAGCCCCGGCAAGGCCGGGGCTTTTCAATGCTGACGTGCTAAATCAAGAGCAACCGCCAATTTGATCCTACTCTGTCGTGAACGAAGCGACCTCTCGTACTCCTTCACACTAGTAGTTTGAAAGTCCACTACCTCCCCATTAGACCTTGAAACCTCAAGCCAAACCACTTCACTCCCATTAACTAGGATCGTATATAAATCCTCAGCTTGCTCAGGCGTCCAACTCAACACAAATGCGCTACCAATCAAGCCGAGCCTGTCCGCCAAGATAGAGAACAACTGATTTCCCGATTCTCTAAGCCCGCCCCATGACTTAGATAGCTCTTCACGACAAGATTGCTCCGCAAGGCTTCCAATTAATTTCACTTAACAACCCCCGGAGTAGTCGTTATTAAGTTACCAAACCTATCAGTAAGAACAGTCATGGTAGAGGTAGGCTGACCACTGAACTTATCAATACCAATAGGCCCACTGAGATTCACTTCTCGAACATATCGAATACCTTGCGCACTTTCTAACATTCGCGTTACAGGCGCACTCACCACCTCTTTACTTTGAAGCAAAGTGCGAAGCTCAGCCTGCCCTATAGTGAATTGGCTTGCATTTACCTCTGGATTGAAGTGACGACTTACAACGTGCTCCCAACCCGCACTTTTGTCACCAGTCATCAAGTTAACGCGTGACTGAACACGCCCAGGAACTTGAATAGCCGCTTCAGCAGCAGTCCCAGTTGCTTTTGGACTCCCACCCAGCCTACCCAAGTCCCCCACTGCCCCGAGTTGCGAACTCATACTACCGGAAACAGGTGACTCCGCAATCGCGTTGACCAGGTTCTTGGCTGCTGTTGGCAGCTTGGCGGTTATCTGCGCGCCACCTTTTACTGCCGTCAGAACGCCAACAAGTTCCGCAGCGAACCTACCGCCCTCGACACCAGCTGTGACCGAACCTTGCCAGCCGGCATCCTCGTAAGCCTGGGTCAAGAATGCGGCGCGCTCCTCCAGCCCCTTCAGGTAGCTATCGCCAAATTGCTGCCGGAACTCTGGCGAAGTGGCCAACTGCTCCAGAGCTGCATAGGTTTCCCTCCAGTTCTTGACCAGCTCATAAACACCCACTGCGGTTTCAGCTGTCGAAAGACCGATGCCTCCTCCAACACCTACGACGATACCGACATCCTGCTGGGCCGAAATAATTGCCCATTTGGCTTCTATTCCGGTTTTGCAGAGCGGTTTGTCCTTGCAGCCATCGACCTCCTGCCGCTTCTTCTCCTCCTGCCAATGACTGAGGTAGTTGTGTTGGGTGGCATTCCCCGCCACCCAGGCTCCCGTCTGCAAGCTCTTGGCGTCCGCATCGCCCTGCGTCGAAGCCGCCAGCACGCCGATCAACTGCGAACTCATGATCAGCAGGCCCTTCTTGTCATCGATGGGCAGGCTGGCGTATTGCTTGGCGAGGCTATTCACCAGCGCCTCGTTGACTCCCGCAGCCAGGGCTCCGGTACGGAAATCGCCACCGACCGCTTCGGCGGCCAGACCTCCCATCAGGGCGTGCAAGCCGATCTTGCCGAGGCTGCCGTCGTCCAGTACGCCATGGGTGGTGTCGCCAATCAGCTTGAAGCCGTAGGCCGCAAAGGCATTTGCCAGGCTGTTTTGCAACGCATCGCCCAGGCTGCCCTTGCCGCCCAGCGCCCGGTCCAACAGCACCGAAGTACCATTCTGCAGCAACTGGTTCGAGGTGAACTGGCCCACGCCTTGCCAGGTGCCCAACCCTGCGGCGGGCGCCACGGCCCCGGTGTTCGGTAGAGCGGTCGAGGTGCCGGTCTGGGTCGAGGTCCATTTGTCGTAGACGCCGGCAGTCAGCCCCGCAGTCGTGCCAGCGACTACATAGCCCCTCAGCGCATCGCTGGAGGTCACGTCCTTGACGACATCCCCCAGGTTTCCCCGGTTGTTGATGGTGCTGATCGCTCCATTGCTGGCCACGCCGCTGAGCGCTGCGGTACCTGCCGCGTTCAACCAGCCCGCCGAAGTCGTAGCGGTAGCGGCTGCGGTCGCGCCTGCCATGGAGGTTCCGGCCCCGGCCGTTGCAATCGCCCCGCTGGCTGCGCCCGCCGTGAAGTAAGTCACGACGATCGCTATCGCCAACTGCGCGCCGACGCCCAGCCCGGAGTTGCTGTACTTCCAGCTGTCATGCAGTTCCTGCACGCGCCGCCAATCCACATCGCCGCGCTGCTCCATCTGCTTCAGCCAGGCCAGTTGCGGATCCGCCTGCACCATCGCGTCGATGGTCTGGCTCACGGTCTTCTGGTCGATGTGCTTGAGGTCGATCTTCAGGCCTTCCACGGCCTTGATCGCCAGGTTGCCCTGGGCGACGAGCTGGCTCTGGCGTACGGTTTCGTCGGTCTGGCCCTTGCCCTTCGACGACTGCCACGC
>NZ_KV813486.1:25382-28615 GCF_001813645.1 Pseudomonas sp. HMSC063H08
TCGTTGCCCGATTCCAGCTTCGCGCCCTGGTAAGTCTGGTCGCCGCCACTGAGCAGGGTGAGGTCGCCGCCGCTGGATATTTGGCTGCCCACTGCCGTCACATCGGTGATTTCGTCGCGCCGGGTCTTCTTGCTACCGAAGCTGCCTTTGCTCTTCTTGTCGTAGAGGTAGTAACTGCTGTCGTTGGCGGCCAGCAGCTCCAGCTTGTCGCCGGCCACCAGGTAGGCTTCGTCGCCGGCGCTGGCCTGGCTCGCGACCAGCCGCAGGTCCTGTCCGGCATTGATCGCCAGGTCGCCGCCAGCGTCCACGCGAGTGGCCTGCTGGGTGATCTTGTCGTCCTGGAAAGTGACCTTCTTGGTCTTGCCATAGGCATGCTCTTCGTTGGCAGCCGCGACCAGGCCCACATCGCGACCCGCCTCGAATGTCACGTCGCGACGAGCGTCGATGCGGCTGCCCGCGACGCTGATATCGCGTCCGGCACTGACGCTGATATCGCGCCCCGCCACGACCTCGGCGCCCATCTGGGTCGTCTGGGTCTGGTATGCCTGGCTTCCTGCCGTCCAGCCCCGCTCCGCTACCGCAGCCGAAACCAGGACATCCCTGCCGCCTTGCAAGGCGAGGTCGCCCTTGCTGTCGATGACACCGCCAATATTGGCTACATCGCGTCCTGCCGAAACGGTCAGCTTCTGCGCAGCCTCGATACGCGCGGCGCTATCGGCAAATGCCTCAGTGGTACCGGTTCCCCTGTAGGAGGACTGGTGCTGGGTCACCGTCCGTTCATTGATGACGTCTCCGGTAAGGGCGGAGAGGTTTACCTCGCGCCCGGCAATGATGCCGCCCTGGTCATTGCGGATGGAGCCGCTGGCCAGCAGGTCGAGGCGGTTGCCGGCCTCGATCAGGCCGCTGTTGTCGATGTTGCCGGCTGTCGCGCTGAGGTCGTTCTGCGCGCGCAGGGTACCGGCGTTCCTCAGGTCCCCGCCGGTGATCAGGTTCACGTCGCGCCCCTGGATCAGCGCGCCGTTCGGGCCCAACCGCCCCTCGGCCTGGGCCAGGTAGACCACGGGGGCGAGGACCTTCTCGCCATTCACCTCGACTTCTTCCAGCCAAACGATGTCGTGGGTCAGCGCGGCCACCTGGGCGGCGCTGAGGGTGACGCCAGGGGTCAGTCCCAATACGTCCTTGCTGGCGATGGCGTTGTCCATCAGATAGCGGAACATCGCTTCGTCGCTGTTCAATCCGGCGATGAAGCGCTGCCCCGTACGCTGGACGATCGCTTCGCGTACCAGGCGCTGCTCGTATAGACCGTCGCCCAGGCGCTTCTTGCTGTCATCCGGATTGATACCCAGGCCACCGAGCAGGTAGTCCGAGTTGAGGAACTGCTTCAGCTCGGTGAGCGCCGGGTTGGTCTCGATCAGATACTTGTGGCTGTTGCTCGGTGTGGCATTGCTGGGCACGCCCTCAACGCGCGCAACCGACGGCAGGGTTTGCAACGCTGGCTGCCCAACCGGAGGCTCGGCAAGAACGGCGCTCCGCTCTTCGAGGCGAGGCAGGCTGCCCTGAGCCCTAACGGCCGAAGGCAGTGCCTGCACCGACGACTGCTCAGCCGGCAGATCGGCAAGGATGCTGCCATTGCCACCTGGACTGGAAACTACCCCCTCTACACGCACTGTCGAAGGCGAGGCCTGGACCGTCGCCTGCGCACCCTGCCAATTGGCGAGAATAGTTCCATTCCCATCGTGACCGGGCGCTGTGCCTTGAATACGATCAGCCGCGGGAAGGCTTGAGAACGAGGGTAGACCACCGCGCAGATCGGCGAGGATGACGCCATTGCCGCTGTGACCCGATGCATTGCCCTCGACGAGTCCACCCAGTCCCGTGGTCGCCTGGTGCTCACCGGCCTGGAAACGGCCAGTGTTTCCCCCGTCGCCCGAGATTGGCGCGGAAGCCCGTAGCGCATCGATAGCCTCAGCTACCCGGCCTTGATAGGCGGAACCGGTAAGCGAGGTGACCCGATCATCGCCGACACGACGCGCCTGGGTACTCCAGCCACTTGCGTCACTGCCTGCCTGTGCGGATACAGATACGCCATGGCCGCTCTGGGTGAGATCGCTGGCGGATTTCAGAGCACCACTTGCCTGGTTCACCTGGGCTCCTTGGGACGCCAGGCGGAAGAGCCCATTCTGGCCTTGAGGCAGGCTGAAGCCCGGCAAGGTGAGAGGATTGATCTGTTGCCTTGCCAAATCCGCTGGCAGTTGACTCTTCAGAGTCACTACGGCGCTCGTCGTGCTTGAAACAGCTATGTCCTGATGAGGTAACTGGGTTTCCTGAACGGCCTGAAATCCCTGTAGGACAGAGTTATTGAAACTCTCCGCAGCATTCACCGTTACACGACCGCCAGCTTGCACGACAGCACCAACCGTTGAGTTCGCCCCTTTGTTAATCGTCAACTCATCGAGAGGAGCCAATCCCTTAAGTAGATCTGGAATAGCATCCGTTTTTTTCGATGAATAATTCGGCGCCGGTATTCGTCCAATAGCCTTATTCCAGCGATCTGTGCCCGGATACTCAACATCTAAGGTACCGAAGTACAGGTGCCAACCCGGCCCACCATTTTTCCCGTTTCCATGAATGACCTCCAGCGGAGAGACTTTTTCATTAAAATTCTTGTCGAAATAATGAATATTCGGAAGTCTCCCCCCTGTGCTCGCATATCCCTCCCCATAACTGGGATCGTTGACAGCGTTATACGCCAATATGCGCATAAGCAATTCTTCGCCAAATTTACTCGGCGGCGAATAAACGCCCCTGACCGCATATTCCCCTAACGCATAACCTTTGTTTTCGAAATTACTCAGAGATAGCGTGGCGTCTCTTACAGCACTTATATTAGAAGCAATATTCTGCAGGCTTGCACCTACAACAAGCAGATCTCGACCAGCCGTAATTGAAGCAGCGGCAGAAGACTCTCCCAATGTAGACTTATATTCCCTGATCCAGACAAGCTCGCTCGAAGACCTAGTTTTTCCCCACCTCTCAGAAAGCTGACACCCCGTACAGCGGACGCCAATAGCGCTATTCTGCAAGTCACCTTCAATCTCTAGGGTTTCCCTTCTATTGAGAAGTGAACTCACGGAGAAACGCATATCACCTGTGCTCTCTAAATTCCCGGAAATGTTCTCCAAGCGATTTGCCCAGCCCCCCGCATCGTCGCGGGCGATATCCAGCCTGCCGAG
>NZ_KV813487.1:0-394 GCF_001813645.1 Pseudomonas sp. HMSC063H08
TACCAGCGAGTCCAGTACGCCATGCCGGGCGAGCGCACGGAGGCCTACTGATGGAATTGCTTCAATTTTTTCGCCGCCGCGCCCAAGGACATGACGCGGCTATTCAGGAAGGGCAGAACACCGCTCCACAAGAAGCCAAAGTCCAAGACGCACTACGGGAAGAAGCCACCGAGCGCTATCTGGCGCGACTGGCCGCCATGGGTATTCCTCTGCCCAACACCGGGAGCAAGAATGGCGCCACGCAGGCTGAAGCGTCACGCCTCTACGATCACGACCCATCGTTCGTCGACCTGCTGCCCTGGGCTGAGTACCTGCCCGACGAACAGGTGATGCTCCTGGAAGATGGGCGTTCGCGTGCCGTCTTCTTCGAGCTGGTGCCCTTGGGCACCGAGGG
>NZ_KV813488.1:0-246 GCF_001813645.1 Pseudomonas sp. HMSC063H08
TAGAGCGTGCCGTCGGCGGCCAGGGCCATGATTTCCTGCAGGTGCTTCGATACCTCCCATTCACCACCGTCGGCGGTGAGCAGTTGGGTCACCATGGAGGGTTGCGCAAGCGCGGCAATCTGAAGGTTCGTCATGGCGGTGCCTACTGGATGAACGGCTGCGGTACAGCCCCGGGTAGCGCCGGCGGAACCGAGGCGCCTTGGGCCGAAGAGGAGGCTTGGGTGGGGGCAACGCTGGAGAAGCCCA
>NZ_KV813489.1:0-584 GCF_001813645.1 Pseudomonas sp. HMSC063H08
TGGCTGCTGGTCTCTCGGCTTGCCGCAGCCTCTTGGCCGACTGCGGGATAGCTCAGCAGCAGCACCAGGCCGGACAGGAGCGATACGGTTCTGTTCATGTGCGGGGTCCTATGGTTGGATGCGGACGCTGCGCGAGGCGCCGGCGACGTCGAAGTGCGCGGTACCATCGTCAAGGTCGGTCAGTCGCCAGTTCGTGCCGGCGACGGCATCTCCCTGGCGAATGAGGTAGATCTGGCTGAGCTGGGTGGATCCCGGAGGTGCAACCGACAGAAACCGTTCGCCCCCGCGATACTCCACGCCAAGGATCGAGAAGGGAGGAGGCTCCATCGGTTTGGGTTTCGGCTTGGGCTTGGCGGGTATGGGGCGTTTTGGCGCTGGCACGATCAGCGGCGGCGCCTTGGCCTGCTTTTCTTGAAGCGTGCGGACAGAACCGTCCAGTGTCTCCACGGTTGCCTTGAGCACCAGGAGATCGCCGGCCGAGGCGGTGGTCTGAGCCAGGTTCTCGACGGCATCCTTGGCGAACGCCTGCGCGGCGTCAATGCGGTTGGACAACGCCTGCTGGCCTGAGCGGAAGTCCTCGTTGC
>NZ_KV813490.1:0-233 GCF_001813645.1 Pseudomonas sp. HMSC063H08
TCGACCGTGGAGTAGAAGCGCACGCGCTTGCCGTGCCGGGTGATGCCGGACACGGCCAGCGCAGTGGCCAGGTGGGTTTTACCGGTGCCAGGCCCACCGATCAGCACCACGTTCTGCGCGGTGTCGGTAAAGGCCAGACTGGCCAGTTCGCTGATCAAACGAGCGTCTGCGCTGGAGGCGCTGAAGTCGAAGCCGGCCAGGTCGCGGTGCATCGGCAGCTTGGCCATGTTCAT
>NZ_KV813491.1:0-726 GCF_001813645.1 Pseudomonas sp. HMSC063H08
CGCCGCCGCCAGGGTCACGTCGCGCCCGGCGGAGAGGGCGATGTCGCGGCGCGCTTCGAGGGCGCTGGCCACTGCGCTGAGGTCGCGCCCGGCGCTGACGTTCAGGTCCCGCCCGGCACTGACTTCGGCGCCGAGCTGGGTCACGCTCTGTAGCCGCGACGTGTTCCAGCGGGTCTGGCCCTGGCGGTCCTCGACGGCGGCGACTGTGACGTCGCGTCCGGCGTCGAGGCTGAGGTCGCCGCGGCTCTGCAGCACCCCGCCGAGGTTGGCGATGTCGCGTCCGGCCTGGACGTTCAGGCTGTTCGCCGCCTCCACCCGCGCGGCGCTGTCGGCGAAGCTGCGCTCCCAGGTGCGGCCGTCGAGCGCGCTGTCGTAGCGGGTCACGCTGCGTTCGTTGATCACGTCGCCGGTCAGCGCGGTGAGGCTCACGTCGCGCCCGGCGATGACCCCGCCCTGGCGGTTGCGGATCGAGTCGCCGGCGAGCAGGTCGAGGCGCTTGCCGGCCTCGATCAGGCCGCTGTTGTCGAGGTTGTCGGCTGTCGCCGAGAGGTCGTTCCGCGCGCGCAGGGTGCCGACGTTATGCAGGTCGCCGCCGCTCACCAGCTTCACGTCGCGGCCCTGGATCAGCGCACCGCTGGGCGCCAGCCGACCCTCCGCCTGGGCCAGGTAGACCACCGGCGCGAGGACCTTCTCGCCGTTCACCTCGACCTCTTCCAGCCACACGAT
>NZ_KV813492.1:0-664 GCF_001813645.1 Pseudomonas sp. HMSC063H08
TCGAGACCTGACTCGGGAACGTCTCCCGACGTGCTCTGAGCCACAGCGATCTTCTTCGCCATCAACTGCAAGCAGGTGATCTGCGAGCTGCCGGCGTAGCCGAAGAACACCACCCGCACCGGGTGCTTCTGCCCGATCCGCCACGACCGCCGCGCGGCCTGCTGCAAGGTGTACACGTTGTACCCCGTCTGCAGGAACGCGATGGTCGGGAAGTCCAGCAGGTCCAGCCCGGTCTTCACCAGCTCCGGGTTGGTGATCAGCACATCGATGCCGCGATCGACCTGGTCGAGGATCCAATCCTCGCGTCGAGCGGTATCGACCGAAGCACGTAGCACTGCCACCTTCAGCCCGGATTGCTCGAGCACTTTCTTCAGCCTGGACGTGGTGTCGCGCGTCCCGCTGTAGACGGTGTATGCCAGAACCTTGCGGCCCTTCGCTTTCTCCTCGAGGCAGAGGTCCACCAGCGCCTGCTCCTTGGGCATCAACTGCTCGTCGCCGAAGATCGCTGGCACGAAGGCCAGTGTGTCCCGGCTTCGCGGATGCTTGACGATCTCCGGTCGGAAACAGCAGTCCGGCCAAGCCAGCAGCACGTTAAGGACCACGCCCAGGAGCGTGGTATCTCGTCGCGCCAGAGCCTGGCGGAGCTCCGCTGTCAGCGTGGCCG
>NZ_KV813493.1:0-114528 GCF_001813645.1 Pseudomonas sp. HMSC063H08
TTCTCCAGCAGCTCGGTGCGCTTGCCGCCCCAATCGCCGAGCATCCATTTCGAGTTCGGGGAGAACGCCTCGGCGGCGTGCGCCGCGCTCCCCAAGCCCAGCGCTCCAAGGGCAAACAGGCAGCCAACGGTCCTGGCGGCCGGTCTGGTTTTCTTGTTCTTGTACATTTCCAGCGTCCTCGTGGTTGTGGTCTAGGCAGTACGAAAGGATTCAGGAGTTCTTCTGGCGATTGCCGTTCAAGGCGGCGACCTTCTCCGCCGCCACGCCCGCCGTGCGCACGGCCACGCGCTCGCCGCTCTGCGCGTCGAACAGCAGGACCCGCGCGGGATCGAAGCGCAGGCTCATGCCGCTGCCCGCGGCCGGCGCGACGTCCGGCGCCAGGCGGCAACAGACCTTGACCTGGTTGACGGTGACGAAGACCAGGGTGTCCGGCCCGGTCGGTTCGAGCACCTCGACCTCGGTACGCAGGTCATGGGCAGCGCTGCCATCGCCCAGGGCGATCTGCTCCGGTCGTACGCCGAGGATCAGCTCGCGCCCCTCCTCCAGGCCGGGCTCCAGGCTCAGCGGCAGTTCGATACGGTCCTGGCCGCTATCGAGCAGGCCGGTCCAGCGTCCGTCCCGGCGCTGCAGGCGCAACGGAATGAAATTCATCGGCGGCGAACCGATGAAGCTGGCGACGAACAGGTTGGCCGGGTCGTTGTAGATCTGCTGCGGCGTGCCGAACTGCTGGATGACGCCGTCCTTCATCACCGCCACCTTGTCGCCGAGGGTCATGGCCTCGATCTGGTCGTGGGTGACATACACGGTCGTGGTCTTCAGCCGCTGGTGCATCAGCTTCAGCTCGGTGCGCATTTCCACCCGCAGCTTGGCATCGAGGTTGGACAGCGGCTCGTCGAACAGGTAGACCTTGGGCCGCCGCGCCAGCGCCCGGCCCATGGCCACCCGCTGCTGCTGGCCGCCGGAGAGCTGCGAGGGCTTGCGTTCGAGCAGGTGCTCGATCTGCAACAGCCTGGCCACCCGCGCCACCTCCTCGTCGATGGCGGCCTGGGGCATCTTGCGGATCTTCAGGCCGAAGGCGATGTTCTCGCGCACGCTCATGGTCGGGTACAGGGCGTAGGACTGGAAGACCATGGCGATGTCGCGGTCCTTGGGGCTCATGCCGCTGATGTCCTGGCCGTCCACCAGGATCGCACCGCCGGTGATGCTCTCCAGCCCGGCGATGCAGTTCATCAGGGTCGACTTGCCGCAGCCCGAGGGGCCGACGAGGATCAGGAATTCGCCGGAGTCGATCTTCAGCCGGATGTCCCTGAGGGTATCGGCCAGGCCGCTGCCGTAGCTCTTGTGCAGGTTGCGCAGTTCGAGGGTTGCCATGTTTCGTTCGTCTCCGGGGTCAGCGACCCGTCTCAGCCTTTCACGGCGCCGGCGGTGAGGCCGCGCACGAAGTACTTGCCGGCCAGTACGTAGACCACCAGCGTGGGCAGCGCGGCGATCATCGCCGCGGCCATGTCGACGTTGTATTCCTTGACCCCGGTGGTGATGTTCACCAGGTTGTTCAGGGCCACGGTGATCGGTTGCGAATCGCCGCTGGCGAACACCACGCCGAACAGGAAGTCGTTCCAGATCTGGGTGAACTGCCAGATCAGGCAGACCATCACGATGGGCGTGGACATCGGCAGCAGGATGCGCAGGAAGATGGTGAAGAAACCGGCGCCGTCCAGGCGCGCGGCCTTGACCAGGGCATCCGGGATCGCCACGAAATAGTTGCGGAAGAACAGCGTGGTGAAGGCCAGGCCGTAGATCACGTGGACCAGCACCAGGCCACTGGTGGTATTGGCCAGGCCGAGCTTGCCGAGGGTGAAGGACATCGGCAGGAGGATCACCTGGAACGGCAGGAAGCAGCCGAACAACAGCGCGCCGAAGAACAGCTGGGAACCGCGGAAGCGCCACATCGACAGCACGTAGCCGTTCAACGCGCCGATGAAGGTGGAGATCAGCACGCCGGGCACGGTGATCAGCACCGAGTTCCAGAAGAACGCGCCGACGCTGTCCCAGGCCTTGAGCCAGCCGATGACGGTGAAGGTGTCGGGCAGCGACAGCAGGTTGCCGGTGCGGATGTCGTCCGGCGTCTTGAAGCTGGTCAGCAGCATCACCAGCAGCGGCACCAGGTAAAGCGCGCAGGCGCCCCAGAGGGTCAGGTGCACGGCCAGGCGGCTGACGCTGAAGGTCGGGTTCAGGGACGCGTCACGCATGGCGCTTGCCTCGCAGTTCGGAATACAGGTAAGGCACCACGATCGCCAGCACCGCGCCGAGCATCAGCATCGCGCTCGCCGCGCCGAGCCCCATCTGGCCACGGGTGAAGGTATGCGCATACATGAACATCGCCGGCAGGTCGGAGGAATAACCCGGCCCGCCGGCGGTCATCGCCGCTACCAGGTCGAAGCTCTTGATCGCGATATGGGCGAGGATCATCAGCGCGCTGAAGAACACCGGGCGCAGGCTCGGCAGGACGATGCGCAGGTAGATGGTCGGCAGGCTCGCACCGTCGACCTGGGCGGCGCGCACGATGGCCGGGTCGACCCCGCGCAGGCCGGCGAGGAACAGCGCCATGACGAAGCCGGAGGCCTGCCACACGGCGGCGATCACCAGGCAGTAGACGACCCGCTCCGGGTCCACCAGCCAGTCGAAGCGGAAACCTTCCCAGCCCCAGTCGCGGAGCAGCTTGTCCAGGCCCAGGCCTGGATTGAGCAGCCACTTCCAGGCGGTGCCGGTGACGATCATCGACAACGCCATGGGATACAGGTAGAGGGTGCGGATGAAGCCTTCGCGGCGGATGCGCTGGTCCAGCAGCACCGCGAGGAACACCCCGAGCACCAGGCAGATGGCGATGAACGAGCCGCCGAAGAGCAGCAGGTTCTTGCTCGCCACCCACCAGCGGTCGTTGTCCCACAGGCGCTGGTACTGGCTCAGCCCGGCCCACTTGTAGCTGGGCATGAAGCGCGAGTTGGTGAAGGACAGCAGCAGCGTCCAGCCGATGTAGCCATACATGCAGAACAGCACCACGACCACGCTTGGCGCCAGCACCAGCTTCGGCAGCCAGCCTTGCAGGCGATCGAGCGGCGAGACGCGACGAGGCGCTACCGGAGCCGTGGGATAGACAGGGGAATTGGTCGCCATGCGTTTTCTCGCGTGCGAAGGAACCCACCCGTGCCGCACGGCGGCACGGAACCAGTCGGGAGGATCGAGCGGAGCCCAGGCCGGGCTCCGCGCCAGGGACTTACTGCGCCGCCGCCTCGATGGCGGCCGCCAGTTGCTGGGCGGCCTTCTGCGGGTCCGCGGCGGGGTCGTTGAAGAAGTTGGTCACCACGTCGAAGATCGCCCCCTGCACGTAGCTGGAAGCGGCCATGCTGTGGGCCATGCTCGGCACCAGGTTGCCGTCCTGGGAAGCCTGCTTGAAGTCCTTCATCGACTGCTGGGCGCAACTGTCGAACGGCGCCATGTCGGCGTCCAGGCGAACCGGGATGGAGCCCTTGTTGAGGTTGAAGTCCTTCTGGAAGGACGGATCGAGCACGCTGCGCGCCAGGTCTTCCTGGGCCTTGCGGTTCTCCGCGTTGCTCAGCTTGAACATCACCAGCGAGTCGATGTTGTAGTCGAAGGCCTTCTGCGTGCCGGGGAACGGCAGGCACTGGTAGTCCTTGCCCGGCACCTTGCCGGCGGCGGTGAATTCGCTCTTCGCCCAGTCGCCCATGATCTGCATCCCGGCCTTGCCGTTGATCACCATCGCCGTGGCGGCGCTCCATTCGCGACCGGCGGCGTCGGCATCGACGTAGCCGCGGAGCTTCTTCAGCGCGGCGAACACCTCGACCATCTGCGCTCCGGTGAGGGTCGCCTTGTCCTGTTCGACGAAGGCCTTGCGATAGCCTTCCGGACCCATCTTGCTCAGCACCAGGTTCTCGAACACGGTGCCGTCCTGCCACGGTTGGCTGCCATGGGCCAGCGGCGTGAAACCGGCGGCCTTGAGCTTGTCGGCGGCGACGAACAGTTCGTCGAGGGTGGTCGGCGGGGTGGCGCCGGCCTTCTTGAACACTTCCGGGTTGATGTAGAGCCAGTTGACCCGGTGTACGTTGATCGGCACTGCTACGTAGTCGCCGTCGTACTTCATGATCTGCGCCACCTGCTTCGGCAGCAGGCTGTCCCACTTGCCTTCGGCGGCCACCGCGTTGAGGTCGGCGAGCAGGCCCAGTTCGCCCCACTCCTGGATATCCGGCCCCTTGATCTGCGCCGCGGCCGGCGGATTGCCGGACACCGCGCGGGTCTTCAGCACGGTCATCGCCGCCTCGCCGCCACCGCCGGCCACGGCGAAGTCCTTCCAGGTGTGGCCCTTGGCTTCGACCAGCTTCTTCAGGGTTTCGGCGGCGCGCTTCTCGCCGGCGGAGGTCCACCAGTGCAGCACTTCGACTTCGCCGGCCTGGGCCAGCAGCGGGGAGAGACAGAGGGAGGAAAGACAGATGACGGCAGAGAGGCGACGGATCGCATTCATGAGGAAAACCTTCTTCTTGTTATTCGGAGCAAGTCTGCGCTTGCAATGCTTCGAGTCTATTCAAGCGTTCTGCGTCGCGGGTAACGAAGCGATCCGGGTTTGTCACGGAGTGGTTACATTGGGATTGAGGCAGAGCAGGAAAATCTGGACTTGAACTCGGCAAGGCGGTTTCGCGACAGAAACCTCCTACAACACGAGAATGACCTCCAGCACCACCTCCCTGCGCGCCAGCACGCTGTCGTTCCAGAACCGCAGTACCCTGGACCTCGGCTCTCCAGCCAGGCATCGGCCGGCGAACCCACATGCTGCCCGCCATCCAGTTCGATCACCAGCATCCGCTCATGACAGACGAAATCGACGATGTACGGCCCGAGAACCTTCTGCCGACGAAACTTCAGCCCGAGCAATCGATGCCCGCGCAAACACCGCCATAGCGCCCGCTCCGCCTCTGTCTGCCGCTGCCGCAGAACACGGGAGAACCTCGTGCCTACCTGCCTCGTTCAAGGGCCCGCCAAGCCAGCCCATCACTCCAGCCCCAGGCGCGGCAAGCGCAGGCTGACCCGCAGGCCGCCCTCGCGACGGTTCTGCAAACTGACTTCGCCGCCATGGGTGTGCGCGATGTTGCGCGCGATGCCCAGGCCCAGCCCGTAACCCTGCCCTCGCGGAGACAGGCGGAAGCGCGGCTCGAAGATCTGTTCCAGGCGCTGCTCGGGCACGCCGGGGCCGTCGTCGTCGACGTGCAGCACCACCGCTTCCGGCCCGTCCTCCAGGCTCAGGCGGGCGCGTTCGCCGTATTTCAGCGCATTGTCCAGCAGGTTGCCGATACAGCGCTTGAGCGCCAGGGGCTTGCCCGGATAAGGCTCCGCGGCGCGACCGACGACCTCCACCCGGCCATCGGCCAGGTAGGGCTCGGCGATGTGCTGGAGCAACAGGTTGAGGTCGACCGGCTCGACGTTCTCGTGGATATCGGTGTCCTTCACGCACTGCAGCGCGCCCTTCACCAGCAGTTCCAGCTCGTCCAGGTCGCGCCCGAACTTCTCCTGCAAGCGCTCGTCCTCGAGGAGTTCTACCCGCAGGCGCAGGCGGGTGATCGGCGTGCGCAAGTCATGGGAGATGGCGCTGAACAACTGTCCGCGCTCGTTCAGGTAGCGGTCGATGCGCTCGTGCATGGTGTTGAAGGCGCGCGCCACCTCCACCAGTTCGCTGGCGCCGCGTTCCTCCAGCGCTGCCGACGGACTGCCCAGGGCCAGGTCGCGGGCGGCGCGCGCCAGGCGCTTGAGCGGACGGCTCTGCCAATGCATCAGCAAACCGGTGAAAAGCAGCAGCAACAGGCTGGTGAAAACGATCGAGAGCACCTGCTGCGGTTGCAGTCCCTCGGGTTCCAGGCTGACGTACGGCGCCGGCATCAGGCTGGCGATGTACAGCCACTCGCTGTCGCCGATGCGGATCTGGGTCACCAGCACCGGCGGGTTCACCGGCTCCAGGGTCAGCGCGTAGTGCGCCCAGGAACGCGGCAGCTCGTCGAGCTTCAGCGCGCCGTTGAACAGGCGCAGCTCGTCGGGACTGACGAATTCGACCTGCAGCTCGACCTCCTTGCCCAGGCGTTGATGCAACACGTCCTGGACGATCTCCAGCACCGCCTGCTTGTTCGGCGTGTCCGGCAGGGCACGCATCTCCAGCGGCCGGTCGTTCAGCGAGACGAAGAAGCGCGTACCGCCCATGCTGCGCAACTGGTCGAGCACCAGCGGACGGTAGCCGAGCGGCAGGGAACGGAAGTAGCTGACGCTGGCCGCCATCGAGTAGGCCAGGCTGCGCGAGCTGGTGAGCAGGCCCTCGCGCTGGCTGGAGCGCAGGTGCGACAGCCAGAACAGGCTGGAAAGCCCTTGCGCGACCAGCACCGCGAGCAGGGTCAGGAGCAGCATGCGCCCGAGCAGCGAGCGCGGCACCGGCGACCAGCGCCGCCGTTCGCTCATGGCTGCAGGTGCGGCCGCACCTGCGCCGCCAGCAGGTAGCCACTGCCGCGCACGGTCTGGATCAGCCGCGGCGCCTTGCCGGTGTCGCGCAGGCGCTGGCGCAGGCGGCTGACCGCCATGTCGACGATGCGCTCCAGCGGCAGCACCTCGCGGCCGCGGGTGGCGTTGGCGATGGTGTCGCGGTCGAGGATCTGCTGCGGATGGTCGAGGAACAGCTTGAGCAGGGCGAAATCCGCGCCGCTGAGGAAGAACTCCTCGCCGTCCTCGTGGAACAGCCGGTGGCTGACCGTATCCAGTCGCCAGTCCTCGAAGGCCAGTACGTCGCCACCGCGCACCTGGGTGAACTGCGCGCGGCGCAGCAGGGCCTTGATCCGCGCCAGCAGCTCGCGCGGGCTGAACGGCTTGCCCAGGTAGTCGTCGGCGCCCAGTTCCAGGCCGATCACCCGGTCGGCCTCGTCGGAACTGGCGGTGAGCATGATGATCGGCATGCAGGCCAGGCGCTGGTGGGAGCGAATCCAGCGACAGAGGCTGAAGCCGTCCTCGTCCGGCAGCATCACGTCGAGGATCGCCAGGCTCGCCTCCTCCTCGCACAGCGCCTGGCGGAAGTCGGCGCCCCGCGAGACGCTGCGGACCTGGAAGCCGGCGCGGCTCAGGTAGGTCTCCAGCAATTCGCGGATCTCCTGGTCATCGTCCACCAGCAGGATCGATCGTCCGTTCGCGCTCACGAGGCTCCTCCTTATGCGGTTGCTCGACGCCGACTCAGCCCTCGGCGTCCAGGGCCTGCTGCAGGGCGACGCCGGCGCCGAGCAGGCCCGGATGTTCGGCGGTCATGACCCACACCGGTACGTCCTGCAGGTAAGCGCCGCTGGTCTTGCCACGCCTGGCGAAGGCCTCGGCGAAGCCGCTGGCGATGAAACGCTCGAGGAAACGCGGGACGATGCCGCCGGTAATGTAGACGCCACCGAGCGCGCCGACGGTGAGCACCGCGTTGCCGGCGACCCGCGCCAGCCACAGGAAGAAGTGCTCCAGCACGGCGTCCGCCTGGGCGTCGCCGGCCATGGCCAGGGCACCGACTTCCGCCGCACTGCTCGCGCGGACGGCGACCCCGTCCAGGGCACAGCTGATTTCATAGAGGGCGAGCAGGCCGTTGCCGGACAGTGCGCGCTCGGCGGAGACGTGTCCGTAGCGCGCCTGCAGGCCCTGCCAGAGCGCGAAGTCGCGCGGCGAAGTGACCGGCAGGTCGACATGCCCGCCCTCGCAGGGCAGCACTTCCCAACGTCCCCCGCCCAGCGGCAGCAGGCTGCCGACGCCAAGGCCGGTGCCGGGACCGATGATCAGCCGGGCGCGATCCGCCTGGGCGCTGCCGGCCCGGACCTGCACCAGCTCGTCCGCGCCCAGCCGCGAGGCGGCCCAGGCCATGGTGCTGAAGTCGTTGACCAGCAGCAGGTGATCCAGCCCCAGCTCCTCGCGGAACGCGGCGCGATTGATCACCCAGTGGTTGTTGGTGAAACGGAAATCCGCCGCCCCAACCGGACCGGCGCAGGCCAGGCAGACCGAGTCGATGTTCGCCACCGATTCGCCGATCCGCGCCAGGTAGTCGCGCACGGCCAGTTCAGGCCGTGGGTAGTCGGCGCAGGCGAGCACCTCGATGGATTCCAGGCGCTGCCCGCGCCAGAGCGCGAAACGCGCATTAGTGCCGCCGATATCGCCGACCAGGCCGAGGCCGCCGGCGCTTCTCTTGTTGTCGTTATTCATCGTCGTTGAACCGCAATGCCCCGCGCCAGGGCGGGACGGTCGGCAGATGTTGCCGGAGAGACAGCCGCCAGCCAAGCGCCGGCGGACATCGACCTATCAGAATCAGCGCCAGCCGTTGAGGCTCTCGGTAAAGCTGCAGGCGCCCTCTTCCGCGCTGCTCATGGCGTTGCGCATGAAGGCGAACAGCTCGCGGCCGCAACCGAGATTGCCGTCCTGCGGCGCCGGCTCCAGGCTGCGCGCCTGCCATTCGGCGTCGTCGACCAGCACCCGCAACTCGCCGTTCACCCCATCCACCCGTACCCGGTCGCCGTCGCGCAGGCGCGCCAGGGGACCGCCGGCGATGGCTTCCGGACTCACATGGATGGCCGCGGGCACCTTGCCCGACGCCCCGGACATGCGCCCGTCGGTGACCAGCGCCACCTTGAAGCCACGATCCTGCAGGACCCCGAGGAACGGCGTGAGCTTGTGCAGCTCCGGCATGCCGTTCGCCCGCGGGCCCTGGAAACGCACCACGGCGACCAGGTCGCGCTCCAGCTCGCCGGCCTTGAAGGCCGCGGCCAGGCTGGCCTGGTCGTGGAAGATCCGTACCGGCGCCTCGACCACCTGGTGTTCCGGCGCCACCGCCGAGACCTTCATCACGCCGCGACCGAGGTTGCCCTCCATCAGGCGCAAGCCGCCTTCGGCGGAGAACGGCTTGTCCAGCGGACGCAGGATGGCTTCGTCGAGACTCCGTTCTGGCCCTTCGCGCCAGACCAGCCGGCCATCCTCGAGGAACGGCTCGCGGGTGTAGCGGCGCAGGCCGGGGCCGGCGACGGTCTGTACGTCCTCGTGAAGCAGCCCGCCGTCGAGCAGTTGGCGGATCAGGAAGGACATGCCGCCGGCCGCCTGGAAGTGGTTGATGTCGGCCTGGCCGTTCGGATAGATGCGCGCCAGGGTCGGCACCACATGGGACAGCTCGGACATGTCCTGCCAGGTCAACTGGATGCCCGCCGCCTGGGCGATCGCCAGCAGGTGCAGGGTATGGTTGGTCGAGCCGCCGGTGGCGAGCAGCGCCACCACCGAGTTGACGATGGCCTTCTCGTCGACGATCTCCGCCATCGGCACGTAGTTGCCGTTCTCAGGGGTCAGCCGGCTGGCCTGGCGCGCCGCTTCGCGGGTGAGTTCGTCGCGCAGCGGGGTGTTCGGGTTGACGAAGGAGGCACCGGGCAAGTGCAGGCCCATCACCTCCACCAGCAACTGGTTGGTATTGGCGGTGCCATAGAAGGTGCAGGTGCCGGGTGCATGGTAGGAGGCCATTTCCGAGGCTAGCAGCTCTTCGCGAGTGGCCTTGCCCTCGGCGAACAGTTGGCGCACCGCGGCCTTTTCCTTGTTGGAGATGCCGGTCGGCATCGGCCCGGCCGGGACGAACACGGTGGGCAGGTGGCCGAAGCGCAGCGAGCCGATCAGCAGGCCCGGCACGATCTTGTCGCAGACGCCCAGGCACAGCGCCGCATCGAACATGTTGTGAGACAGCGCGATGGCGGTGGACATGGCGATCACGTCGCGGCTGGCCAGCGACAGTTCCATGCCCGGCTCGCCCTGGGTCACCCCGTCGCACATGGCCGGCACGCCGCCGGCGAACTGGCCGACCGAACCGATCTCGTGCAGCGCCTGTTTTATAAGCCCCGGAAAGCGCTCGAACGGCTGGTGCGCCGAGAGCATGTCGTTGTAGGCGGAAACGATGGCCACGTTGGCCTGGTTCATCAGCCGCAGGGTCTGCTTGTCGCTTTCGCCACAGGCCGCGACCCCGTGGGCGAGGTTGCCGCACGGCAGGGTGCCGCGGTGCGGCCCCTTGCTGGCCGCCGCCCTGACCATCTCGAGGTAGCGTTGGCGAGTGGCCGCGCTACGGGCCTGGATGCGGCGGGTGACTTCGAGCACACGAGGGTGCATGGCAGATTCTCCTACAGACTATCAATTGTTGTTTTTACAACATAATCATCGGTTGAAGGATGTTTACTTTTCTTTCTGGACGAAATGTAATGGTTTTTACCACAACAATAGAAAAGAGACGACCTCATTATGACTATCCGCCTGGCCATCAACGGCTTCGGTCGCATCGGCCGAAACGTTCTTCGCGCCCTGTATACCGGCCACTACCGCGAACAGTTGCAGGTAGTGGCGATCAATGACCTCGGCGACGCCGCGGTCAACGCCCACCTGTTCCAGTACGACAGCGTCCATGGACGCTTTCCCGGCGAGGTCGAGCACGATGCCGAAAGCCTGCGGGTGATGGGCGACCGCATCGCCGTCAGCGCCATCCGCAACCCGGCGGAACTGCCCTGGAAGAGCCTCGGCGTGGACATCGTGCTCGAGTGCACGGGGCTCTTCACCAGCCGCGACAAAGCCGCCGCCCACCTGCAGGCCGGCGCCGGCAAGGTGCTGATCTCGGCGCCCGGCAAGGACGTCGACGCCACCGTGGTCTACGGCGTCAACCACGAGGTGCTGCGCGCCTCCCATCGGATCGTCTCGAACGCCTCCTGCACCACCAACTGCCTGGCACCGGTGGCCCAGGTGCTGCATCGCGAGCTGGGCATCGAGCACGGCCTGATGACCACCATCCATGCCTACACCAACGACCAGAACCTCTCCGACGTGTACCACCCGGACCTGTACCGCGCACGTTCGGCGACCCAGTCGATGATCCCCACCAAGACCGGCGCCGCCGAGGCGGTCGGCCTGGTCCTGCCGGAACTCGCCGGCAAGCTTACCGGCCTGGCGGTGCGGGTGCCGGTGATCAACGTGTCGCTGGTCGATCTCACCGTGCAGGTGGCCCGGGATACCAGCGTAGACGAGGTCAACCGCCTGCTGCGCGAGGCCAGCGAGGGCTCTCCGGTGCTCGGCTACAACACCCAGCCGCTGGTGTCGGTGGATTTCAATCACGACCCGCGCTCGTCGATCTTCGACGCCAACCACACCAAGGTCAGCGGCCGGCTGGTCAAGGCGATGGCCTGGTACGACAACGAGTGGGGCTTCTCCAACCGCATGCTGGACAGCGCCCTGGCGCTGGCCGCCGCCCGCGACTGACGCGCCTCAGCGGAACTTGCGCCGACCGCGCGCCTGCAACGCCAGCAGGCGCAGGTCGGCCTCGGCGAGGATCAGTCGCTGCTCGGCCTTGTCCGCGCGCTTCCAGGCACGGATTTCCTGGCGCGTACGCCCGCAGCCGCGGCACACGTCGGCATCGAACTCACAGATATTGATGCAAGGACTTTTCAAGCGTTCCCCCTTTTTCGGCGCGGACCGCAACCGGTCCTCGCCCGTCACTTCACGACAGGCGGTGGGCCGGCGTCCAGGAGGGAATGACTATCGGGCCGATCGAGCGGCCCGCGGTCACTCGGCCTCGGCGTCGCGCAGGCTTTCGTAGGCAGGCGCGGCATAGATGCCGGCCTCGACGCAGAGCGCCATGACCCGCGGCAGGTCCTGGGTATAGACCAGCACCGCCTGCAACTCGTCGTCCAGCGGCTCGCTGAAATCCACCAGCACGTAGCCGCCCTTTTCCGGATACATGCTGCTCAGTTGCACCTGGATACGGTTGAGGGCGACCAGCGGCTCGGTCTTGAGCAACTGCTTCGGCTTGATGTTGAACGCCACGTCCTTGCCGAAGGAGGCGACGATCCGGGCGAACAGCTCGGCATAGGTATCGGCCTGGAACAGCACGATATCCGGCAGGCTACCGACCACCACCCACTCGCCGAGCGGGATCGGGAAGCTGTCGTCGTAGTTGATGTCCGGGTTGGCGGCGAGGAACCCTGCCGGATCGGCGTAGGCCTGGGCCGCCTCGTCGGCGATCCGCCGGATCTCCTCGGCGCCCATGCAGCCGGTGCTGATGAGGGTGATCAGTTCGTTCAGGGTCTCTTTCATGGGCGGGTTCCAGGGTCGATGAAACGGAGCGGGCCGGCCTCGCCGGCGCGGCCGGATGAATTCTACAGGGTGGAACGACGGTCAGCGGCGCGGCCAGTCGTCGTCGGCGTCCAGTGCCTCGCGCTCCTCGCGCATGGCCTCCGCCAGGGCGCGCTCCTCGTCATCGGGATCGGCGCCCGCGACAGCCTCCGCGACGGCAGGCTCGACGGCTTGCTCCGCGACCACGGGAATCGGCCCAGCCGCTGGCTCGGCGGACTCGTCGCCCTGCTCCGAGGGCTCCGGAGGGTCGAGCAGGTCGTCGAAGTCGGTCTTCAGGCCCTGCTCCATCTCGTCCAGTTCCAGCAGCAGGCTGCGGAAGCTGGTTTCCTCGCGCGGTTTCTCCGGCTCGCCGGCCTCGCCCTCGATCTCCTCGAGGCTTTCCCCGGCCTCGGCGATGGCGCGATCGGCCAGGGCCTGGATCGAGGCGGGAATCGCATCCTCGTCGAGATCGTCGCGCGGCGGCTGCGCCGCGGGCGCCACTTCGACCGGCGGTTCCGGCTCGGGCTCCATCTCGCGCAGCGCCGACAGCGGCGGCAGCTCGTCGAGGCTCTTCAGGTTGAAATAATCGAGGAACGCCTTGGTAGTCGCCAGCATCGCCGGGCGCCCCGGCACCTCGCGGTAGCCAACGATGCGGATCCACTCCCGCTCCATCAGCGTCTTGACGATCTGGGTGTTCACCGCCACGCCGCGGATCTCCTCGATCTCGCCACGGGTGATCGGCTGGCGGTAGGCGATCAGCACCAGGGTTTCCAGGAGCGCGCGCGAATAGCGCTGCGGACGCTCCTCCCAGAGGCGGCCGACCCACGGCGAGAAACGCTCGCGAATCTGCAGGCGATACCCGGACGCGACTTCCTTCAGCTCGAAGGAGCGCCCTGCGCAGGACAGTGCCAGGATCGCCAGGGCGTCGCGGAACTGCCCCGGCTCCGGCCGCTCTGCCTCGTCGAACAGCTCGGCCAGGCGTTCCAGCGACAGCGGCTTGCCGGCCGCGAGGAGGATGCCTTCGAGCAGGGTGGCGAGTTCGTGGGGATCGGACAGGTTCATCGTCGCAACGGATACCGGAGCCAGGAAGAGGGAAAGATAGCGGAATCGGGCATGCAGCTTAACAGGCCACGGGAGGGAGCGAAGCCGGAAGCTCGGAAAAGGCGACCGTCCGCAGGGGGACGAACGGCCAGCGGCGCGGCGCGCTCACTCGAAATCGTCTTCCAGGGCTTCCTCCAGGGTTTCGCCTTCCTCCGCTTCGCGGGCTATCCGCAGGCGCACATGGATGGCGCCGAAAGCCTCGTTCTGCACCAGTTCCACCATCTGCTCCTTGACCAGTTCGAGGATCGCCATGAAGGTGACCACCACGCCGAGCTTGCCCTCCTCCAGGGTGAACAACTGGATGAAGGGCACGAAGGCGCCGCCTTTCAGGCGCTCCAGCACTTCGCTCATGCGTTCGCGGGTGGACAGTACCTCGCGGGTCACCTGGTGGCTCTCGAACAGGTCGGCGCGGCGCAGCATCTCGCCCATCACCAGCATCAGCTCCTGCAGCGCCAGCTCCGGCAGCAGCTTGCGCGCCCGCGCCTCGGGAGCAGCCACCGCCGGCACCAGCACGTCGCGGCCGACCCGGGGCAGTTCGTCGAGGTCTTCGGCGGCCTTCTTGAACCGTTCGTACTCTTGCAGGCGGCGGATCAGCTCGGCCCGTGGATCGTCCTCTTCCTCCTCGGCTTCCGCCGAGCGCGGCAGCAACATGCGCGACTTGATCTCCGCCAGCATCGCCGCCATCACCAGGTACTCGGCGGCCAGCTCCAGGCGCACCGCCTTCATCAGCTCGACATAGCCCATGTACTGGCGGGTGATTTCCGCCACCGGGATATCCAGGATGTCGATGTTCTGCTTGCGGATCAGGTACAGCAGCAGGTCGAGCGGGCCCTCGAAGGCCTCGAGGAAGACCTCCAGCGCGTCCGGCGGGATATAGAGGTCCTGCGGCAGCTCGGTGACCGCCTCGCCGTAGACCAGCGCCAGTTGCAGCGGCACCCGCTCGGCGGCGGGTTCGGCTGGAGGGGTGTCGGCGTTGGCCGGGTTATCGTCCTGCATCGGTAGGCTCGTGGTGGGCGGATTCGGGCGGCGCTCAGGCCGGCTGCATGAACGGCGCCGGATCGCCGCAACCCACGCGGATCACTTCGGGATCGGTGTCGGTCAGGCTGATCACGGTGGAGGCCTCGCCGCCGCCATAGCCCCCGTCCACGATCAGGTCGACCTGGTGTTCCAGTACCTGGCGCATTTCATAGGGATCGTTCAGTGGCTCGCCGCTGCCGGGCATGATCAGGCTCACGCTCATCAGCGGTTCGCCTAGCTCCTCCAGCAGCGCCCGGGCGATCGGACAGTTCGGCACGCGCAGGCCGATGGTGCGGCGCTTGGGGTGCAGGAGCATGCGCGGCACCTCGCGGGTGGCGCTGAGGATGAAGGTGTAGGGACCGGGGGTGTGCGCCTTGAGCAGGCGGAACAGGCCGGTGTCGACCTTGGCATAGACCCCCAGCTCGGAAAGGTCGCGGCAGACCAGGGTGAAGTTGTGCTTGTCGTCCAGTTGGCGGATGCGGCGGATGCGATCCACCGCGGTCTTTTCGCCGATGCGGCAACCCAGGGCATAGGACGAGTCGGTGGGATAGACGATCACCCCACCCTGGCGGACGATTTCCACCGCCTGCTTGACCAGCCGTGGCTGGGGATTTTCCGGATGGATCTGGAAGAACTGGCTCATTCGGCCCCCTTGGCTTCGGAATGACGTTCGGTATCGCGAAAATGCCTGGCGAAACGCGGCCACATGGCCGGCAGGTCCTCTGGAACCGCACGGTACATGCCCAGTTCGGACCAGTCGCCCGGCGCGTGGAAATCGCTGCCGGCGGTGACCATCAGGCCGAACTCGCGGGCCAGGATCGACAGGGTACCGACCTGTTCGGCCGGCTGCACGCCATTGACCACCTCGATGGCGTGTCCGCCGGCCTGGAGAAAGTCGGCGACCAGGCGCCGGCGCTTGGTCCGGGTGAAATCATAATGGTACGGGTGCGCCAGGCTGATCCAGGCGCGCGCCTCGCGCAGGCAGCCGACCACTTCCTCCAGGGTCGGCCAGTGCTGCTTGACGTCTCCCAGCTTGCCGGCCCCCAGCCACTTGCGGAACGCGTCGGCGCGATCCTTGACCCAGCCGCCCTGGACCAGGAACTCGGCGAAATGCGGCCGCGCCGGCGCGTTGCCGCTGTCGCCCAGGGCCCGCTGGATCGCCCGCGCGCCCTCCAGCGCCCCGGGCATACCCTTGGCCGCCAGCCGTCGGTCGATTTCCTCGGCGCGCGCCCAGCGGCCGCGGTGCAGGGCTTCGGTGGCCTGGCGCAGGGGAGCGGCGTCGAGGTCGAAACCGTAGCCCAGCACATGGATGGTGGCGCCACCCCAGGTGCAGGACAACTCGACGCCGTTGACCAGTTCGATACCGAGTCGAGCGGCCGCCTGGTGGGCTTCCGGCAAGCCTTCCAGGGTGTCGTGGTCGGTCAGCGCCAGCAGCCCGACGCCTTTCTCGTGGGCCCGCTGCACCAGGGCGGCGGGCGCGAGAACGCCATCGGAGGCGGTACTGTGGCAATGCAGATCGACACGCATGGCTGAATCCTGATTCCAGTGAAGAATGGTGATGAAGCAACGCCGATTCGCTGCCTCGCGGTATCGAGACGTACCGTTCATGGGTCCGGGGAGCCTGCTCCACCTGGCGAATGCGCCTGCGGCACAGGCCTGACGCATTCGGAAAGACAGGATGACTGTTTCAGAACATCCAGAGGTTGCTATTATGCCGCTTCAACCGTGTCCTGACTGCCACCATGAAGCAATTCATCGATTTCATCCCACTGATCCTGTTCTTCATCGTCTACAAGATAGACCCTCAGAACGTCGAGTTCGCCGGGTTCAATCTGAGTGGCATCTACGGCGCGACCGCGACCCTGATCCTCGCCTCGGTGATCGTCTACGGCGCCCTCTGGCTCAAGCACCGCCACCTGGAAAAGAGCCAGTGGTTCACCCTCGGCGCCTGCCTGGTCCTCGGCGGCCTGACCCTGGCCTTCCACGAGGACACCTTCCTCAAATGGAAGGCGCCGCTGGTCAACTGGCTGTTCGCCCTGGCCTTCGCCGGCAGTCACTTCATCGGCGACAAGCCGATGATCCAGCGCATCATGGGCCATGCCATCCAGTTGCCGCAGGGCCTCTGGGTGCGCCTGAACATCGCCTGGGTGGTGTTCTTCCTGGTGTGCGGCTTCGCCAACCTGTACGTGGTCTTCACCTATCCGAACTTCTGGGTGGACTTCAAGGTGTTCGGCAGCCTCGGCATGACCTTGCTGTTCCTGATTGGCCAGGGCCTGTTCCTGGCTCGCCACCTGCACGACGCCGATACCGGCGAAAAGCCCAAGGACTGACATGCTCTACGCGATCATCGCCCGTGACATCCCCGCTTCCCAGGAACGCCGCCTGGCCAGCCGCCCGGCCCACCTGGCCCGCCTCGAACAGCTGAAGGAAGAAGGCCGCCTGGTACTCGCCGGCCCGCACCCGGCGATCGACAGCAACGACCCGGGCGCCGCCGGCTTCACCGGCAGCCTGATCGTCGCCGAATTCGATTCCCTGGCCGCGGCGCAGAGCTGGGCCGAGGCCGACCCCTACCGGGCCGCCGGGGTGTATGCCGAGGTGGTGGTCAAGCCGTTCAAGAAAGTCCTGCCCTGAGGCAGTCGCCGGGTACCGGCGGCCGGCCCGGTCGCCCTCCCGGCAAACGTTTTCGCACCGGACGCCGCTTTCCGGTGCCCGCCGCAGCGCAACCAGGCCGGTCCGGCGCTTTCGCCGAGCCGGAAGGGCGAACCGGAAGACAGTGCAATCCGTCGCTTCATCGGTACAAGGAGTCATGATGCGTCCATCCACTGCCCATTGCCTGCTGCTGAGCCTGAGCCTGGGAGCTTCCCTGGCCCAGGCCGAGGAACCCGCGCCAGCACCGATTCCAGCCGCGCAGCCTTCCATTGCGCAGGCTACCGCCGAACTGGAGCGCCGCCTGGTGGAAACGGAACGCCAGCGCGACGAACTGGTCAGTCGTATGCGCCAGGAGAACCGCCAGCTGCGCGAGCAGTTGCAGGCGGCCCAGGCGCAGCGGCAACCGCCGCTGCTCACAGAAGAGCAGACCTGGTATGTCGCCGGCGCCGCCACCGCCCTGCTCGCGTTCGTCCTCGGCGCCCTGAGCCGCGGCCGCCGGCGACAGCGACGCGAATGGATCAATTGAGCGACACCCGATGAGCGAACTGCTGTTGATCGACGATGACCGGGAGCTCTGCGAGCTGCTCGGTACCTGGCTGGTCCAGGAAGGTTTCTCCGTGCGTGCCAGCCACGACGGCGCCCAGGCCCGTCGCGCCCTCGCCGAGCAGACGCCGGATGCCGTGGTGCTCGACGTGATGCTGCCGGACGGCAGCGGCCTGGAACTGCTCAAGCAACTGCGCGGCGACCATCCCGACCTGCCGGTGCTGATGCTGTCCGCCCGCGGCGAGCCGCTGGACCGCATCCTCGGCCTGGAACTGGGCGCCGACGACTACCTGGCCAAGCCCTGCGACCCGCGCGAACTCACCGCACGGCTGCGCGCCGTGCTGCGGCGAACCCACCCGGCGCAGCCCAGCGCGCAGATGCAACTGGGCGACCTGTCGCTGAACCTGACGCGCGGCGTGGCACAGATCGACGGCCAGGAGATCAGCCTGACCCTTTCCGAAAGCCGCATCCTCGAAGCGCTCCTGCGCCAGCCCGGCGAACCGCTGGACAAGCAGGCCCTGGCGCAACTGGCGCTGGGCCGCAAGCTGACCCTCTACGACCGCAGCCTGGACATGCACGTCAGCAACCTGCGCAAGAAGCTCGGCAGCCACCCCGACGGCAGCCCGCGCATCCTCGCCCTGCGCGGCCGCGGCTACTACTACAGCCACTGAGCGGGTTTCGTCAGCCCGCCGACACAGGGTCTTTACCCAAGCTTTACCCAGGGCTGACCGCGCTTGACCTTGACCTCCCTAGACTGGGCTCATCCGGTAAATGGCCGGACCCAGAAAGGAGAAATACCATGCGCAAGACGCTAACCGCCCTGTTCATCGCCGCCGCCCTGCCGACCTTCGCCATGGCCGCGCCCGCCGCCAACGACCTGCCGCCCCCGCCGATGGAAGGCGGCCACATGATGGGCCAGCACGGTCCCCGGCATGGCGGCCCGATGAAGGAACTGAACCTGACCCGCGAACAGCGCCAGCAGATGGGCAAACTGATGGGCGAACAGATGAAGGCCCGCCACGAGATCACCCAGCGCTACCTGGCCAAGCTGCCGGCGGCCGAGCAGAAGGCCCTGAAGGACGAACTCAAGGCCAGCCACGAGAAGACCCAGAAGGACATCCGCGCCCTGCTCACCCCCGAGCAGCAGAAGAAGTTCGACGAACTGCAGAAGAAGCGCGAGCAGCGCAAGGCAGAGTGGGCCGAATTCCAGCAATGGAAGGCCGACAAGAAGTCCAACTGACGTCCGAGCCACCGCTACCGGGTCCTCCGGTAGCGGTCTTCCGACCAGCCGGAATCGCATATCCTAGGGGTTTACCCACGCGGCCGGCCCGACATGCGATTCAACAGGAAAACCATGCGTTCACTCTTCTGGCGAATCCTCGCCGCCTTCTGGCTGGCCCTGCTGCTGGTAGCCGGGCTTTCCATCCTGCTGGGTCGCGCGCTGAACCAGGACACCTGGATCATCGCCCGCCATCCCGGCCTGAAGGATCTCGCCGAGCAGTGGACCGCCCTCTACGAAGAACAGGGCAGCTACGCGGCCCAGGGCTTGCTGGAGCAACGCCGCCGCGACTACGGGATTTCCATCCAGGTGCTCGACGAAAGCGGCCAGCGCCTGGTCGATGGCACCTACCTGCCGCGCCCCCGCCACCGCCACCGCCCGCCGCGCACCAGCGACCGCAACCTGCCGCGCTTCCCCTGGCGCCAACTGAGCCAGGAATACGTCAGCCCGCAGAGCAACCATACCTATCTGTTCATCTACCGCATCCCGCACCCGGAGCTGGAGGCCTGGCACCGCGGCAGCCTGCTCTGGCCGCTCAGCGCGCTGGGCATCGCACTGGTGGTGCTGACCCTGTTCAGCCTGCTGCTAACGCTGTCCATCACCCGTCCGCTGAACCGTCTGCGGCGCGCCGTGCACGACCTCGGCCAGACCACCTACCAGAAGGACAGCCTGGCCCGCCTGGCGCGGCGCGGCGATGAACTGGGCACCCTGGCGCGTGATTTCAACCGCATGGGCGAACGCCTGCAAAGCCTGATCGGCAGCCAGCGACAGTTGCTCCGCGACGTGTCCCACGAACTGCGCTCGCCGCTGGCGCGCCTGCGCATCGCCCTGGCCCTGGCCGAGCGCGCCGAACCGCAAGCGCGGGCGCAGATGTGGCCGCGCCTGGAACAGGAATGCGACCGCCTGGAAGCACTGATCGGCGAGATCCTCGCCCTCGCCCGGCTCGACGCCGAACCCGGCGCGAGCCAACGGATCGCCCTGCTGCCGCTGCTCCAGCGGCTGCGCGAAGACGCCCTGCTGCTGGCTCCGGAACAGGATATCCGCCTGGAAGTGGCGCCTGACCTGAGCATCGACGGCTGGCCGGACATGTTCGAACGCGCGGTGGACAACCTGCTGCGCAACGCCGTGCGCTTCAACCCCGTCGGCCAACCCCTGGAGGTGCGTGCCAGCAGCGCCGGCGACTACCTGCGCCTGAGCGTCCGCGACCATGGGCCAGGCATCGCCGTCGAACTGCAGGAGCAGTTGGGCGAACCGTTCTTCCGCGCACCCAACCAGAGCAGCCCGGGACACGGCCTGGGCCTGGCCATCGCCCGCCGCGCCATCGAGCGCCACGGCGGGCACCTGCGCCTGGGCAACCATCCCGACGGCGGCTTCATCGCCACCCTCAGCCTGCCGCTACGGCGCAAGGCGACCGAATGACGCCGCGCCCCGATGCGCGACACTTCCCCCAGGAGCATCCGGCATGACTCTCCCCGCTTCGTTGTTCCTCGATGAACTCCCGCTCGCCCAGGCCATCGCGCCGCCGGAGCTTCCCGGCGACGAGCCGCAATCGCTGGTCCTGGCGGTCGAGCTGGGACAGGTCGCCCAGCAACTGCGGCAACGCTGGGCGCGCCTCGACCTGAACCTGCCGGAGCGCGGCACCTGGCCGCTGGAAAGCTGGCGCCCGGCCTTGCACGAGGCGCTCTACGGCCTGCTCGGCGGCGCCGCGCAGGCCCGCCCGTGGCAGCGCATCACGCTGAATCCGGCGCTGGACGCGCGCCACGGCCGGCTGCGCCTGGACATCCTCGGCCAGGCGGAAGAAGGCCGGCGCTGGCTGCCGGCGGCCGTGGAAGCCGCCCGACGACTGGCCGGCTGGCAGGGCGGACGACTGCTCTGGCACGCTCAGGGCGCGTATTGGTGCGTACGCCTGCTGTTGCCGCTCAGCCCGGCCAGGCGCTGACGAAGGCCGTCGGGTCGAGTTCCGTCGGCGTGCGCAACTCGCCCATCGGCGTACCCAGGTAGACGAAGCCGATGATCCGCTCCTGCTCGCCGAGCCCCAGGCCGGCGTGCACCACCGGATCGGTGGCCATCTCGCCGGTCCGCCACATCGCCCCCAATCCCTGGGCATAGGCGCCCAGCACCAGGCCGTGGGCAGCGCATCCGGCGGCCAGCAGTTGCTCGCCATGCGGCACCTTCGGGTGATCCTGCAGGCAGGCCACCGCCACGACCAGCAGCGGTGCCCGCAGCGGCATGTTGCGGGCCTTGGCCAGCGCTTCCTCGGCGGCGTCCGGCTGGCGGCTCGCCAGGGCGCGGGCGTAGAGGTCGCCCAGGGCCCGGCGGCCTTCGCCTTCTACCACGATGAAGCGCCAGGGCCGCAGTTGCCCGTGGTCCGGGGCACGCAAGGCGACCCGGAACAGCCGGTCGAGCTGCTCCGGCGAGGGCGCGGGATCGCTCAGGCGGGCGTGGGAAACGCGAGTGAGCAAGGCGTCGAGAGCCTCCATGGGCGAACTCCTGTCAGAAACGAAATCGCCATTGTAGACGCAATCGCCAGGCTCACGCCCGCTCTCAGGCGACCCGGCCCGGCGCCAGATGCGGCTGCAGCGGCGGGGTCAGCGGTGGCAGGCCGTAGGCGGCGCGCGCGGCATCGCAGGCCGGGTTGGGCTGGCCGTTGACCCAGGCCGCCTCGAACT
Source organism: Pseudomonas sp. HMSC063H08 (assembly GCF_001813645.1). Classification (NCBI taxonomy): domain Bacteria; kingdom Pseudomonadati; phylum Pseudomonadota; class Gammaproteobacteria; order Pseudomonadales; family Pseudomonadaceae; genus Pseudomonas; species Pseudomonas sp. HMSC063H08. The sequence goes on from NZ_KV813493.1 coordinate 21,439, forward strand.
CGCGGCAGGTACTCGAGCGCTGCTCGTAGACGGTGCAGCGAACACCGCAACCGACCTCGCCGAGCAGCCCGACGCAGCGCGCCGGCTTGTTCTCGGTACCGCTCATGGCGACCATCTGCGGGCTGATGCGGACGGTCAGTTCGTCGGGTACGACGCCGCCTGCGGAACGGCACTCGCCCCAATAGAAAGACACACGAAAATGCGCACAGCAGGCGCCGCAGGTAAGACACGGATTGTCAGTCGACATGGTTGGCAGAACACCAGAGAAACCGGCGAGCGCCGGCGGGCGAAGCGAGATTCTAGCGATTTCGCGGCTGCTGTGAAGAGGGGCGCAGCGGCAGATTTACTCTCCGCGGACGGCTGGTAGAATGACCGGTCCGCCACCGCCCAGAGCCCCACGATCCATGGCCTTGCCGACCCTACGCATCCTCGGTTTCATCATCGGCATCTTCCTGATCACTCTGGCCGCCAGCATGCTGGTCCCGATCCTGACCATGCTCGCCTTCGACCGTACCGAAGGCATCCAGGCGTTCATCTGGTCCAGCGTCGCCACCTTCGTCACCGGCCTCGGCCTAGTCCTGCCGGGGCGTCCCGAGCATGTCCACCTGCGCCCGCGGGACATGTACATGCTCACCGTATCGAGCTGGGTGCTGGTATGCATCTTCGCCGCCCTGCCGTTCGTCCTGCAGCAGCACATCAGCTACACCGATGCCTTCTTCGAAAGCATGTCGGGGATCACCGCCACCGGCTCCACCGTGCTCAGCGGGCTGGACGACATGTCCCCGGGCATCCTCATCTGGCGCTCGCTGCTGCACTGGCTGGGCGGCATCGGCTTCATCGCCATGGCCGTGGCGATCCTGCCGATGCTGCGGATCGGCGGCATGCGCCTGTTCCAGACCGAATCCTCGGACCGCTCGGAAAAGGTCCTGCCACGCTCGCACATGGTCGCCAAGTACATCGTCGCCACCTATGTCGGCATCACCCTGCTCGGCAGCCTGGCCTTCTGGGGCGCCGGCATGAGCCCGTTCGACGCGGTCAACCACGCCATGTCGGCGATTTCCACCGGCGGTTTCTCCACCTCCGACCAATCCCTGGCCAAGTGGAAGCAGCCGGCGGTGCACTGGACCGCGGTAGTGGTGATGATCCTCGGCAGCCTGCCGTTCGCGCTCTACGTCGCCACCCTGCGCGGACACCGCAAGGCGCTGATCAAGGACCAGCAGGTCCGCGGCCTGCTCGGCCTGCTGCTGGTGACCTGGCTGCTGATGGGCACCTGGTACGCGGTAACCTCCAAGCTGCCCTGGATGGATGCCTTCCGCATCGTCGCGGTGAACGTCACCTCGGTGGTCACCACCACCGGCTTCGCCCTCGGCGACTACAGTATGTGGGGGCACTTCTCGATCATGCTGTTCTTCTACCTCGGCTTCATCGGCGGTTGCTCCGGCTCTACCGCCGGCGGCATCAAGATCTTCCGCTTCCAGGTCGCCTACACCCTGCTCAAGGCCAACCTCTACCAGTTGATCCACCCGCGCGCGGTGCTCAAGCAGAACTACAACGGCCATCGCCTGGACGAGGAAATCGTCCGCTCGATCCTGACCTTCTCGTTCTTCTTCGCCATCGTCGTCTGCCTGCTCGCCCTCTGCCTGTCGCTGATCGGCCTGGACTGGATGACCGCCCTCACCGGCGCCGCCAGCACCGTGGCCGGCGTAGGCCCGGGGATGGGCCCCATCATCGGCCCCTCGGGCAACTTCGCCAGCCTGCCGGACGCCGCCAAGTGGCTGCTGGCCGCCGGCATGCTGCTCGGCCGCCTGGAGATCATCACCGTGCTGGTCCTGCTGACCCCGGCGTTCTGGCGCCACTGAGCGCTCACGGGCCTGTCTGCAATGGCTCTACTCAGGGACTGAAAAGCCGGTGTAAGCTTCTGCACCATGACGACACAGCCGCAACCCGGCCACGTGAGCCTGGATAGCTCCACCCAGCCCGCCCGCGTCAGAGCCATAGGTGATTGGACGCTCGCCCACTACACGGCTCTGGAGCGCGAGGTGACGCGCCTGCGCAGCGAAGTGGCGGGCAACGCCAGCTTCGACCTGAGCCAGTTGGGCGCCCTGGATACCGCCGGCGCCGCCCTGCTCGCCGAATTGCTCGGCGCCGAGCGCCTGGCCGACCTCGCCGAGCTGGAGCCCGGCCTGCCGCGCGAGCGCCAGGCCCTGCTGAAGACCGTCGGCCACGCCCTGCACGACTTCTGCGAACCGGAAAAACCCAAGCCGCCGACCACCGCCATCGAACTGCTGGCTCGCATCGGCTGTGCCATGGAGACCTTCTGGCTGCACCTCAAGGCACTCCTCGGCTTCATCGGCCTGACCCTGGAGACCCTGCTCCGCAGCCTGGTCCGCCCGGCCAGTTGGCGGGTCACGCCGCTGGTGGCGAACATCGAGAAGAGCGGCCTGGACGCGGTGCCGATCATCGCCCTGCTGACCTTCCTGGTCGGCGCGGTGATCGCCTTCCTCGGCGCCACGGTGCTGGCCAACTTCGGCGCGACCATCTACACGGTCAACCTGGTGGTGTTCTCCTTCCTCCGCGAGTTCGCCGTGCTGCTCACCGCGATCCTCATGGCCGGCCGTACCGCCAGCGCCTTCACCGCGCAGATCGGTTCGATGAAGGCCAACGAGGAGATCGACGCGATCCGCGCCCTCGGCCTCAACCCCATCGAGCTGCTGGTGCTGCCGCGGGTGCTGGCGCTGCTGGTATCGCTGCCGATGCTGACCTTCGTCGGCATGCTCTGCGGCATCGTCGGCGGCATGACCGTCTGCGCCTGGACCCTGGACATCCCGCCGGCGATGTTCCTGTCGATCATGGAGGACGGAATCGGCGTACAGCATTTCCTGGTCGGTATCAGCAAGGCCCCGCTGTTTGCCTTCCTGATCGCCGTGATCGGCTGCCTGGAAGGCTTCAAGGTCAGCGGCAGCGCCCAGTCGGTGGGCGAGCACACCACCACCAGCGTGGTCCACTCGATCTTCGTGGTGATCCTGCTCGACGCCCTCGCCGCGCTGTTCTTCATGGAGATGGGCTGGTGAGCCAGGACAACCCGCAGGCGATCATCCAGGTCCGCGACCTGTGTAACCGTTTCGGCGCCCAGGCGGTCCACGAGCACCTCGACCTCGACGTCCGTCGCGGCGAGATCCTCGGCGTGGTCGGCGGCTCCGGCACCGGCAAGTCGGTGCTGCTGCGCAGTATCGTCGGCCTGCGCCGGCCGACCTCCGGCAGCGTGCGGGTGTTCGGCGAAGACCTGCTGCAACTGCCGGAGGAGCGCCGCTCCCTGGTCGAACGGCGCTTCGGCGTGCTGTTCCAGCAGGGCGCGCTGTTTTCCTCGCTTACCGTGGTGGAGAACGTCGCCCTGCCGCTGATCGAAAACGCCGGCCTGCCGCGCGCCGACGCCGAGCACCTGGCCCAGGTCAAGCTGGCCCTGGCCGGGCTACCGGCCAACGCCGGCGACAAGTATCCGGCCTCGCTTTCCGGCGGCATGATCAAGCGCGCCGCCCTGGCCCGCGCCCTGGCGCTGGACCCGGACATCCTGTTCCTCGACGAGCCTACCGCCGGCCTCGACCCGATCGGCGCGGCGGCCTTCGACAACCTGATCCGTACCCTGCGCGACGCCCTCGGCCTGACGGTGTTCCTGGTCACCCATGACCTGGACACCCTGTACACCATCTGCGACCGGGTCGCCGTGCTGTCGCAGAAGAAGGTCCTGGTGGTCGATACCCTGGAACGGGTCGCCGCCACCGACGACCCCTGGGTCCGCGAATACTTCCACGGGCCGCGCGGGCGCGCCGCCCACCAAGCCGCCGCCGTGCCGGAGAATCACTGAGATGGAAACCCGAGCCCACCATGCGTTGATCGGCCTGTTCAGCGTGATCGTGATTGGCGCCGCCCTGCTCTTCGGCCTGTGGCTGGCCAAGTCCGGCTCGGAGGGCAAGTTCAACTACTACGACATCGTCTTCAACGAAGCGGTCAGCGGCCTTTCCCAGGGCAGCTCGGTGCAGTACAGCGGGATCAAGGTCGGCGACGTGGCCTTCCTCCGCCTCGATCCGCAGGACCCGCGCAAGGTCTGGGCACGCATCCGCGTGGTGGCCAGCGCGCCGATCAAGCAGGACACCACCGCCAAGCTGGCGCTCACCGGGATCACCGGCACCTCGATCATCCAGCTCAGCAGCGGCACGCCCGCCAGCCCGATGCTGGAGGGCAAGGACGGGAAGATCCCGGTGATCGTCGCCACGCCCTCGCCGCTGACCCAGTTGCTGAGCAACGGCGAAGACCTGATGGGCAACATCAACCAGCTCATCGCGCGCTTCAGCAACCTGCTCTCCGAGGAAAACACAGCGCGCATCAGCCGCACCCTCGACCATCTCGACCAGGCCACCGGCGCGCTCTCCGCCGAGCGCGAGAACGTCAGCGCGGTGATGCAGCAGTTGGCCCAGGCGAGCAGGCAGGCCAACGCCGCGCTGGCCCAGGCCAGCGAGTTGATGCGCAGCGCCAACGGCCTGCTCAACGAGCAAGGCAAAGGGATGATGGAAAACGCCAACAAGACCATGGCTTCGCTGGAGCGCACCAGCGCCACCCTCGACCAGTTGATCAGCGAGAATCGCCACTCGCTGGACGGCGGCATCCAGGGACTCGCCGAGCTGGGCCCGGCGGTCAGCGAACTGCGCGATACCCTGGCGGCACTGCGCGGAATCAGCCGGCGCCTGGAAGAGAACCCGGCGAACTACCTGCTGGGCCGGGAAAAAACCAAGGAGTTCACCCCATGAGGCTCGCCCTTCGCCCGCTGCGTCGCCTGTCCCTGGCCGCCGGCCTGGCCGCGCTCGCCACCCTCGGCGCCTGCTCGATCCTGCCGGAAGCGCAGGTCCTCCAGGTCTACCTGCTACCGGTGCACAACCCTCCGGCCAGCGCCGCCGCGCGGCCGGTCGACTGGTCGCTGCGGATCGCCCGGCCGCGTACCAGCCTGGTGCTGGAGAGCCCGCGCATCGCAGTGCGCCCGCACGGCGACGAAATCAGCGTGTACCAGGGCGCGCGCTGGAGCGATCCGGCACCGTCGCTGCTGCGTGACCGTCTGATGCAGGCGTTCCAGGCCGACGGCCGGGTCCGCGGCCTGAGCAGCGACGACAGCAACCTGCAGGCCGATTTCGAACTGGGCGGCGACCTTCGCGCCTTCCAGACCGAGTACCCGAACGGCCAGGCCAGCGCGCTGATCCGCTACGACGCGCGCCTGGTGCGTACCGACGACAAGCGCGTGGTCGCCAGCCGGCGTTTCGAGGTCAGCCAGCCGGTGGACGGCAAGAAGGTCGCGGCGGTGGTCAGCGCCTTCGGCAAGGCCGGCGACACGCTGTCGGCCCAGGTCCTCGACTGGACCCTGCGCCAGGCCTCGGCGCAACCCGCCGGGCAGCCCTGAAGCGTACCGCCTGGCCTGGCGACTAGCCCGGGCGCTCCTGGCGGCGCGCCCGGTATTCGTTGGGCGTGCAGCCGAACCAGCGGCGGAATGCCCGGAAGAAATTGCTCGGATCGGCGAAACCCAGCAGGTAGGCGACCTCCAGCAAGGTCAGGCCGGGCTGCTGGAGATACTGATCGGCCATATCCCGACGTGTGTCGTCGAGCAGTTGCTGGTAGCTGGTGCCCTCCTCCTGGAGGCGTCGTTGCAAGGTGCGCTGCGACAGGTGCAGCGCCTGGGCCACTCGTTCGCGCTTGGGTTCTCCCTGCGGCAACAGCCGGCACAGGGTCTGCCGGGCCAGATGGGTGATGCGGCTGGTGCTGAAACGCGCCAGGTATTCGCCGGCGAAGCGATCGTGCAACTGGGCCAGCGCCTCGTTGGCCGAGGGTAGCGGCGTCTCGAGGTCGACGCGGGAAAACACCAGCGCGAACTCCTCGGCGTGAAAGCGCAGCGGCGCGCGGAACAGCTCGGCATAGGGTGCCAGCGGCTCGCGGGGCGCGCCGGGCAGTTCCACCGCCAGCGGGTCCAGCGGCCGGCCGGTGATCCAGCGGACCATGTCCACCAGGTAGGCCAGCGAGCATTCGGCACTCTGCGGCGGCGCCGGCAGGCGATCGCCATGCACCGTGACGCCGAGTCGATAGCCCTGCGGCGTGCGGCGGAAAGTCAGGTCGGACGCTTCCGCGATGATCCGCTGGTAGCGTTCCAGGCGCGCGAAGCCTTCCGCCAGGTTGCGGCTCGACATCAGCGCATAGCCGACGACGTGGAAAGCCGGGCGCCGGACCCGGGCGATGTTCAGGGCGATCGCCGGGTTGCCGCTGAGCGCCACCGCACGCTGCCACAGACGGCTCATCGCATCCTGCGGGAAGCGCGCGTCGGGGTCCTGCAAGGCCTGGTAGTCGAGGCCCAGCTCGGCGAACAGCTGGCGTCCGTCGAGGCCTTCCAGCTCCAGGGCGAGGACGATGCCCTGGACCCAGCTGGACAAGGTTGTACGTTCCGGCATCGGTCTCTTCTTGTTCTGGCGGGAGGCACGCCGACCGTCGACCGGCCTGGCGGCCCAAGGATACTAAACTGGCCCTGTATGTCATCCGCGACATCGTGCGGCCCGCACTACACTGCGCGGACACAACGAGAGGAGGCATTCCATGAGCAGCCCTGACGACGAGCGTTTCCACAGTTTCGCCGAGTTCTACCCCTACTACCTGCAGGAACACAGCAATGCGGTGTGCCGCCGCCTGCACTACGTCGGCAGCCTGCTGGTGCTGGCGGTGCTGTTCCTCGCCGTGGCCAGCCAGCAGTGGCTATGGCTGCTGGCGCTGCCGCTGGTCGGCTATGGCTTCGCCTGGGTCGGCCACTTCGTCTTCGAGAAGAACCGCCCGGCCACCTTCAAGTACCCGCTGTGGTCGTTCATGGGCGACTGGGTGATGCTCAAGGACGCCTTCACCGGCCGCATCCGCTTCTGACCCGTCCCGCGCGGCCGGCCGCCCGGGCCGGTCGCTCCGCCGGGACGACCGTCGGTCCCGGATCGGTGCGCTTTCCTGAACTATCGCTCAGCTGTCACTGGCCGCCGCGCAAACGCTTGGTTAAGATTCCGCCAGCAACCTGGCCAACCGCCATTCCTCAGGCGGAAAGCTCACGAAGCCGAGCCGGGACGAAAATACACAGGGATCCTCTCCAGCGCATGAAGCCTACCCTCCCCGACCGCTCGCCGACGAGCCGGTCCGTCGCGTCCATGCGTGAATACTATTCGCGCGTGCTGGCCTATATCGCCTGTGGCGCCAGCATCGCGGCGGGAACCTACACCCAGTATTTCAGCTACGGCATCCTCTGGATGGTGCCCTATGCGCTGCTCTACCCGCACCTGGCGTACCACCTCGGCCAGCGCTTCCGCCAGCACGACCCGCGCAAGGTGACCCGCGCCCTGCTCGCGGTCGACGCCGTGCACTGTGGCCTGGGCATGGCGCTGCTCGGCTTCTCCGTGGTGCCCAGCCTGATGTTCCTGCTGGTGCTGAGCTTCACCGCGCTGGTCATCGGCGGCCTGCGCCTGCTCGGCATGGCCTTGCTGGTATCGGCCAGCAGCGCCCTGCTGGTCGCCGTGCTCGTCGCCCCGCCGCTGCTGGGCAATACCCCGGTCGAGGTGGCCGCGGTCAGCATCCTGTTCTGCGGACTGTACATCTGCATCACCGCCTTCTTCGGCCACCAGCAGGGCCTGCGCCTGGCCCAGGTGCGCCAGGAGATCGCCCGCGAGCAGGAAAAGGCCGCGCGGCTCGCGCGCAACCTGGCCAAGTACCTGTCGCCGCAGGTCTGGGAAATGATCTTCAGCGGCAAGAAGAGCGTGCGCCTGGAAACCCAGCGCAAGAAGCTCACCGTGTTCTTCTCCGACATCCGCGGCTTCACCGAGCTATCCGAGGAGCTGGAAGCCGAGGCCCTGACCGACCTGCTCAACAACTACCTCAACGAAATGTCGAAGATCGCCCTCAAGTACGGCGGTACCATCGACAAGTTCGTCGGCGACTGCGTCATGGTGTTCTTCGGCGACCCCAGCACCCAGGGCGCGAAGAAGGACGCGGTGGCTGCGGTATCGATGGGCATCGCCATGCGCAAGCACATGAAGGTGCTGCGCCAGCAGTGGCGGGCCCAGGGCATCACCAAGCCGCTGGAAATCCGCATGGGCATCAACACCGGCTATTGCACGGTGGGTAACTTCGGCGCCGACACGCGCATGGACTACACCATCATCGGCCGCGAGGTGAACCTCGCCAGCCGCCTGGAAAGCGCCTCGGAAGCCGGCGAAATCCTCATTTCCCACGAGACCTACTCGCTGATCAAGGACGTGATCATGTGCCGCGACAAGGGCCAGATCGCGGTCAAGGGCTTCAGCCGCCCGGTGCAGATCTACCAGGTGGTGGACTCGCGCCGCGACCTCGGCGCCGCGCCCAGCTACGTCGAGCACGAATTGCCCGGCTTCTCCATGTACCTGGACACCAACAACATCCAGAACTACGACAAGGAACGGGTCATCCAGGCCCTGCAACAGGCCGCCGAGCGCCTACGCGACAAGGTCATCCTCTGAGTTCGTCGAGCGCCGCCGGCAGTTCGTCGCGCCATTCCGGCGCAGTCCGCGGACCGCTCGCCTGCAGCGCCAGGAACTCCTCCGCCGAAACCCGCCAGGACTGCTCCCGCGCCCAGCGCCCGCAGGCCTGGCGATCCAGCGCCAGCGCCTGGCGGCAGGCTTCGCCAAGATCCTCGTGCATGACCCCGGTCACGCCCTGCTGCAATACATCCAGCGGCCCCGGCACGGCGAAGGCCGCCACCGGCACGCCGCAGGCCAGTGCTTCGAGCATCACCAGGCCATAGGTATCGGTCAGCGAGGGAAACACCAGCACCGAGGCCGCCCGGTAGGCGTCGGCCAGTGCGCGGCCATGGCGGTAGCCGAGAAAACGCGCCTGTGGATAGCGCTGCTCCAGCGCCGCCCGCTGCGGGCCGTCGCCCACCAGCCATTTTTCGCCCGGCAGTTCGAGATCGAGGAACGCCTCCAGGTTCTTTTCCGTCGCCAGCCGCCCGACATACAGGAACACCGGCGGCCGCTCTTCCGCCGCGGGTGTCTCGGCGGGATGGAACAGTTCGGTATCGACGCCCTTGCGCCACAGCCGCAGGTGCTGGAAGCGCCAGGCGCAGAACTCGTCGCGCAGGCGCGGGGTGCTCACCAGCACCGCCCGGCTCGGCCGATGGAAGGCGCGCAGGAAGGCATAGCCCCAGGACAGCGGCAGCCACGGACAGCGGTCACGCAGGTATTCGGGAAAACGCGTATGGATCGCCGAGGTGAAGTCCAGGCCGCGCTTGCCCAGCCAGCGCCGCGCGGCCCAGCCGAGCGGTCCCTCGGTGGCCAGGTGCACGGCATCCGGGGCGAAGGCCTCGATCAGCCCGCCGAGGCGCCAGAGATTCCAGGCTAGGGGGATTTCCGGATAGCTGGGACAGGGCAGGCAGCGGAAGTCGGCGGGCGACAGCACCCGTACCTGGTGGCCCAGCAGTTCCAGCTCGCGCTGCAGGGCCAGCAGGCTGGTGACGACTCCGTTGACTTGCGGTAACCAGGCGTCGCTGACGATCAATAGCCTCATGCCGCCGGCTCGACCGCCGCGGCCTGCGCCGCCAGCCGCGCCTGCTCCTCGGCCAGGCGGTAGAGCTGGATGCTGCCGTCCCAATGTTCGATCAGCGCCGTGCAGGATTCTACCCAGTCGCCGCAGTTGAGGTAGTCGACGCCCTCGATGCGGCGGATCTCGGCATGGTGGATGTGCCCGCAGACCACCCCGTCGAGCCCGCGCTTGTGACACTCGTGGGCGATGGCTTCCTCGAAGTCGCTGATGAAGTTCACCGCGGTCTTGACCTTGTGCTTGAGGTACGCCGACAGCGACCAGTAGCCGTAGCCCCAGCGCCGCCGCCAGTGGTTCAGCCAACGGTTGAGGAGCAGGGTGAACTCGTAGGCGGAGTCGCCGAGGAACGCCAGCCAGCGGTGGTAGCGGGTGATCACGTCGAACTGGTCGCCGTGTATCACCAGCAGCTTGCGGCCGTCGGCGGTACTGTGCACCGCCTCGTCGACCAGGCGGATGTTGCCGAGGATCAGGCTCGAATAGCGGCGCAGGAATTCGTCATGGTTGCCGGTGACGTAGATCACCTCGGTGCCGCGCTTGCTCAGGGTGAGCAGGCGGCGGATCACGTTGGTGTGCGCCTGCGGCCAGTAGATGCCGCCGCGCAGCTTCCAGCCGTCGATGATGTCGCCCACCAGGTAGATGCGATCGGCGTGGTAGCGCTTGAGGAACGCCGCCAGGTGTTCGGCCTGGCAATCCCGCGTCCCCAGGTGGACATCCGAGATCCACAGGGTCCGAACCCGCTGCTTGCGGTTCGAGGTGAAGCGTTGCGCGGTGCTCATCGGCGGGTCTCCGACGGTGTTTTTCCGATCTTGGACGGCGCCGGTGAAACGACTGTGACAGGCCGGCGACCGTTGCGTGACAGGGCGCGACTGTCTGTCGCCGGCGCCAGCGGGTAGACTGGGCGCCTGCCTCCGGGAGCTTCGCCATGGGTTCGATCCTTTCCCTGCGCCACTACAGCCACGACCAGATCGTCCACAGCCATGACCATGCCCAATTGGTCCTGGGCCTCAGCGGCTGCCTCGAGTTCGAGGTCGAGGGGCGCGGCAGCCGCGTGTTGCGGCAGACCTTCGCGGTGGTGCCGGCGCAAGCCCGGCATGCCTGCTCGAGTCCCGCCGGCAGCCGCTGCCTGGTCCTCGACCTGCCCTGCGACGGCAGCCTGCTGCTGGGCCTGGGCGAACACGCCGAAGCCGGTCGGCGGCTGTTCGAGCGACCGCAGGCGCTGTCGCTGACGCCCGCCCAGGGCCAACTGGTGAACTGGCTGGCCAGCGGCCCGATCAACGACCCGGTGATCGCCCACCAGGGCGCCGGCCTGCTCCTCGCCAGCCTGGCCAGCGAGCGCCAGCCGCCACGCCAGCAGCCACGCCTGCCGCTGGCCAGCCTGGACGCCTACCTCGACCGCCATGCCGCCCATCCGTTGCAGGTCGCCGACCTGGCACGGCTGGCCGGTCTTTCGGTGGCGCGCTTCCACAGCCTGTTCCTCGCCGAGACCGGGCAGACGCCCATGGACTACGCGCGCAGCCGACGCCTGCACCAGGCCCACGAACTGTTGCTGGAGAGCAGCCTGGCGGTGGGCGAGATCGCCGCCCGGGTCGGCTACGCCTCGCAGAGTGCCTTCACCGCGGCGCTGGTCCGCGAGTTCGGCGTCACCCCGCGGCAATTGCGTCGCGAGTCCCGCGACAAAACCGGCTAGCCGCACGACAGACAAATCCGTCGCGACTCCTTACTCTCTGCCCATCGACAGACCAGGAGTCAGCATGGACATCATCGAATGGCAGGATTTCGAACGCGTCGAACTGCGCGTCGGCACCATCCTCGGCGCCGCGCCCAACCCCAAGGCACGCAAACCCGCCTACATCCTCGAGGTCGACCTCGGCCCGCTCGGCCTGCGCACCTCCAGTGCGCAACTGACCGCGCACTACCAGGCCGAGGAACTGGTCGGCCGTCAGGTCCTCTGCGTCTGCAACTTCGCTCCGAAGCAGATCGCCGGGGTGCGCTCGGAGGTCCTGGTCACCGGGGTCTACGATAGCGAGGACAAGGTGGTCCTGGCCGGCTTCGACAAGCCCCTGCCCAACGGTGCGCGCCTGGCCTGAAGGATCCCCATGAATCGACGTTCCGCCCTCGCCGCCCTGCACGGCGGCGCCCTCCTCTTCGGCCTGACCGGGGTGTTCGGCAAGCTGGCCAGCGCCTCCCCCGGGGTGATCGTGTTCGGTCGCGCGCTGTTCGCGGTGCTCGCCCTCGGCCTCTTCGCCCGCCTCGCGGGCCAGGCCTGGCGCGCCCTGGGATCCGCGCAATGGCTGCGCCTGGCGCTCTGCGGCCTGCTCCTGGCCGGCCACTGGGTGAGTTTCTTCATCGCCGTGAAGACCGCCGGCGTGGCCATCGCCACCCTCGGCTTCGCCAGCTTCCCGGCCTTCACGGTAATCCTCGAAGGGCTGCTCTTCCGCGAGCGCATTCATCTCGCGGAAGGACTGCTGGTAGTCCTGGTCAGCCTTGGCCTGGTGCTGGTCACGCCGAACTTCGACCTCGCCAGCGGCGCCACCCTCGGCCTGCTCTGGGCGATCCTTTCCGGCCTGCTGTTCGCCCTGCTGTCGCTGGCCAACCGCAGCAACAGCGGGCAGGTCGGCCCGGTGCAGGCGGCGCTCTGGCAGAACCTGGTAGTCGCCCTGTGCCTGCTGCCGTTCGCGGTCGGCGAACTACCGGCGCTACCCGCTCTCGACTGGCTCTGGCTGGCCCTGCTGGGCGTGTTCTGCACCGGCCTGGCGCACAGCCTGTTCGTGGCCAGCCTGGCGGTGGTCAAGGCCCGCACCGCGGCGCTGGTATTCGCCCTGGAGCCGGTCTACGGGATCGCCTTCGCCTGGCTGTTGTTCCATGAGACACCGGGGCCGCGGATGTTCCTCGGCGGCGCCCTGATCGTCCTCGCCATCGTGCTGTCGGCGCGACTCGGCGCCAGGAACCGGCCGGTCCCGGACAACGGCTTGTCCGCTAACCGGGGCTGAACCCGCCGAGCCTTGCATCCGGGTCACGCACACCGGATCGCGGAAGGTACGAGCTGCCCCGGAATGGCGGCGGCGGGCCTCAGGTTCGTTGCGCGAGGCCGGACTCGAGCGCCAGCGCGATGGGCGTGAGCTGTATCTCGGGGTTCTCCGCGAACAGCTCCATGACCCAGTTCACAAAGCAGCGCACACGAACCGACAGGTGCCTGGAGCCCGGGTAGATGACATGCACCGGCGCCGCAGAAAAGTGCCATTGCGGCAGTACCGGAACAAGTTTCCCTGCGCGTACGAATCCAGCCACCGCGAATGGGGCGCCAGGGCAGATGCCGCTGCCCGCCACGCAGGCCGAAATAGCCACGTCGGGTTCGTCGAACTGCATTCCATCGCCGGACTGCACCACGAAACGCTCCGGGCCGGACTCCAGCTCCCACATGAACGGGTTGCGCTCCCTGCCGCTGAACCAGCTCAACCGCCTGAACTGCGATAGATCGTCCGGACTGTCTACACCGCCTATGGAGGCCAGGTACTCGGGCGAGGCATACAAGCCCATCTGGATGTCGCAAAGATGCCTGGCGATCATGCTGGAATCCTTGAGCGCACCTCCCCGGATCGTGCAATCGATGCCGTCCTCCAGCAGATTGCTGATCCGGTCCGAACTACTCAGCCGCAGCTGGATCCTCGGGTAGCGCGCCTGGAAGTCGTGCAGCCTTGGAGCGATCACCCATCGGGCGATGGTGATCAGGGAGTCCACTCTGAGCCGGCCGATGGGCGTCGCCGTCCCGCCCCTGAGCGTGGCCTCCAGTTCGTCTATCTGCTGCAGCAGGACCTGGCATTTGTCGAAGTACGCGCTGCCATCGTGCGTAAGGCTCAGGGCACGTGTCGTACGATTGAGCAAGCGCACGCCTAGATGCTTTTCAAGATCGCTGACGCGCTGCGAAACGCGAGCTTTCGGCAGGCCCAGGGCATCGGCCGCGCGTGTGAAGCTGCCGGCGTCCACCACCTTCACGAAGGTGGCCATGGCGGTGAGTTTGTCCATAGATTGTTCGCGATTATTGAACCAATAGTAACTTTGGATAATATTTTTCTTATTCTCAATCCCAATTATGGTTCCTTCCGTCCACCCACCAGGGAACCATCATGTCAAAAGCAGTCGTTGTTTATTTCTCCGGATATGGCCATACCAAGCGCGTAGCACAAGCGGCGGAGGAAGGCGCACAGGCTTCGCTGATCGAGATCGATAGCGAGGGCAACATTCCCGAGGCAGCCTGGGACCTGCTCGACCAGGCGCAATCCATCCTCTTCGGCGCGCCCACGTACATGGGCTCGGTGCCTTGGCAATTCAAGAAGTTCGCGGACGCCACTTCCAGGAAGTGGTTTGTTCGGCAGTGGCAGGACAAGGTCTTCGGCGGCTTCACCAACAGCGCAAGCCTGAACGGCGACAAGCAGGTTTCCCTGATCCTCATGCACACGCTGGCGTCCCAGCACGGCGGCATCTGGGTCAGCCTGGGCCTGGCTCCCGCCAACACCTCGGCCTCGAGCCGCGCGGATATCAACAACCTCGGCGCCTCGGTCGGCGCGCTGGTGCAGTCGCCGTCCGACGCGGATGCCCAGGCCATTCCCAGCGGCGATCTCGAGACCGTGAAGCTCTACGCCGCTCGCGTCGCCAGGATCGGACAACAGCTGCACGCCTGAGCCAGGCGCCGATGAATCACCGGCGCACCCTGCGCGCGTCGCTTGAACCTGCAACTACCTCGAAGGATATCGATCATGAAACTGTACTACTCCCCCGGCTCTTGCTCACTGGCCATCCACATCGTGCTTCGCGAGGCCAACGTGCCTCACGAACTGGCCAAGGTCGACCTGTGGCAGCACAAGACCGCCTCGGGCGGCGATTACTTCCAGATCAACCCGAAGGGCACGGCGCCCGCCCTCGAGTTCGAAGGCGGCTTGCTGACCGAAGGCGCCGCCATCAGCCAATACCTCGCGGATCGCTACGCCCCAACGTTGGTGCCAGCCAACGGAACGCTGGAACGCAGCCGTTTGCACGAGATACTGAATTACCTCTCTTCGGATTACCACAAGTCCTTCACCCCGCTGTTCTACCTGTCCCCTTCGGACGACCCCACGGCCGCGCAGCGCCCAGTGATAGCCAAAGTGGCCTACCTGAACAACCTCCTCGCGGACGGCCGCCCATACATCCTGGGTGACGAGTTCACCGTCGCGGACGCACATCTCTTCGCCCTTACGCGCTGGTGCCCCCAATTCGGCATTTCGCTGGCCCCATTCCCAGCATTGATGGATTTCATGGCCAGGATTGCAGCCCGTCCGGCAGTCAGGGCCGCGCTACAGGCCGAAGGACTGGAGGAACACCCCGACCAGTGCTGAGCCCTCGCTAGGTACCGGTTCTACGCGGACTGACGCCAGCGCTAGCACAGACGAGACCCGTGGCTGGGTTTCGCAGCCGACGTCAGCCCCCTGGACTTTCCTGAACGCGTCCCGCTGCTCGAGGCGGACATCCTGGAGATCGATATGTCGAAGAAAATTCTTGTTCTAGGTGCGACGGGAACAGTCGGCAAGCCGTTAGTCGAAGGCCTGCTGGCCAAGGGAGAGGCCGTCAAGGCCGCTTCCCGCGCAAATCGGAAAATGGATGGAGTCGAGAGTACGCCCTTCGATTTCGGCAAACCGGAAACCATCGCCACCGCCCTGGAGGGTGTGGATCGCACTTACATGCTCCTGCCCGCCGGCTACCTGAACGTACGCGATCTGCTCCTGCCGTTCGTCGAAGCCGCCGCAAGCCGCAAGGTGAAAATAGTCTTCCAGAGCGCCTTTGGCGTGGATGCGAATGACGCCAACCCCATGCGCCAAATGGAAATCCTGCTGGAGAAATCCGGCACGCCCCATGTGATCTTGCGGCCGAACTGGTTCTCCGACAATTTCCATCACTTCTGGAAAGCCAGCCTCGACCAGGGTCAGATCGCCTTGCCAGCCGGCGATAGCAGGACAGTTTCATCGATGTGCGCGATATTGCGGCCAGCGCCATCGCCGCGCTCACCTCAACCGCTTTCGACGGCAAAGCATTCAACCTCACCGGTCCCGAAGCGCTCAGTTATGCCGATGCAGCGGCGATCCTGTCCGAAGTGACCGGCAAGCCCGTGCGATACGCCGCGACATCGGACAAGGCGTTCATCGACATGCTGGAGAACAACGGTGTGCCCGCCGCCAATGCGGCGCACATGGCCTCGATCTTCCACCCGGTGCGCCAAGGCTGGATGAGCGTAGTGACCGACGATGTCATGAAGCTCACCGGCAAGAGACCGCGGACACTGCGGGAATACGCACAAGACAAGGTCGCCGCCCTGACGGCCTAGGGCCGGGCCGCGACGCCTTGGGCCTCGAAAGTCGCTGGCGCCGACCAGAAACGCCTGGGGGCACCAGCATAACCTCTGTTTTTCCAGGTTGAACGGGAGACGACCGTGTCCATGCAATTTTCCAAAGACCATTACTGGGTTCGCCTCGCCGACACCCTCGATGGCCACGCTATCGACAGCGTTGTCGTCGGCGTCACCCCACGGGCACTGGACGGCCTGGGCAACCTGATTTCGGTGATCCTGCCCAACGTCGGCGAGACGTTGGCGCAGGGAGCCGCCGCGGCCGAGATCGAGTCGGACAAAGCGGTGACGAACCTGTACACCCCCGTCTCCGGCGAAATCATCGCCGTCAACGCGGCCTTGCGCGACACCCCGACGCTTGCCAACACCGACCCGTTGGGCGCCGGCTGGTTCTTCAGGGTCAAACTCAGCAACCTGGGGCAACTGGATGCGCTGCTCGACGAGAAGGCTTATGCCGAACTGTTCTGGGCCCCGTGACGACCTATTGGCTGGCCGGCACTGCGCTGGCGTCGCGATAGCCGCGGCAGACCTCCATACAGCCTCAACCTGTGGACTCCAACCATGACACTCATGAACTGCGATCCGGCCACCGGCAGTTGCCGGATTCCCGACGCTGCTCCCATCCTCCCCCAGGGGGCGAAGCAGGCCCCTGGCGGCGAAGTCACGCTCAGGTACATCGGCGACCCCATGTGCTCCTGGTGCTGGGGTATTTCCTCCACGCTCGAAGAACTCGCACGGTACTGCGAACAGAAGGGTATCGGCTTCACCCTCACCATGGGCGGCCTGCGCGCGGGCGGGGGCGACGCATGGGGACCGGAGTTCCGGGAGTTTCTACGCCGGGAATGGACCCATATCGCCAAGGTCACCGGTCAACCATTCGGTTTTTCCCTGCTGTCGGCAAAGCATTTCGACTATGACACGGAGCCTGCCTGCCGAGCCGTTGTGGTCGCCGAGCAAATGCTCGACCAGAAGCGGCCTGTCGCCTCCGCGACCCTGGCATTTTTCTCTGCCGTGCAGTGCAAGTTCTATGTCGAAGGCGAGGACCCCAAGAACGTGGACTTTTATAGATCCATTTGCGAAGACGCTTCGCTATCGTTCGAAGACTTCCGCGTGCATTTCGCCACTGCCGCTGCACGGCAAGCCGTCTATCGGCAATTCGCCCAGTGCGGAGAGTGGGGCGTACGCGCATTCCCCACCCTTCTGCTTGACCTGGCTGGTGATCTGAAGCAACTCAGTTCAGGCGCCACCACAGCGGCAAGCGTGATCGAACGGATCGAACATCTGCTGGGCGCACGCACCGACTGAACATCCGGACCGGCGAGGCGGGTGGCGCAATGCACGGCCCGCCAACAGCATTCTGCGGGCAGGGTCCACCGTCCTCCTTGCAGCAGGCCCCGCTGCCCCCTGGCGCCGTTCACCCGTGTCGATGCGACAACGCCAGCGCGAAAGCCCCTGCCAGACTGTCTGCGCTCCGGAACCCGGGGCCTGGAACCATCGCGAAATAAAAAAACCCGGTCGAACACGCGGGGGGAAGGGGTTCGACCGGGTGCTGCGTCCAATCACCGGAGCGTTGGCAGAGGGACGCAAAGGGAAGTGTTCGTTTCCAGCGCCTGCAGCATCCGCTCGCGGGCTCGCGCCAGGCCTTTCTCACGGAACTCCGGGCCCATGTTCATGCCCTCCGCGTGGATGAAGGTGACGTCGTGGATGCCGACGAAGCCCAGCACCTGGCGCAGATAGGGTTCCTGGTGGTCGAGACCGCCGCCGGCGTAGATTCCGCCGCGGGCGGTGAGAACGAAGGCGCGCTTGCCCTGTAGCAGGCCTTCCGGCCCCTGCTCGGCGTAACGGAAGGTCAGGCCGGCGCGCAGCACATGGTCGAACCAGCTCTTCAGGCTGCTGGGAATGGCGAAGTTGTACATCGGCGCCGCCAGCACCAGCACGTCCGCTATCCGCAACTCCTCGGTCAGGCGATTGGAACGCTCGAGGGCGCGCCTTTCCGCAGCGCTATGGCCATCGCAGGGAGTGGTCCAGGCTCCCAGCAATAATTCATCGAGGTGCGGCAGCGGCTCGCGCGCCAGGTCGCGGACCTGGAAGCGATCAGCGGGATGCGCGGCTTTCCAGTGGGAGATGAATTCCGCCGTCAGCAGGCGGGAAACCGAGCCCCGTTGGCGGGCACTGCTCTCGATAACCAGGACACGGGACATGACTCGACCTCCACCCACTGCGATACAACGATGGAGGTGAGGGTAGAGAATGATTAATCGATTAAAAAGTTGAAAAAACCGCTGTTAAATATCGACCATATTGATTTATAAACAGGCAACACCTAGTCTTTCGGTGAGAGAACGCTCTATTTCGCGATCTTGCAGGTCAGCTTGATTCGCAACTTGATGATGTCGCGGCCGAACTGCGCGGTGAAGTTGCTGTTCTGCCCGGGCTGGATCACGCCCTTGCGCACTTTCGGGGTCTCCGGGCCGTTGCGGAACACCGCCGTGCACTCTGCCGCCTGGCCACCCAGGTTGGTGAGAAGGATCGCGCCCATGTCGCGCCCGATGTCCTGGGTGCTGTAGGAGACCTCGGTGCCGTTGAGTTGCGGGTCGACCTCGATCGGATAGGCGAAAGCGGACAGGGGCAGCAGCGATAGTGCGAAACAGCAAAGCCTTTTCATGGCCGGACTCCCGGTAGCGACAGATGGAAAAATGGCAACACCCTGAAAACCACGACATCCCGTACGTCAAGAGAATGGACAGCCATCCCGTACAGGACGCCGACGACACGATAAGCGAAGTCGCCCCTCCGGCGCACTCGTCATCGCCTGCCGGCCGCGGAAACGCCGGCGAGGCATCCCTGCATTCGAGGAGGCGGAAATGAAAGCGCCACGCGTAACCCTGGACCAATGGCGGACCCTGCAGGCGGTGGTCGACCACGGCGGCTTCGCCCAGGCCGCGGAAGCCCTGCACCGCTCGCAATCGTCGATCAGCTATACCGTGGCGCGCATGCAGGAACAGCTCGGCGTGCCGCTGCTGCGCATCGACGGACGCAAGGCGGTGCTGACCGAGGCCGGCGAAGTGCTGCTGCGCCGCTCGCGGCAACTGGTCAAGCAGGCCGGGCAACTGGAGGAACTGGCCCACCACATGGAACAGGGCTGGGAGCCCGAGGTGCGTCTGGTGGTGGACGCCGCCTACCCCACCGCGCGGATCGTCCGCTCGCTGTCCGCCTTCATGCCGCAGAGCCGCGGCTGTCGCGTGCTGCTGCGCGAGGAAGTGCTCTCCGGCGTCGAGGAAGCGCTGATCCAGGGCGCCGCCGACCTGGCGATCAGCGGCCTGATCATTCCCGGCCACCTCGGCGCCGACCTCAGCGTGGTCGAGTTCGTCGCCGTGGCCCACCCCGACCATCCGCTGCACCGCCTGCAACGCGAGCTGACCCACCAGGACCTGGAAACCCAGATGCAGGTGGTGATCCGCGACAGCGGCCGGCTACAGCCGCGCGACCACGGCTGGCTCGGCGCCGAACAGCGCTGGACGGTGGGCAGCCTGGCTACCGCGGCGACCTTCGTCGGCAACGGCCTGGGCTTCGCCTGGCTGCCGCGACACATCATCGAGCGCGAACTGCAGAGCGGCCAACTCAAGCCGCTGCCGCTGAGCCAGGGCGGCGTGCGGCAGAGCCGCTTCTACCTCTACACCAACAAGGAAAAGCCGCTCGGCCCGGCCAGCCAGATCCTCATGGAAATGCTCAAGTCGTTCGCCAACGTACCGCTCAACGCGCCCTTCGCGGCGCCCGAACCGGCCGCCGAGTGAACGCAGATGCCTGACTTCCAGCACCGCGACTGCACCCTCGTCTACGACGACCACCCCGGACCCGCCGAGCGCGCGCCGGTCCTGCTGCTGCACGGTCTCGGTTCGAGCGCCCGCGACTGGGAATACCAGTTGCCGGCCCTGCTGGGCCGCTACCGCCTGCTGGTCCCGGACCTGCGTGGCCACGGCCGCTCCGGCAAGCCGCGCGGCGGCTACAGCATGGCCGGCTTCGCCGATGACTGCGCGGCGCTGCTCGACCGGCTCGGCTGCGGCCCGGTGCACCTGGTCGGCATCAGCATGGGCGGGATGATCGGCTTCCAGTTGGCCTGCGACCGCCCCGACCTGCTGCGCAGCCTGACTATCGTCAACAGCACTCCGGAAGTCATCCCGCGCAAGCCCCGCGAACACCTGGAAGTGGCCAAGCGCAGGCTCCTCTCGCGCCTGCTCAGCCTGCGGACCATCGGCCGCGCCCTCGGCCGGCTGTTGTTTCCCAAGGCGGAACAGGCCGGGCTGCGAGAAAAGATCGAGGCGCGCTGGGCGGAGAACGACAAGCGCGCCTACCTGGCCAGCCTCGACGCGATCATCGGCTGGGGCGTGCAGGAACGATTGGCCGAGATCGCCTGTCCGACCCTGGTGATCAGCGCGGATCGCGACTACACGCCGGTATCGCTGAAGCAGGCCTATTGCGAGCGGATCGCCGACGCCCGCCTGGTGGTGGTGGAGGACTCCCGCCACGCCACGCCGATGGACCAACCCGAGATTTTCAACACCACCCTGCTCGGCTTCCTCGCCGATATCGATAAAACCAAGGAACAACCATGCTCAAACGTCTCCTGATCGCCACCTGCACCCTGCTCTTCGCCGGTTCCCTGCTGGCCGCCACGCCTGCCGCCAAGCCGCACGTCCTGATCGCCACCAGCCTCGGCGAGATCGAGGTAGAACTCGATCCGACCAAGGCGCCGATCAGCGTGAAGAACTTCCTCGAGTACGTCGACAGCGGCTACTACGACGGCACCCTGTTCCACCGCGTGATCCCGGGCTTCATGGTGCAGACCGGCGGCTTCAGCGCCGGCATGCAGGAGAAGAAGACCCGCGCACCGATCAAGAACGAGGCCGACAACGGCCTGCTCAACGAGCGCGGCACCCTCGCCATGGCCCGCACCGGCGTGGTCGATTCGGCCACCAGCCAGTTCTTCATCAACCTGACCGACAACGACTTCCTCAACCATGGTGCCCGCGACTTCGGCTATGCGGTGTTCGGCAAGGTGGTGCGTGGCATGGGCGTGGTCGACCAGATAGCCAAGGTTCCCACCACCCGCCGCAACGGCTTCGCCGACGTGCCGAGCGACGACGTGGTGATCCTGTCCGCCAAACGCCTCTGAGTCCAGCCGCAGGGGCTTGATCCGGCGGGCCCAGGACGGGCCCGCTCCAGAAGAGAGCCATCATGCTTTATCGTCGTTTCGAACGTCTGATCGACCCGTTCCGCAGCGCTTCCGAACGCATGCCGCCCAGCGAAGTGCTGCGTTTCTATGTCTACTTCCTGCGCCAGGTCTGGCCGGTGTTCCTGGCCCTGCTGGTGGTCGGCCTGATCGTCGCGCTGATCGAGGTGGCGCTGTTCAGCTATCTCGGTCGCATCGTCGATCTCGCCCAGAGCACGCCCAGCGCGGAGTTCTTCCGCGTGCACGCCAACGAACTGATCTGGATGGCGGTGGTGGCGCTGGTCCTGCGCCCGCTGTTCAACGCCCTGCACGACATGCTGGTGCACCAGAGCATCAACCCGAGCATGACCAACCTGATCCGCTGGCAGAACCACCGCTACGTGCTCAAGCAGAGCCTCGGCTTCTTCCAGAACGATTTCGCCGGACGCATCGCCCAGCGCATCATGCAGACCGGCAACTCGTTGCGCGATTCGGCGGTGCAGGTGGTGGACGCCCTCTGGCACGTGCTGATCTATACCGTCAGCGCCCTGGTGCTGTTCGCCGAGGCCGACTGGCGCCTGATGATCCCTCTGGTGCTGTGGGTGTTCGCCTACGTCGGCGCCCTCGCCTACTTCGTTCCCCAGGTCAAGCGCCGCTCGGTGGAGGCCTCGGATTCGCGCTCGAAGCTGATGGGGCGGATCGTCGACGGCTACACCAACATCACTACGCTGAAGCTGTTCGCCCACACCCGCCAGGAAGAGGACTACGCCCGCGAAGCGATCGGCGACCAGACCCTCAAGTCGCAACGCGCCGGGCGCGTAGTGACCTCCATGGACGTGACCATCACGGTGATGAACGGCGTGCTGATCACCGGCACCACCGGCCTGGCCCTGTGGCTGTGGAGCCAGGAGCTGATCTCGGTGGGCGCCATCGCCCTGGCCACTGGGCTGGTGATCCGCATCAACAACATGTCCGGCTGGATCATGTGGGTGGTCGGCGGCATCTTCGAGAACATCGGCCAGGTCCAGGATGGCATGCAGACCATCGCCCTGCCGCGCAAGGTGGTCGACCGCGAGGACGCCCAGCCGCTGCGGGTAGAGCGCGGCAAGGTGGAGTTCGAGCACATCGCCTTCCACTACGGCAAGGGCAGCGGCGTGATCCAGGGTCTCGACCTGAAGGTCCGGCCCGGCGAGAAGATCGGCCTGGTCGGACCTTCCGGCGCCGGCAAGTCGACCCTGGTCAACCTGCTGCTGCGCCTGTACGACCTGGAGAGCGGACGCATCCTGGTCGATGGCCAGGACATCGCCGGGGTGACCCAGGAAAGCCTGCGCGCGCAGATCGGCATGGTCACCCAGGACACCTCGCTGTTGCACCGTTCGATCCGCGACAACCTGCTCTACGGCCGCCCCGGCGCCAGCGACGCGGAACTCATGGAAGCGGTGCGCAAGGCTCGCGCCGACGAGTTCATCCCGCTGCTCAGCGACGCCGAGGGCCGCCGCGGCTTCGACGCCCATGTCGGCGAACGCGGAGTGAAGCTCTCCGGCGGCCAGCGCCAGCGCATCGCCATCGCCCGGGTGCTGCTCAAGGACGCGCCGATCCTGATCCTCGACGAAGCGACCTCGGCGCTGGACTCGGAAGTCGAATCGGCGATCCAGGAAAGCCTGGAGACCCTGATGCAGGGCAAGACGGTGATCGCCATCGCCCACCGCCTGTCGACCATTGCGCGCATGGACCGCCTGGTGGTGCTGGACAAGGGCCACATCGCCGAAAGCGGCACGCATGCCGAGTTGCTCGCCCATGGCGGCCTCTATGCGCGCCTCTGGCAACACCAGACCGGCGGCTTCGTCGGCGTCGACTGAAGCCTCGGCACCGGGCGGCGGCTCGCGCCGCCCGGCTTGGGTGACCTTGTCAAAGGCTCTGCAACGGGCCTTTGCGCGGCAATCATCACCGCCGTCGATCTCGACTAACACGCGCTTCGATTTTTTCCGCCAGCGAAACGGTGTTCTTATCGAACCCGTGCCCCGGCTCGATCCCGACGCCTGCCGCATCGTCCCCGTCCACCTGGCGTCGGCCACGGACGACCAAGGATGCCAGTGCTCGGTACCGGGGGTTTCGCCCCATCGCTACGGAGAATCACAGAATGAAACTTGCCTCTGTCGTGTCCGCCGTCATCACCAGCCTCGCCCCCATGGCCTTCGCCCAGGACGTGGACAAGGACCCGGGCCGCGGCCTGTCGGTCGAGGAATACCACTACGGCATGCAACTGGACGTGAAGAATGTCCTGCACCGTACCGACAATTCGACCAGGACCGGCGTAGTGCCGGTGACCGTGGTCTACGAGGACCATAGCGGCGAGCTGCACAAGATCCGCTTCCTCGAATGGGGCGGCAGCACCAGCAACGGCTGAGCTGACGCCACGCCCTATCGTTCCGGCCCCCTTCAGGCCTGGCGGTAGGGCAACAGGCCGTGGGCCTCCTCGGCGTAGGCGCGCACTCCCGCCCGCTCCTGTTCGAGGAACTGCGCCACGGCATCGCGCAGACCGGGATGCGCCAGGTAGTGCCAGGAGCGCGTCAGCACCGGCTCGAAACCGCGGATCAGCTTGTGTTCGCCCTGGGCGCCGGCGTCGAAGCGCGCCAGGCCGGCGCCGATGGCGAATTCCAGGCCCTGGTAGAAGCAGGTCTCGAAGTGCAGCCGGTCGAACTCGGCCAGGCATCCCCAGTAGCGCCCGTACAGGGTGTCTCCAGCGACCAGGCTGAACGCCATCGCCACCGGCTTGCCGCGCTGGTGGGCGAAGACCACGCGGATCGCCTCCGGCATGCGCTCGGCCAGCAGGCCGAAGAACTCGCGGCTCAGGTAGGGATCGCGGTCGCGCACCAGGTAGGTGTTGGCGTAGCAGAGATAGACGAAATCCCACTCCAGCTCGGACAACTGGCCGCCTTCCCGCCATTCGAACTCGATGCCCTGTCCGCCGACCTGTTCGCGCTCCTTGCGCAGTTGCTTGCGCTTGCGCGAACTGAGGGCCTCGAGGAAGTCCTGGAAGTCCCGATAGCCGCGGTTGTGCCAGTGGTACTGGCAGCCCAGGCGTTCGAGCCAACCGTCACGCGCGGCAAGCAAGGTGTCCGCCCGGGCGTCGGTGAAATTCACATGGATGCTCGACAGACCGCTCGCCTCGACCTCCTCGCCAAGGGACGCGAGCAGCCCCTGCAACCCTTCGTCCTCGCCCAGCAGGCGCGCACCGGCGACCGGGGTGAAGGGCACCCCCACCAGCAGCTTCGGGTAGTAGCGGATACCGGCCCGCTGGCAGGCGTCGGCCCAGCTCCAGTCGAACACGTACTCGCCGTACGAGTGCGCCTTCACATAGGCCGGCAGCGCCGCGCACAGCCGCCCTTGCGGATCGCGCAGCACGCGATGGGCCGGGCGCCAGCCGGTGGCGGGCGTCACGCTGCGGCTGTCTTCCAGCGCGGACAGGAAAGCATGACGCAGGAATGGCTGGGCGGGAGGCAACAAGGCGTCCCACTCGGCGGCGTCGATATCGGCAAGGGTGGCGAGCGTCTGGATCGGCATGCGCGCCAGTCTGGCGCGAGACGCAAGGCAAGTGAAGCCGGTCGATGGAAAAAAAGCGCCCGGCGGACCCCGCGATGAAACCGCCCTTCACCAAGCGAAGGCTTCGAACCATCCTACGTAGAGCGCATGACGCCAACGGCGTTATCCGCCGATACCCCGCCGCAACGGCGGAGCGAAAGCTGGGAACCCTCCGCGTATGGCAAATAACGCCGGAGGCGTTATCCGCCGATACCCGTCGGGACGGCGGACAACCACGACGGCATTCCCGATCGGGCCCTAGATCATGCCCAGCAGCAACAGGACCAACAGCACCACCAGCAATGCGCCGACGATCCCCGAGGGTCCGTAGCCCCAGTTGCGCGAATGAGGAAAGACCGGCAGGCCGCCGATCAGCAGCAGGATCAGGATGATCAGAAGAATCGTACCGAGACTCATGGGCGTCGCTCCTGTTCGGCTCATGGGGCAAAGGGCGGCAGATTCCGCCCTTGTAGTTCTCGACCCCCGCCGAGCAACGAAGATTCAATAAATCCGCGCCCTCCAGCCTCAGTGGATGACCTTGGGCGCCGGCCCCTTGAGCAGGCGCATGAACATCAGCGCCACCGCCTGGGCGTCGCCGAGGGCGGTATGGCGACCGCTGACCGGCACATCCAGGGCCCGCGCCAGGGTGTCGAAGCGCAGGTCGATGTGTGCGTCGGGAAAATGCCGGCTGACCTTCCGGTGGTACAGCGACGAAATCTCGATGGAAGGGTTGTGCAACTGTCGGTCGAAGAGCTGGCGCAGGTGCCGGTTCAGCACGGCGACATCGAACGACAGGTAGTAGCCGAGCAGCGGCCGGTCGCCGATGAACGCCAGCAACTGGCGCAGGGCCTGCTCCAGCTGCAACTGTCCCTCCAGGTCGGCGCGGCGCAGCTTGTGGATGCGGATCGACTCCGCGTCCAGGCTCGGCGGCGGCTCGACGTAGAGTTCCAGGCGCTCGCCCATGACCAGTTTGCCGCGCCGCACCAGCACCGCGCCGATGCTGAGGACGTCGGCACGACGCGGGTCGAGGCTGGTGGTCTCGAGATCGAGGGAGATCACTTCCTCCGCCTCGACCGCCTCGTGCATCCACCAATACAGCCGGCGGCGCCAGCCCGGCCAGCGGCTGTCGGGCAACTTGACCATGGTGTTCATCGGGTCTCCAGGTGGAATTGACGGGCCACGCTCTGCTTGAACTTCTTCACCACATGCAGGCCGTAGCGCAGCATGTCGCGATCGTGGCGGCTCATGCCGCTGACGTCCAGGCCCTGCTGGCGACCGTCGCGTTGGCCGGCCAACTGGCGGGTCAGGCGCAGTTGCAGGAACAGCTCGAAAGACTCGCTCAGGTCGTCCGCCAGGCGCGCCTCGAGGACCTTGTGTCGCTTCAGCGCCTCGATCCGTGCCAGGGTCCCGCGGGTTTCCAGGCCTTCGCGCAGGGCCAGGGTGCGGATGCCGTGGACGATGGGGAAGATCCCGCCGCGCTTGAGATCGAGGCGGGCGTCCTGGGTCTTCAGTTGGCCGAGGAAGGTCAGCGGCGTATCGAATTGCAGGGCCGCTGCCGCGATATCCGCCAGCCAGCGCTCGCCGCCGTCGGCGAAACCGCGCAGTTGCCGACGCAACGGCTCGAACAGTTGCAGGTTGCCGGCCACCGGCCAGGCATCGGCCAGGATCGACAGGCGCAACAGCTGCTCCGGCTTGCCCTCCAGCAGCGTCGTGCGCAGCTCCGCCTGCCAGGCCGCCAGCGGCTTGCACCATTCCGGCCGACTGGCCATCACTCCACCGGGACAGGGCGGATAGCCGAACTCCAGCAAGGCCGCGCTGAAGCGCTGCATCATCGCCAGGGCCTGTTCCTGCGGCAGATCGTCGGCCAGGACCAGGGCATTGTCCTGGTCGGTCTTCAGCAACTGCTCGCCGCGTCCTTCGCTGCCCATCACCAGCAGGCAGCAGCGCCCGCGCAGGGTTGGCGGCAGCAACAATTCGAAAAGCCGTTCGAGCAATTGCTCGTTGAGCGCGCTGACCAGCTGCATGATGAAGCGCAGGCGAATACCGTTGCCGGCCAGCGTAGCGATCAGGGTGTCCAGGGTTTCCGCGCAGCGGCGCAGGTCGCCGAGGTCGTCGGCGCGGGCGATGCGCAGCGCCAGGACGTGGGAATGGGTGGAGAACAGGCTGAGCACCTGGGTCAGGTGCAACAGGCCGATCACCTGGCCGTCCTCGGTGACCGCGACCCGCTCGATACGCTGGCGCGTCATGAGGATCATCGCGTCGAACAGGAAATCGCCCAGTTCGACGCTGGCCAGCGGACCATGGGCCAACGGCCCGATCGCCTCCAGCTCGCTGCGCCCGTCGCGGAAGTGCGCGCTCATGAGGTCGGTGCGGGTGACGATGCCGAGCTCGGGCCCGTCCCTCTCCAGCCGCACCAGCAGGGCATCGGCGCCGTGGCTCAATTGCAGGCGCGCGGCGTCGCCGAGGGACAGCGAGGCCTCCACCTCCAGCGCCGGCAGCAAGTGCTCGCGGGCGATGCGGGTAAGGATGAACTCGGCCAGGTTCTGCCCGTCGCGCTGGGCCAACTGGCGCTT
The DNA here is from genome assembly GCF_001813645.1 of Pseudomonas sp. HMSC063H08. NCBI lineage: Bacteria > Pseudomonadati > Pseudomonadota > Gammaproteobacteria > Pseudomonadales > Pseudomonadaceae > Pseudomonas > Pseudomonas sp. HMSC063H08. The sequence continues at coordinate 48,806 of NZ_KV813493.1, forward strand.
GGCCGCCAGGTCGGCCTGGAAGAAGCGGGCGAACCCCGGGTTCTCCCCGCACAACTGGTGGAAGCAACTGGCCGGCAACTCGTAGACGATGCTTTCCTCGATCGCCAGGTAGCGGTGCTTGCTGCTGCCGGAGAACAGCCCGCGGACGTCGAACAGGTCGTCCGCGGCGTACTGGGCGAATACCCGCCCGTCGTCGCCGCGCTCCTCGACCACGCCCTTGAGCAGGACGAACAGCCCGGGGACCGCCGAGCCGGCCTCCAGCAAAGTTTCCCCCGGCGCATAGTAGCCGACGCTGAGAGCCTGCTTGAAGGTCTCGCGTTGATGGGGGCGCAACTGGTCGAAGGGTGGCGAGGCGAAGTTGAAACTGTCAGGCATGGCTCATCTCGCTGTGGCCGGGACGCTGAAACGAAAGGCGGCGGACCGGAAACCCGGCCGCCGCCTCGGGCTACGCCTTCACGTAGCGCTTAGTGGGCCACCGCGCCAGAGGCGCCCAGGCCGGTCTGGGAACGGATGAACTGCGGGAAGAAGCGCGCCCGCTCCTCGTCGGCCGCCGCCGACTTGTCGGTGATGGAGAAGAACCAGATACCGACGAAAGCGACGATCATCGAGAACAGCGCCGGGTACTCGTACGGGTAGATGGCTTTCTCGTGGCCGAGGATCTGCACCCAGATGGTCGGGCCGAGGACCATCAGGCCCACCGCGGTGATCAGGCCCATCCAGCCGCCGATCATGGCGCCGCGGGTGGTCAGCTTCTTCCAGTACATGGAGAGCAGCAGCACCGGGAAGTTGCAGCTGGCGGCGATGGAGAAGGCCAGGCCGACCATGAAGGCGATGTTCTGCTTCTCGAAGAGGATGCCGAGCACGATGGCGACCACGCCCAGGGCCACGGTGGTCATCTTCGAGACCCGCAGCTCGTCCTTCTCGTTGGCCTTGCCGCCCTTGAACACGCTGGCGTACAGGTCATGGGAGACGGCCGAGGCCCCGGCCAGGGTCAGCCCGGCGACCACCGCGAGGATGGTGGCGAAGGCCACCGCCGAGATGAAGCCGAGGAACAGGCTGCCGCCCACCGCGTCGGCCAGGTGCACCGCCGCCATGTTGTTGCCGCCGATCAGGGCGCCGGTGGCGTCCTTGAAGTCCGGGTTGGTGCTGACCAGCAGGATCGCGCCGAAACCGATGATGAAGGTCAGGATGTAGAAGTAGCCGATGAAACCGGTGGCGTAGAACACGCTCTTGCGCGCTTCCTTGGCGTCACTGACGGTGAAGAAGCGCATCAGGATGTGCGGCAGCCCGGCGGTGCCGAACATCAGCGCGAAGCCCAGGGAGAATGCCGAGATCGGATCCTTGACCAGGCCGCCCGGACTCATGATCGCCTCGCCCTTCGGATGCACCTTGATGGCTTCGGAGAACAGCGTGCTGACGTCGAAGTTGACGTGCTTGAGCACCATGATCGCCATGAACGAGGCGCCGGAGAGCAACAGCACGGCCTTGATGATCTGCACCCAGGTGGTCGCCAGCATGCCGCCGAACAGCACGTAGAGCACCATCAGGATGCCCACCAGGACCACCGCGACATGGTAGTTGAGGCCGAACAGCAGCTCGATCAGCTTGCCGGCGCCGACCATCTGCGCGATCAGGTAGAACGCCACCACCACCAGCGAGCCGCAGGCCGACAGGGTGCGGATCTGCTTCTGCTTGAGGCGGTAGGAGGCGACGTCGGCGAAGGTGTACTTGCCCAGGTTGCGCAGGCGCTCGGCGATGAGGAAGAGGATGATCGGCCAGCCGACCAGGAAGCCGATCGAGTAGATCAGGCCGTCGTAGCCGGAAGTGAAGACCAGCGCCGAAATACCCAGGAAGGATGCCGCCGACATGTAGTCGCCGGCGATCGCCAGGCCATTCTGGAAGCCGGTGATGCGGCCGCCTGCGGCATAGTAGTCGGCCGCCGAGCGGTTGCGCTTGGATGCCCAGTAGGTGATGCAGAGGGTCGCGCCGACGAAGGCGACGAACATGACGATGGCCGAGACGTTCAGCGGCTGGCGCTGCACGTCGCCGGTCAGCGCGTCGGCCCAGAGGGCCGGAGCGAAGGCCGCAAGGCCGAGCGCGGCAAGGAGACGAGCGATCATTGCTGCGCCTCCTTGAGGATTTCCTGGTTCAGGCTGTCGAACTCGCCGTTGGCGCGACGCACGTACAGGCCGGTCAGGATGAACGCGGCAAGGATCAGTCCGACACCCATCGGGATGCCCCAGGTCACGGACGAATCGGGACTGATACGCGCGCCCAGCAGCTGCGGCTGGAAAGCGATCAGCAGGATGAATATCACGTAGAGGCCAAGCATGATCGAAGAAAGTATCCAGGCGAAACGCTCTCGCTTGGCCACCAACTCCTTGAAGCGCGGATTGGTATCAATCCGCTGGTAGATGCTGTCGTTCATTGTTTTTATCCTCACAGCGGGGTGACGCGGAATGTCGTCGATATCCACTGTAGGACGCTGGTGCAAGCGCTCCAGACGACTTTAGTCGTAGCGTTTCGCCAGCCGCTCTAGACCGGTATTCCCGGGCCTTCCGGCAGATTCCGGAGCCAGCCTTCGGCAAGGAAAAACGCCGTGCCCGGTTGCCCGGGCACGGCGTTCCCCAATCGAACCAGCCGTGCTACTGCACCCAGTCCTTGACCCGTCCCGGGTTGGCCGCCACCCACTGCTTCGCCGCATCCTCGGGTTTGGCGCCCTCCTGGATCGCCAGCATCACCTGGCCAACCTCGTTGCCATCCTTCCAGCCGAACTTCTTCAGGAATTCCCAGACCGGCTTGGCCTTGGCCTCCAGCGCCGGGTTGGCGACGGTGTCGACATGCTCGGTATCGCCATAGACCTTCTTCGGATCGTCGAGGAACTTCAGCTTCCACTTGGCGAACATCCAGTGCGGAATCCAGCCGGTCACCACCACCGGCTTCTTCTCGTTCTCGGCACGGGTCAGCTCGGCGATCATGCCGCTGCCGGAACTGGCCACCAGCTTGTAGTCGAGGCCATATTGCTTGATCGCCTCGTCGGTCTTGATCATCACCCCGGCGCCGGCATCGATGCCCACCACGCGGCCGCCGAAAGCGTCCTTCTGCGCCTGGAGGTCGGCGATGCTGTTGGCGCTCACGTATTCGGGGACGATCAGGCCGATGCGTGCGTCCGGGTAGTTGATGGCAAGGTTGACCACCTTGTCCTTCATCTTCTCGTAGTAGGCGCCGTGGGTGCCCGGCAGCCAGGCCGAGAGCATGGCATCGAGCTTGCCGCGCGCCACGCCCTGCCACATGATCCCCGCCGCCACCGGCATCAGCTTCACCTCGTAGCCGAGTTTCTCGCGGATCACCTCGGCGGCCACATGGGTGGTCGCCACGCTGTCCGACCAGCCGTCCACGTAACCGATGGTGATCACCGGCTTGTCCGCCGCGGCCGCCATCCCCACCGCCGCCGACATTGCCAGGCCCGCACTCCAGCACAACAGTCGTCGCATCATTCGCATCAGACGTACCCCTTGTTCTATGCCGCCGGGGACGCTCCCCGGCGGTCGCGGCACTCTGCGGTGCCGCCGTCCATCATCGGCGCGCCCGGACGGCGGACTGCTCTGAGAACGACACCCATCGCACCCGATAACGACATGCCTCGAACTGCGCTGCGGCACGCTGCGGATGTGCTCCGAGACAGTGCGATCGAAGCGCTCTATGCACTCGATTGGACAGGCCGATTTCCGCTTGGCCGAGCGCCTGGATAGGCTTTCGCCAAAGAGGAATGATTCTCGATCAAAGGAGAGCAGCCATGCTCAAGACCCTGACCTTCACCGTCATGCACTTCATCATCGCCTTCAGCGTGGCCTATGCGCTGACCGGCAGCATAGCGGTCGGCGGGCTGGTGGCGGCGGTCGAGCCGCTGTGCAACTCGGTCGGTTTCTACTTCCACGAGAAGATCTGGAAACGCTTCGAGAAAGACGGCGCGCCGCGCCCGGCTAGCGCCCACGGCTGGCTGCACCGCCACGCCTGAAGGGATATTCGCGAGGCACGGCAAGAGGCGGGAAAGACCGATTGGAACGCTGGCTGCAATAACCCACTGCACTACTGAGGCTTGCAGTTGTCATAGCGGCAGTATATTCACTCAGTACTTTTCCCTCGAAGGGATTCCCCCGATGCCCCACTTCCTCCGTTTCGCTGCCCTGCTCGGCGGCCTCGCCCTCGGTTGTGCCAATCTGGCGCAGGCCCGGGACGTGGACGCCGCGAGCTACGGCTATCCACTGACCAACCCGTTCGAGGCGACCATCGCCACCACGCCGCCGGAACTGCGTCCCGAGCTTCCGCACAGCGAGGAGATCGACCAGAAGGACTACAGCCTGAAATTGCGCCCGGAGCGCGAGTTCGCCCTGCCGGACAACTTCTGGCCGGTGAAGAAGTTGCGCTACCGCCTGGCCCGCCAGGATCATGCGGCGCCGCTGATCTTCATCATTGCCGGGACTGGCGCCCACTACGCCAGCAGCTTCCCGGAATACCTGAAGAAGCTCTTCTACCAGGCCGGCTACCACGTGGTGCAGTTGTCCTCGCCGACCAGTTGGGACTTCATGGCCAGCGCCTCGCGCTTCGCCACGCCGGGCTTTTCCAGCGACGACGCCGATGACCTGTACCGGGTGATGCAGGCGGTGCGTGCGCAGCAGCGCGACCTGCCGGTGACCGACTACTACCTCACCGGCTATAGCCTGGGGGCGCTGAACGCCGCGTTCGTCAGCCACCTCGACGAAAGCCGCCAGAGCTTCAACTTCAAGAAGGTGCTGCTGCTCAATCCACCGGTGAACCTCTACACCTCGGTGAGCAACCTCGACAAACTGGTGGAAACCCAGGTCAAGGGCATCACCGACTCGCGCACCTTCTACGAGGTGGTGCTGAGCAAGCTGACCCGCTACTTCCGGCAGAAAGGCTACGTCGACATCAACGACGCCATGCTCTACGACTTCCAGCAGTCGAAGCAGCGCCTGAGCAACGAGGAAATGGCCATGCTGATCGGCACCTCGTTCCGTTTCTCCGCCGCCGACATCGCCTTCACCTCGGACCTGGTCAACCGTCGCGGCCTGATCACCCCGCCGAACTACCCGATCAACGAAGGCACCAGCCTGGAGCCCTTCTTCAAGCGCGCGCTGCAGTGCGACTTCGAGTGCTACATGACTGAGCAACTGATCCCGATGTGGCGAGCCCGTTACGACGGCGGCAGCCTGACCCAGTTGGTCAACCAGGTCAGCCTCTACAAGCTGCAGGACTATCTGCACGACAGCCCGAAGATCGCCGTGATGCACAACGCCGACGACGTCATCCTCGGCCCGGGCGACCTCGGCTTCCTTCGCCGGACCTTCGGCGAACGCCTGACCGTCTATCCCTATGGCGGTCACTGCGGCAACCTCAACTACAAGGTCAACGCGCAGGACATGCTGGACTTCTTCGCCACGCCCGCCGCCGGACAGACCCAGGTCGCCAGCGCGGCCCTCACCCAGCAGGCAGGAAACTGATCGATGAGCCGAACCGCACACTGGATGTTCGCCCTTCTGCTGAGCGCAGCCGCCAGCGCCCAGGCCGACGAGGCCGCCGCGCCGGTCGAACTGCCGCCACGTCAGCTCGACGGCGACGGTTTCAGCCGTCCGCTGGACCAACTCAAGTTCAATCCCGGCCTGGATCAACGCGAATTCGAGCGCGCCACCCTCGACGCACTGAACATGTACGATCCCTGGGAATCCTGGAACCGCCGGGTCTACCACTTCAACTATCGCTTCGACGAGTGGGTGTTCCTGCCCGTGGTGCGAGGCTACGAATACGTCACCCCGCACTTCGTCCGCAGCGGCGTGAGCAATTTCTTCGACAACCTCGGCGACGTGCCCAACCTGCTGAACAACCTCGCCCAGTTGAAGGGCAAGGCGGCGATGGAAACCACCGCGCGGCTGCTGTTCAACACCACCTTCGGCGTGCTCGGCCTGTGGGACCCGGCGACCAAGATGGGCCTGCACAAGCGCAGCGAGGATTTCGGCCAGACCCTCGGCTTCTACGGCGTGGGCGGCGGCCCCTACCTGATGCTGCCGATCCTCGGCCCGTCCAACCTGCGCGACACCGGCGGACTGGTGGTGGACTACGTCGGCGAATACCAGGTGAACTACCTCAACGTTCCCCAGGCCAGCGGCGACCACCCGGAGATCACCGCCCTGCGCGTGGTGGACAGGCGCTACAACACCAGCTTCCGCTACGGCCAGATGAACTCGCCGTTCGAGTACGAGAAACTGCGCTACATCTATACCGAGGCGCGCAAGCTGCAGATCGCCGAGTGAGACGAAGAACCGTCGCCCTGTGCGGCGGTTTCTTTTCCTCATAACGATTCAATAAATCGATAGGAATCACATAAAACTCGCATCCATATATCGATCACAGAGGACTATCATCGAGCCATACACGAACCAGGAGGTTCCCATGACCCGCTACCGTGATGTCCTCGAACTGCATACCGGCCACCCCGCCTCCGATGGCGCCGGCGTCCGCCTGACCCGCGTGATCGGCGGCCCGTCCCCGGAACGCTTCGATCCGTTCCTGATGCTCGACCAGTTCGATACCCAGAACCCGGACGACTATGTCGCCGGCTTCCCTTCGCACCCGCACCGCGGCTTCGAGACCGTGACCTACATGCTCGAAGGGCGTATGCGCCACGAAGACCACCTCGGCAATCGCGGCCTGCTCAAGCCCGGCGGCGTACAGTGGATGACCGCCGCCCACGGCATCATCCACAGCGAGATGCCGGAACAGGTGGAAGGCGCGATGCGTGGCTTCCAGCTGTGGGTCAACCTGCCGGCGAAGAGCAAGCTGGCTCCGGCCGGCTATCGCGATATCGAGCCGGAAGACGTGCCGCGCCTGGAAACCGCCGGAGGCGTGAAGGTCACGGTGATCGCCGGTCGCTTCGACGACGGCCAGGCGCAGCAGATCGGCGCCGTGGAAAGGCCGGACACCGAGCCGCACTACTACGACCTGCAACTGCCTGCCGGCGGCCGCATCGCCCCGCGCCTGCCGGACGGCCATCGCGTGCTGCTGTACGTCTACGAAGGCAGCCTGACGGTGGAAGGCGAACGCCCGGTGGAAATCGCCACCAATCGCCTGGCTCGGCTGTCCGAAGAAGGGGAACTGAGCCTGCGCAGCGAAGCCGGCGCCCGGGTACTGGTGCTCGCCGGCAAGCCGTTGCGCGAGCCGATCGTCCAGTACGGTCCGTTCGTGATGAACAGCCGCGAGGAAATCGAGCAGGCGCTACGCGACTATCGCGACGGTGTCCTGGCCGTCTGAGCCGTGCGCGAGCCGCCCTTCGGGGCGGTTTTTTCCTTCCGCCTGTCCCGTCCTGAATAAGGTTTACCGCTCGATCCGCAGGAAGCGCTCCAGTTCCGCCCGCTTGCCCATCGCATCGTGGTAGCCCAGTTCGATCAGTTCGCTGCAATAGCCGCGCTCGAACAACAGGTAGCTCAATACCCCCGCCCCGCTGGCGCGGGTCGCTCCGGGACCGCGCAGGAAAAGCCGCAGCACCCGCGACAGCTCCCGGTAGTGCCGCGCGGCGATCTCGTCCAGCGGCCGGCTCGGCGACACCAGCAATACCTCCACCGGCTCCAGCCCACCCGCCTGGCGGCGCACCTCCGGCGCCACCAACTGGCCGATCTGGTTCATCCGCTGCAACTGCTCGATGTCGCCTTCCAGGCTGTCGATGAAGGTGCTGTTCAACAGGTGGGCGCCGATCTGCGCCAGGCTCGGCGGTCGGTCGGACGGCGGCAGGCCGGTCATGGCACTGTCGCCACCGGTGGCCGGGTTGCCGCTGACGCCGATCACCAGCACCCGCGTGGCGCCCAGGTGCAACGCCGGGCTGATGGGCGCCTGGGAACGCACCGCGCCGTCGCCGAAGTACTCGCGGTTGATCCGCACCGGCGGGAACAGCAGCGGGATCGCCGCGCTGGCCAGCAGGTGCCGAAGCTCCAGGCGGGTGGGAATGCCCAGGCGCCGATGGCGTACCCAGGGATCGATGGTCGCGCGCCCCTGGTAGAAGGTCACCGCCTGCCCCGACTCGTAGCCGAACGCGGTCACCGCCACCGCGCGCAACTGGCGCTGGCGCACCGCCGCATGAATCCCGGAAAAATCCAGCTCACGTGCCAGCAGCTCATGCAACGGCCGGTTGTCCAGCAACGCCACCGGCACCCGCCGCCCCAGGCCGAGCAGGCTATGGCCGAGGAAGCGCGAGGCCTGGCGGGTCACGCCCGGCCAGTCGCTGCGATAGACATGTTCGGTGCGGAATCCCTGCCAGACCGCGGTCAGGCGCTGGATCGCCTGGCGGAATTGCAGGGCGCCGCAAGCCAGGCCAACGGCGTTGATGGCGCCGGCGGAGGTACCGACGATGACCGGGAAAGGATTGCCGGCGCTGTCCGGCAGCAGGTCGGCGATGGCGGCCAGGACGCCGACCTGGTAGGCCGCGCGGGCGCCGCCCCCGGAAAGGATCAGGCCGGTGAGCGGCGGACGTGGGGCAAGGGGATCGGACACAGCGGGGCTTCCGTCATGAACTGCGGCGAGTATAGCCAGACCCCGCGCGCGTCCGGAATGCCCGTCCTCAGCGCTTGCGCCGTTTCGGATAGAGCTTGGCTTCGCCTGGCGGGCGGGTCTTGAAACGCCGGTGCGCCCACAGGTACTGCTCGGGCTGCTGGCGCACGCAACGCTCGACCCACTGGTTGATCCGCAGGCAATCGGCTTCCTCGCTCTCGCCGGGGAAGTCCTCCAGCGGCGGGTGGATGGTCAGGCGGTAACCGCTGCCATCGGCCAGGCGGCTCTGGGTGAACGGCAACACCCGCGCCCGGCCCAGGCGGGCGAACTTGGTAGTGGCGGTGACGGTGGCCGCCGGGATGCCGAACAGCGGCACGAACAGGCTCTGCTTGGCGCCGTAGTCCTGGTCCGGTGCGTACCAGATGGCGCGGCCGCCACGCAGCACCTTGAGCATCGAGCGCACGTCCTCGCGCTCGATGGCGGTGGCATCGAGGTTGTGCCGCTCGCGGCCACGGCGCTGGATGTAGTCGAACACCGGGTTGTCGTGCTCACGGTACATGCCGTCGATGGTGTGCACCTGGCCGAGCAGCGCCGCGCCGATCTCCAGGGTGGTGAAATGCAGGGCCATGAGGATCACCCCCTCGCCCTTGGCCTGGGCCTCGCGCAGATGCTCCAGGCCTTCTATATGGGCAAGACGGGCCAGGCGCGCCTTCGGCCACCACCAGCTCATGGCCATCTCGAAGAAGGCGATGCCGCTGGAGGCGAAGTTCTCCTTCAGCAGACGCTCGCGTTCGGCGGGCGACTTTTCCGGAAAGCACAGTTCGAGGTTGCGCGCGGCAATCTCGCGGCGCGAGCCGACCAAGCGGTACATCAGCGCCCCCAGGCCACGGCCGAGCATCAGCAGGACGGGATAAGGCAACTGCACCACCAGCCAGAGCAGCCCCAGGCCGAACCAGAGCGGCCAGTAGCGGGGATGGAGGAAAGCGCTGGAGAAACGGGGGCGATCCATGGACGGTTCCGACGACGATCAAAGCCCGCCATTCTACCCTGCCCGCCGTCCCGGCGGGACGCCGCGTTGCCGATCGATGCCGCCCCGGCTATCTGCCACGCTTGCGGGCATCCGGCGTTCTCGTTATAAGTCCCTGCAATTCAACGACCGACAAGCCCCATGAGCCAAGCCGACCTCCTCGATCAAGACCCCGTATTCCAGCTCAAGGGCAGCATGCTCGCGGTGACCATCCTCGAACTGGCGCACAACGACCTGGCGAGGCTCGAACGGCAACTCGCCGACAAGGTGGCGCAAGCGCCCAACTTCTTCCGCGACACCCCCCTGGTCATGGCCCTCGACAAGCTGCCCGAAGGCGAAGGCCGCCTCGACCTGCCGGCGCTCCTCGAGGTCTGTCGCCGCCACGGCCTGCGCACCCTGGCGATCCGCGCCGGGCGCGAGGAGGACATCGCCGCCGCCCAGGCCCTGGACCTGCCGGTGCTGCCGCCCTCGGGCGCCCGCGAACGACCGCTGGACATCAAGGACAGCGCCCCGCGCAAGCCTGCCGAAGAGCCCAGCCCGAGCGCCGGTGAAGCCAGGCCCGAGCCGGCCAAGGCGGAGGAGAAGCCCGCCGAGCCCGTCAGCCGCCCGACCAAGGTGGTGAAGACCCCGGTGCGCGGCGGCATGCAGATCTACGCCGCCGGCGGCGACCTGATCGTGCTGGCCGCGGTCAGTCCCGGCGCGGAACTTCTCGCCGACGGAAACATCCATGTGTACGGCCCGATGCGCGGACGCGCACTGGCCGGCGTGAAAGGCGACGCCACGGCGCGAATCTTCTGCCAGCAGCTGGCCGCCGAACTGGTCTCCATCGCCGGTAACTACAAGGTCGCGGAGGACCTGCGACGCAGCCCGCAGTGGGGCAAGGCAGTGCACGTCAGCCTGTCGGGTGACGTGTTGAACATCACCCGCCTTTAACGGATACTGCCGCCACTTTCAGGGACCAGAATTCTTACGTTTTTCATTGGGGTGAATCACCTTGGCCAAAATTCTCGTAGTCACTTCCGGTAAGGGTGGCGTCGGTAAAACCACCACCAGCGCAGCTATCGGCACCGGCCTGGCCTTGCGCGGTTTCAAGACCGTCATCGTCGACTTCGACGTCGGCCTGCGTAACCTCGACCTGATCATGGGCTGCGAACGCCGCGTGGTGTACGACTTCGTCAACGTCGTCAACGGCGAGGCCACCCTCACCCAGGCCCTGATCAAGGACAAGCGCCTCGAGAACCTGCATGTCCTGGCCGCCAGCCAGACCCGCGACAAGGACGCCCTGACCAAGGAGGGCGTCGAGAAAGTCATGGCCGAGCTGCGCAAGGACTTCGAATACATCATCTGCGACTCCCCGGCGGGCATCGAGAAAGGCGCCCACCTGGCCATGTACTTCGCCGACGAAGCGATCGTCGTGACCAACCCCGAGGTTTCCTCGGTACGCGACTCCGACCGCATGCTCGGCCTGCTGGCAAGCAAGTCGCAGCGCGCCGAGAAAGGCGAGGAGCCGATCAAGGAACACCTGCTGCTGACCCGCTACAACCCGGAGCGCGTCACCAAGGGCGAGATGCTCGGCGTCGACGACGTCGAGGAGATCCTCGCCATCCGCCTGCTCGGGGTGATCCCGGAATCCCAGGCCGTGCTCAAGGCGTCGAACCAGGGCGTGCCGGTGATCCTCGACGAGCAGAGCGACGCCGGCCAGGCGTACAGCGATGCGGTCGACCGCCTGCTCGGCAAGGAAATACCGCATCGATTCCTCGATGTGCAGAAGAAAGGATTCCTGCAAAGACTGTTCGGAGGACGTGAATGAGCCTTTTAGACTTCTTTCGCAGTCGGAAATCGCAGAACAGCGCTTCCATCGCGAAAGAACGACTGCAGATCATCGTTGCCCACGAACGTGGCCAGCGCGCACAGCCGGATTATCTGCCCCAGTTGCAGAAAGACCTGCTGGAAGTGATCCGCAAGTACGTACCGATCGACCAGGAGCAGATCCAGGTGGAACTGGAGAACCAGGGCAACTGCTCGATCCTGGAACTCAACATCACCCTGCCGGATCGTTGATTCGCCCAGGGTCCATACTGCGGCGGCCATTGGCCGCCGCAGTCGTTTCACCGAGCCTGCCCGCCAGGCTCCCTGCCGCCTCCCGGCGATGAGCCCGTTCGCTATGCCGCTGTCCCAGATTCGAATCGTTCACCAGGATGACGCCCTGCTGGTGGTCGACAAGCCCACCCTGCTGCTGTCGGTGCCCGGCCGCGCCGATGACAACAAGGACTGCCTGGTCACCCGCCTGCAGGAAAACGGCTATCCCGAGGCCCGCATCGTCCACCGCCTGGACTGGGAAACCTCCGGCCTGATGGTGCTCGCCCGCGACGCCGACAGCCACCGCGAGCTGTCCCGCCAGTTCCACGACCGCGAGACCGAGAAAGCCTATACCGCCCTTTGCTGGGGCCTGCCGGAACTGGACAGCGGGCGCATCGAACTGCCGCTGCGCTACGACCCGCCGACCAAGCCGCGTCACGTGGTGGACTTCGAGCACGGCCGCCACGCCCTGACCTTCTGGCGTGTGGTCGAGCGTCATGAACGCTGGAGCAGGGTCGAGCTGACGCCGATCACCGGCCGTTCGCACCAGTTGCGCGTGCACATGCTCTCCATCGGCCATCCGCTGCTCGGCGACCGCCTCTACGCCAACCCCGAAGCCCTCGCCGCCCACGAACGCCTGTGCCTGCACGCCAGCCTGCTGTGCCTGACCCATCCGCAGAGCGGCGAACGCCTGCGCTTCGAGTCGCCGGCGCCGTTCTGAGCCTTCCCCGCCGCGTCCCGGCCCGCCGGGACGCCGCCCGCCGATTTCCGGTACCCCGTCTTGCCATACAACGACCAGCTTCCGCTTTTTCTGGCCGGCCCCGCCGCCAACGACCTGAACCCCGTCGGACAATACGATAGACTGCATGGATTGCCGTCCGGAGCCACTATGCGCGCAGAACTCAACCAGGGCCTGATCGATTTCCTCAAGGCCTCGCCCACGCCTTTCCATGCCACCGCCAGCCTCGCCCGCCGCCTGGAAGCCGCCGGCTACCGCCGCCTCGACGAGCGCGACGCCTGGCACACCGAAGCCGGCGGCCGCTACTACGTGACCCGTAACGACTCGTCGCTGATCGCCATCCGCCTGGGCCGTCGCTCGCCCCTGGAAAGCGGCTTCCGCCTGGTCGGCGCGCACACCGACAGCCCCTGCCTGCGGGTCAAGCCGAACCCGGAGATCGCTCGCAACGGCTTCCTCCAGCTCGGCGTCGAAGTCTATGGCGGCGCCCTCTTCGCCCCCTGGTTCGACCGCGACCTGTCGCTGGCCGGACGCGTCACCTTCCGCGCCAATGGCAAGCTGGAAAGCCGCCTGGTCGACTTCCGCAAGGCCATCGCGGTCATCCCCAACCTGGCCATCCATCTCAACCGCGCCGCCAACGAGGGTTGGCCGATCAACGCGCAGAACGAACTGCCGCCGATCATCGCCCAGCTGGCGCCGGGCGAGGCCGCCGACTTCCGCCTGCTGCTCGACGAACAGCTGCTGCGCGAGCACGGCATCACCGCCGACGTGGTACTGGACTACGAGCTGTCGTTCTACGACACCCAGTCCGCCGCGGTGGTAGGCCTCAACGACGAGTTCATCGCCGGGGCGCGCCTGGACAACCTGCTGTCCTGCCACGCCGGCCTGGAAGCTCTGCTCAACGCCGAAGGCGACGAGAACTGCATCCTGGTCTGCACCGACCACGAGGAAGTCGGTTCCTGTTCGCATTGCGGCGCCGACGGCCCGTTCCTCGAACAGGTACTGCGCCGCCTGCTGCCGGAAGGCGACGCCTTCAGCCGGGCGATCCAGCGCTCGCTGCTGGTCTCGGCCGACAACGCCCATGGCGTACACCCGAACTACGCCGACAAGCACGACGCCAACCATGGCCCGGCGCTGAACGGCGGTCCGGTGATCAAGATCAACAGCAACCAGCGCTATGCCACCAACAGCGAAACCGCCGGCTTCTTCCGCCACCTCTGCCAGGACAGCGAAGTGCCGGTGCAGAGCTTCGTGACCCGCAGCGACATGGGATGCGGCTCGACCATCGGCCCGATCACCGCCAGCCAGGTCGGCGTGCGCACCGTCGACATAGGCCTGCCGACCTTCGCCATGCACTCGATTCGCGAGCTGGCCGGCAGCCATGACCTGGCGCACCTGGTCAAGGTGCTCGGCGCCTTCTACGCCAGCAGCGAGCTGCCCTGAGCGCCAGCCGCGCTCACGCCCCGGGCATTCGCCCGGGGCCACTCAGGCGTGCGCAGCGTGCCATTCGCTGCGCAACAGCGTGTAGATCGCATGGTCGTGGGCACGCCCGGCGATGATCTCGTTGGCCCGGATCACTCCGTCGCGCCGGAAGCCCTGGCGCTCAGCGGCGCGCTGGCTGCGCAGGTTCTCGGTGGAACAGCGGATCACCAGGCGCTGCCGGTCGTAGCCAAGGAAACCCAGCTCGATCGTCTTCCCCAGCGCCCTGGCGAGCAGCCCGCGCCCTTGCGCGGACGCCGCCAGCCAGTAGCCGATGCTGGCGCTGCGGCTGTCCTCGGTGAAATCGTGCAGGTCGATGACGCCGACCAGGCATCCGGATTCGACGATCCCGCAGCGGCAGCTCCTGCGCTCCGCCCACAACCGCTGGCCTTCGCCAATGAAACGGCGGGTATCGTCCGCGCTCTGCGTCAGCGGCACCCACGGCATCCAGGGCGCCAGGTGCTCGCTGTTGGCACGCACCAGGCGGAACAGTTCCTCCGCGCGCGGCTGGTCGAGCAGCTCCAGGTGCAGGTCGGACGAAATCGGCAGTATGAACATGCGAGGGCTCCTTTTCCCGGAGCCTCATCCTCGCAGAAGGTGCCGCAGGTCGTCGACGCGTGGCGTTACTGCGGCACCTCGACGCTAATATGGATGGCGTCGTGGCGCCAGAACTCCAGGTCGCAGTCGATCAGCCGACCACGCTGGTCGCGGTTGATCCGGCTGATGCGCAGGGCCGGGCTGCCCACCGCCACCTTCAGCGGCGCCGCAGCCTCGGCATGCAGTGCGGTGGGCACCATGTCGAAACGCACCCGCCCATAGTGGATGCCGTACTCGCTGGCATAGAGTTCGGTCAGCGAGCGGGTCAGGTCGTGGCCGAGGATTCCGGGGAAGTACTGCGCGTTCAGGTAGTGCTCGACATACAGCACCAGCCGCCCGTCCACCCGCCGCGCCCGGCGGATCTGGTAGACGCTGGACAGCGCCGGCAGCTCCAGCAGCTCGCAGACCGCCGCGCTCGCAGGCATCTGCCGGGCCGACAGAACCTCGGTCGCCGGCACCCGGCCCTGTTCGCTGACCATCGCATGGAAGTGGCTGCGGACCAGCGGGTTGTAGGCCAGCCGCTCGGGGGAGACGAACCAGCCGCGGCGCTCCTCGCGGTAGATCAGGCCCTGCGACTCCAGCTGGATCAGCGCCTCGCGCAGGGTGATCCGGGTCGTCGCGAACAGCTCGCTGAGCTTGCGCTCGGCCGGCAGCTTGCCACCCGCCGGCAGCAGACCATGGCCGATCTGCTCGCTGAGCGCCCGGCAGATCGCCGTTACGGTGGGTAGCGCTTCGTCACGCATCGACTGCTTCCTTATTGGTCTAGTCCAGCCCCAGCCAGGGGCACTTCCACCGGCCCGCCCTGCGCCTCCGGCTCGTCCGATGCTAGGAAACCCAGATGACCGGGACGTGACAGGCACAAGACAGCGGTCTTCCCGGAGGCGCCCGACGCCCATGGAATCGAGGGCTTAAGCATGGTCTACGCTTCTGCGGATGCAAGCCGCGGCGATACCAGGCGCGGCTAGCTGACATGAAACCGTCATCCAGCGGCTCTAGATTGGCCTGGGTCTTGCTGATCTAGACCACACCCGCGGCAGTCCCGCCCGAAGGAGCGTCGAGAACTCCCGAGGCTGCCCGACCGAACCTCTCGAACGAAGGAGCACCGAATGAAACGCATGCTTGCTTCATTGCTGGGAACCGCCATCGCCCTCGGCAGCGGCCTGGCGTTGGCCGCCGAAGCGGACCTGCAGGCGCTGGAACAGGCCGCGCGCAAGGAAGGCCAGGTCAACAGCGTCGGCATGCCCGACAGCTGGGCGAACTGGAAGGACACCTGGAAGGACCTTGAGAGCAAGTATGGGCTCAAGCACATGGATACCGACATGAGTTCGGCCCAGGAGCTGGCCAAGTTCAAGGCCGAGAAGGACAACGCCAGCGCCGACATCGGCGACGTCGGCGCCGCCTTCGGCCCCATCGCCGTGCAGCAGGGCGTCAGCCAGCCGTACAAGCCGAGCACCTGGGAACAGATCCCGGCCTGGGCCAAGGACCAGGACGGCCATTGGGCGCTCGCCTACACCGGGACCATCGCCTTCATCGTCAACAAACAACTGGTGAAGGACGTACCGCACAGCTGGGCCGACCTGCTGCAGGGCAAGTACAAGGTCACCATCGGCGACGTCAGCGCTGCCGCCCAGGCGGTCAATGGGGTGCTCGCCGCGGCCATCGCCAACGGCGGCGACGAGAAGAACATCAAGCCGGGCCTGGAGTTCTTCGGCAAGATCGCCAAGCAGGGCCGCCTGTCGCTGACCAACCCGGTGATCGCCACCCTGGAAAAGGGCGAGGTCGAAGTCGGCATCGTCTGGGATTTCAACGGCCTCAGCTACCGCCAGCAGATCGACCCGGAGCGCTTCGAGGTGCTGATCCCCTCGGACGGCTCGGTGATCTCCGGCTACACCACCATCATCAACAAGTACGCCAAGCACCCGAACGCCGCCAAGCTCGCCCGCGAGTACATCTTCAGCGACGCCGGACAGATCAACCTGGCCAAGGGCAACGCGCGACCGATCCGCGCCGAGAGCCTGACCCTGCCGGACGACGTGAAGGCCCAACTGCTGCCCAACGAGCAGTACGCCAAGGCCCAGCCGATCAAGGACGCCAAGGCCTGGGAGGAAACCTCCAAGCGCCTGCCGCGGCAGTGGCAGGAAGCGGTGATCATCAACATGCAGTGACGCGGAGCTCGGCCGCCCTCGCCGGCGGCCGCCCCGCATCGACGGATACCCCGAATGCGCCACGACGTCATCCTCGTCCTGCTGGACGGCCTCAACCACAGCGTCGCCCGCGACTGCATGGGGCATCTCCAGGCCCTCTGCGGCGCCGGCCGCGGCCAGTCGTACCGCCTGGAATGCGAGTTGCCTTCGCTGTCCCGACCGCTCTACGAATGCATCCTCACCGGAGTGCCGCCGATCGATAGCGGCATCCTGCACAACGACGTGGTCCGCCTGAGCCAGGAACAGAGCCTGTTCCACTATGCCCGCGCGGCCGGCCTGAGTACCGCGGCAGCGGCCTACCACTGGGTCAGCGAACTGTACAACCGCGCGCCGTTCGACCCGGCCCGCGACCGCCACACCGACGACAGCGCACTGCCGATCCAGCGCGGACACTTCTACTGGAACGACCACTATCCGGACTCGCACCTGTTCGCCGATGCGGAAAGCCTGCGCCGCCGGCACGCACCGAACTTCATGCTGGTCCACTCGATGAACATCGACGACGCCGGGCACAGGCACGGCCTCGCCAGCCCCGCCTACCGCAACGCCGCGCGGCGCGCCGACGCGCTGCTGTCGGAATACCTGCACCAGTGGCTGGCGGCCGGCTACCAGGTGGCGATCACCGCCGATCACGGAATGAACGAGGACCGCAGCCACGGCGGCATCCTCGAGGAGGAGCGCGAGGTGCCGCTGTTCGTCTTCGGCGACGCCTTCAGCCGCGACGACCTGGCGCAACCGCTGCAGACCGACCTCTGCGGCACGCTCTGCGAAATCCTCGGCGCCGCCCACGACAAACCCGTCTGCCGGGAGCTGCTCGCCCCATGAAACGACTCTCCGGCAAATGGCTGGCGCTGCTGTTCCTGCTGCCCTTCGCGGCGTTCTTCGTGATTTTCCAGATAGCGCCGCTGGCCTGGGTCGCGCTGAACAGCCTGAAGGCCAGCGATGCCTGGAGCCTGGCCAACTACCTCGAGCTGTTCGGCTCGCCCTTCTACCGCCAGGCGATCCGCCATAGCCTGGAGATCGCCGGCTGGTCGAGCCTGCTCGGCCTGCTCATCGCGGTGCTCGGCAGCCATTCGCTGCGCCACGTCGATAGCCGCCTGCGCGACTTCGTCATGGCCTTCTCCAACATGACCAGCAACTTCGCCGGGGTACCGCTGGCGTTCGCCTTCATCATCCTGCTCGGCTTCAACGGCGCGCTGACCCTGTTGCTCAAGCAGGCCGGCTGGATCGACGACTTCAATCTCTACTCGAAGACCGGCCTGATAATCCTCTACACCTATTTTCAGATCCCCCTCGGGGTGATGCTGCTCTACCCGGCCTTCGACGCCCTGCGCGAGGACTGGCGCGAGTCCGCCGCGCTGCTCGGCGCCAACGGCTGGCAGTACTGGCGACACATCGGCATCCCGGTGCTGACCCCGGCACTGCTGGGCACCTTCGTCATCCTCCTGGCCAATGCCCTCGGCGCCTACGCCACGGTGTACTCGCTGACCACCGGCAACTTCAACGTGATCCCGATCCGCATCGGCGCGCTGGTCGCCGGCGACGTGTTCCCCGACCCGAACATGGCCAGCGCGCTGGCCATGGTGCTGGTCGGCCTGATGACCCTGATCACCCTGGTCCACCAATGGCTGCTGCGCAGGAGCTACCATGTCGCGCGCTGATCGACGTCCTGCCGCGCTCTACCATCGCCTGGTGGTCTGCGCGCTGTTCCTGATCCTGGTCCTGCCGCTGGCGGCGACCCTGCTCTACTCGCTGGCCACCCAGTGGTCGGCGACCCTGCTGCCGGACGGCCTGACCCTGAAGTGGTACCTGACGCTGTGGAGCGACCAGCGCTTCCTGCTGGCCTTCGCCCGCTCGCTGCTGGTCTGCTTCGGCGCCCTGGCGTTCAGCGTGTTGCTGATCCTGCCGCTGATGTTCGTCATCCACTACCACTTCCCGCGCCTGGACGGCGTGATGAACGTGCTCATCCTGCTGCCCTTCGCGGTGCCGCCGATCGTCTCCTCGGTGGGCCTGCTGCAACTCTATGCCAGCGGGCCGCTGGAAATGATCGGCACGCCCTGGGTGCTGGTCGGCTGCTACTTCACCATCGCCCTGCCGTTCATGTACCGGGCGATCACCAACAACCTGCAGGCGATCAACCTGCGCGACCTGATGGACGCCGCCCACCTGCTCGGCGCCAGCACCTGGAAGGCGGCGCTGCTGGTCGTGCTGCCGAACCTGCGCAAGGGCGTGATGGTGGCCCTGCTGCTGTCGTTCTCCTTCCTCATCGGCGAATTCGTCTTCGCCAACCTGCTGGTCGGTACCCGCTACGAGACCCTGCAGGTGTTCCTCAACAACATGCGCAACAGCAGCGGCCACTACACCAGCGCAGTGGTGGTCTCCTACTTCGTGTTCGTCCTGGTCCTGACCTGGGCGGCCAACCGACTGAACAAGGACAAGGCCTGATCATGTCGTTCGTCAGCGTCGAACAGCTCGACAAGAGCTACGGTGCCACCAGCATCTTCCGCGATATCGACTTCGCTGCCGCCCGCGGCGAGTTCGTCACCCTGCTCGGCCCCAGCGGCTGCGGCAAGTCCACCCTGCTGCGTTGCATCGCCGGGCTGACCGAGGTCGACAGCGGGCGCATCCTCATCGACGGCGAGGATGTGGTGCCTTTGCCGCCGCAGAAGCGCGGGATCGCCATGGTGTTCCAGAGCTACGCGCTGTTCCCCAACATGACCGTGCAACAGAACGTCGCCTTCGGCCTGCGCATGCAGAAGGTGCCGGCGGCGGAACTGAAGCAGCGGGTCGCCGAAGCCATCGAACTGGTGGAACTGGGCGAGTACGCCGCACGCTACCCGCACCAGCTCTCCGGCGGCCAGTGCCAGCGCGTGGCGCTGGCCCGCTCGCTGGTGACGCGCCCGCGCCTGCTGCTGCTCGACGAGCCGCTGTCGGCCCTCGACGCGCGCATCCGCAAGCACCTGCGCGAACAGATCCGCCGCATCCAGCAGGAGCTGGGGCTGACCACGGTGTTCGTCACCCATGATCAGGAAGAAGCGCTGACCCTGTCCGACCGCATCGTCCTGATGAACGCCGGACGCATCGTCCAGAGCGGCGACGCGGAGACCCTCTACACCGCGCCGGAAAACGCCTTCGCCGCCGGCTTCATCGGCAACTACAACCTGCTCGACGCCGAACAGGCCAGCCGCCTGCTCGGCCAGCCCTGCGCGCACCAGGTGGCGATCCGCCCGGAATCCCTGCGCCTGGGCAACGAACCGAGCGAAGGCGTGCCGGCGCTGGTACGCTCGCACAGTCTGCTCGGCAACGTGATCCGTTACCGCGTCGAGGCCGCCGGGGTGGAACTCACCGTCGACGTCCTCAACCGCAGCGCAGACCGCCTGTATCCGGCCGGCAGTCAGCTGACGCTGGTCATCGATCGCAACAGTATTCGAGAGGTAGCTTGATGAGCCTGGTGATCTTCGACCTGGACGAGACCATGATCCACGGCGACTGCTCCAGCCTGTGGAGCCAGCGCATGGCGAGTCTCGGCTGGGTCGACGAATCCTTCGTCCGCCGCGACGCCGAACTGATGGAGCAGTACGCCGAAGGCAAGCTGTCCATGGACCTGTACATGGACTACACCCTGCAACCGCTGATCGGTCGCAGCGTCGAGGAAGTCGAGCGGGAAGTGGAGGCCTACGTCGAGGAGGTCATCGAGCCGCTGATCTACAGCGACGCCTGCGCTTGCCTGGCGCGCCACCGCAGCGCCAACGACCGGGTGCTGATCGTCTCCGCATCCGGGGTGCACCTGGTCAAGCCGATCGCGGCGCGGATCGGCGTCGACGAAGTCCTCGCCATCGATCTCGAAGTGCTCGACGGACACTACACCGGCCGCACCCTCGGCACCCTCACCTATCGCGAAGGCAAGGTATTGCGTCTGCTCGACCTGCTGGAAGGAGACGATCGCCAACTGGCCGACGCCTGGTTCTATTCGGACTCGCGCAACGACCTGCCGCTGCTGAAGCTGGTCGGCCATCCGAACACGGTCAATCCGGACCCGACCCTGCTCGCCTACGCCAAGGAAATGGGCTGGCCGGTCAACGCCTGGCGCTGACAGGCTCGCCGCGAAAGCGCGAGCGGATCGCGCTTTCCATCGCCTCGACGGTGCCGAAGCGGCTCCTCAGGCCAGCGATGGGTCCACCACCAGCACGACCTTGCCCTGCACCTGGTTGCTCGCCAGCGCCTCGAACGCCGCCTCGGCGTCGCCGATCGGGAAGGTTCGCTCCAGCTGCGCACGGAGTTTCCCGGCGGAGAACAATGGCCAGACCTTCAACCCCAGCTCGGCAATCAGTTGCGCCTTGAACTCGGTATCGCGGGTACGCAGGGTCGAGCCGGTCAACTGGATACGCTTGCCTAGCAGTTGTGCCAGGTCCAGTTGCGCCTCGCGGCCGCCCATCAGGCCGATGATCACCCAGCGCCCGTCGCTCCGCAGCAGCTCCAGGTTCAACCCGGCATAGCGGGCACCGACCGGGTCGAGGATCACGTCGAACGGGGCGAAATCGCGCAGCGATTCCAGGCTCTGCTTGCGCAGCGCGCCACCGGCGGCGCCCAGGGATTCGCAGTAGGCCAGGCGTTCGGCAGAACCGACGCTGACCCAGCAGGGGTTGCCGAACGCCTTGCACAGTTGGATGCCGGCCGAACCGACGCCGCTGGCGCCGGCGTGCAGCAGCACTTTCTCGCCGGGCTGCAACGCCGCCAGTTGGAACAGGTTCAGCCAGGCCGTGGCGTAGACCTCCGGAATCCCCGCCGCCTCCGCCAGGCTCAGCCCTGCCGGGACCGGCAGTACGTGGCGCGCGTCCACCACCACTTCCTCGGCCATGCCGCCGCCGGCGAGCAGCGCGCAGACCCGGTCGCCGACCTGCCAGGTGCTGCCCGCGCCCACCTCGCTGACCACACCCGCACACTCGAGCCCCAGCGCCGGGCTGGCGCCGGGAGGCGGCGGGTAGAGCCCGGCCTTCTGCAACAGGTCGGCGCGGTTGAGTCCGGCGGCCGCCACGCGGATGCGGATTTCGCCCTGACCGCAGGACGGGGCGGCGATTTCCGACCACTCGACACGACCTTCGATACCTTGCAATGCGTTCACGCTGCCTCCATAGTGGGGTTGTCACGGCCCGATCACCCAGAGTCGGGCTTTTTGCATTGCGCCAAGGGAACCCGGCGCCGGCTAATAAGGCCTAATATGCGTCATTACTCCGCGATCAGTCGAATCAGCATGAAGCGTTTTCTGCCCCGTACCGCCCTGTTGCTCCTCCTCGGCGCCAGTTCGCTGCCGCTGTTCGCCTCGACCGCCGTCTCCGTCGGCAGCGCCCAGAATTCCTGGGACAGCCTGCAGCCGGACCGCGAGCAGGTCATCGCCAGCCTCAACGTGGTGGAGCTGCTCAAGCGGCACCACTACAACAAGCCGCCGCTGAACGATGAACGCTCGGCCAAGATCTACGACAGCTACCTGAAGATGCTCGATCCGGCGCGGATGTACTTCACCGCCGGCGACATCGCCGAGTTCGATCGCTGGCGCAACAGGTTCGACGACTTCCTCAAGAGCGGCGATCTCGATCCCGGCTTCGTCATCTACAAGCGCCACCTCGACCGCCTGAAAGGCCGTCTCGACTACGCCCTGGCGATGCTCGACAAAGGCGTCGACAAGATCGACTTCAGCGTCGACGAGAGCCTGCTGATCGACCGCGAAAAAGCCCCCTGGGCGAAGGACACCGCAGAGCTCGACGACCTCTGGCGCAAGAAGGTGAAGGACGAGGTCCTGCGCCTGAAGATCACCGGCAAGGACGACAAGGCGATCCAGGAACAGCTCACCAAGCGCTACAAGAACCAGCTGTCGCGCCTGAAGCAGACCCGCAGCGAAGACATCTTCCAGGCCTACATCAACGCCTTCGCCCAGTCCTACGATCCGCACACCCAGTACCTGTCGCCGGACAACGCGGAAAACTTCGACATCAACATGAGCCTCTCGCTGGAAGGCATCGGCGCGGTGCTGCAGAGCGACAACGACTACGTCAAGGTCGTACGCCTGGTGCCAGCCGGCCCGGCGGCGAAGAGCAAGCAGATCGCCACCTCCGACAAGATCATCGGCGTCGCCCAGGGCAAGGGCGAAATGGTCGACGTGGTCGGCTGGCGCCTGGATGAAGTGGTCAAGCTGATCCGTGGGCCGAAAGGCTCCCAGGTACGCCTGGAAGTGATTCCGGCGAGCAACGCGCCGAACGACCAGACCAGCAAGATCGTCGCCATCACCCGCGAGGCGGTGAAGCTGGAGGACCAGGCGGCGAAGAAATCCATCATCAAGGTCGACCACGAAGGCCGCAGCTACAAGCTCGGCGTGATCGACCTGCCGGCCTTCTACCTGGACTTCAAGGCCTACCGCGCCGGCGACCCGAACTACAAGAGCACCACCCGCGACGTGAAGAAGCTGGTCGCCGAATTGCAGAAGGACAAGGTCGACGGCATCGTCCTCGACCTGCGCAACAACGGCGGCGGCTCCCTGCAGGAAGCCACCGAGCTGACCGGCCTGTTCATCGACCAGGGCCCGACCGTGCTGGTGCGCAACAGCGACGGCCGCGTCGACGTGCTCAACGACGACGAAGGCAAGGCCTTCTATACCGGCCCGCTGGCGGTGCTGGTCAACCGTCTCTCGGCCTCCGCCTCGGAGATCTTCGCCGGCGCCATGCAGGACTACCACCGCGCGCTGATCCTCGGTGGACAGACCTTCGGCAAGGGCACCGTGCAGACCATCCAGCCGCTCAACCACGGCGAACTGAAGCTGACCCTGGCGAAGTTCTACCGTGTCTCCGGGCAGAGCACCCAGCACCAGGGCGTGATCCCGGACATCAGCTACCCGTCCATCGTCGACGACAAGGAAATCGGCGAAAGCGCCCTGCCCGACTCGATGCCCTGGGACACCATCCGCCCGGTGGTGAAGGACGAGGCCAACCCGTTCAAGCCGTTCCTCGCGCAACTCAAGGCCCAGCACGACGCGCGCACCGAGAACAACGCCGACTTCGTCTACGCCCGCGAGCGCCTGGCGCTGGCACAGGAGCTGATGAAGGAGAAGACCGTCAGCCTGAACGAGGCCAAGCGCCGCGCCCAGCAGACCAGCATCGAGAACCGCCAGTTGGCCATGGAGAACGCCCTGCGCAAGTCCAAGGGCCAGGAGCCGCTGAAGGAACTCAAGCGCGAGGACGAGAACGCCCTGCCGGAAGAGGACGACAAGACCAAGCCGCAGGACGACGCCTACCTCACCGAGTCCGGGCACATCCTGCTGGACTACCTGAACCTCAACTCGGCGGTGGCCAAGCACTGAGTTCAGCGGGAGCGTCATAAAACAGTCATGGGACTGTCGTGAAATACGGGGCCGGTTGCACAACCGGCCCTTTTTCATTGCGACGAGAGCGTTCCATGACCGTCACCGAGCAGTTGAGCGCCCTGGACAGCATCCTGGCCCACGGCGACCTGCACTGCCTGTTCCAGCCCATCCTCTCGCTTTCCGAACGGCGTCTGGTCGGCTACGAAGCGCTAACCCGCGGTCCGTCCAACAGCCCGCTGCACTCGCCCCTGGCGTTGTTCGCCGTGGCCCGCCAATGCGGACGGCTGAGCGAACTGGAACTGCTCTGCCGACAACGCGCCTTCAGCCGCTTCCGCGACATCCAGGGCGACGCCATGCTGTTCCTCAACGTCTCTCCGGAGTCCCTCCTCGAAGCCGGCCATCCGCCCGGCCGCACCCTGCAATTGCTGCAACAGCTGGGGATCTCGCCGAACCGGGTGGTGATCGAACTGACCGAACAGACCCCCATCGACGACTTCGACCTGCTCGACACCGCGCTGCACCACTATCGCGCCATGGGCTTCTCCATCGCCCTCGACGACCTCGGCGCTGGCTACTCCAGCCTGCGCCTGTGGTCGGAACTGCGTCCGGACTACGTGAAGATCGACCGCCACTTCGTCGACGGCATCCACCTGGACACCGTGAAACGCGAGTTCGTCGGCTCCATCCTGAAGATGGCCCGAGCCTCTCGCGCCCAGGTCATCGCCGAAGGCATCGAACTGCCCGAGGAACTGGCGGTGCTTAGCGAGATGGGGGTCGACCTGGTGCAAGGCTATCTGTTCGGCCGCCCGCAGGAACACCCGGCGAGCGACGTACAACAGATGCTGCCCAGCGCTGGCGCCCCCAGCCAGTCTTCCAGCGACGAGCACGGCGACCTGCGTGCGCTGCTGCTGGAACAGCGCGCGGTCGACGTTCGCACCTCGACCCAGGAAGTGGTGGAAATCTTCCGCCGCCAGGCCAACCTGAACTCCCTGGCGATCCTCGACGAAGAGGGGCGTCCCATCGGCATCGTCCATCGCCACGCGCTCACCGACGCCTTGCTCCGGCCCTTCGCCTGCGACCTGTTCCTGCGCAAGCCGATCAGCCGCCTGATGAGCGACGATTTTCTCGCCGTGGAACTCGGCCAGACCCTGCAGCAGGTCAGCCGCCTGCTGACCAGCCGCGCACGCCAGCGTATCGAGGAAGATTTCATCGTCACCCGCGGCGGGCACTATGCGGGCATGGGCCGGGTGATCGACGTGCTCAGGCTGATCACCGAGGAAAAGCTCCAGCAGGCGCGGCACGCCAATCCGCTCACCTTGCTTCCCGGCAACGTGCCGATCCAGCAATGCCTCGAACGCCTGCTGCAACAAAGGCGCGAGGCGGTGATCTGCTACATCGACATCGACAGCTTCAAACCCTTCAACGATCTCTACGGCTACGCCCGCGGCGACGAGGTCCTGCTGTGCCTGGCACAGTGCCTGAGCGAACGGATCGACCCGGGCAGCGACTTCGTCGGCCACATCGGCGGCGACGACTTCATGCTGGTGCTCGGCCCCGAGGACTGGCGCACACGGATCGACCGGTTGCTGGAAACCTTCCAGAGCCAATGCCGGCGCTTCTACAGCCGCGAGCACCTGGAAGCCGGCTGTTTCGTTGCGCACAACCGCCATGGCCAGCGCGAGGAGTACCCGCTGCTGTCATTGTCCGTCGGCGTGGTGCATCTACCGGCCGAAGCCTGCCAGGGAATGGATGCCGCGCACCTGGCGACGCTGGCCTCCGAGGCCAAGCGCCAGGCCAAGGCGGTGCCAGGCTACAGCCTGCACCTGATCGAGGCCGCCTGAATCGTTCGTTCAGCTATAGACCGAGCGCGGACGCCCGTTGCGCATAGTGCTCGGCGCGCTCGCTGTCCGGCGCCAGGCCCGGGCCTCCATCGCGGTAGAGTTCCGCCAGCTTGCGCGCCGCCAGCGGGTGGCCCGCCTCTGCCGCTAGTGCCCAGTGGCGGCTGGCTGCCAGCGCGTCGGGCGCTTGCCGGCTGTCGCCCTTGAGCGCCTGCACGCCGAGCTGGTAGGCCGCTTTCCCATCGCCCGCGCTGGCAGCAAGGCGCAGCAGGCGCAGGCCCTCCTCGCGCGCGCCGAAGCCCTGTCCACGGAACAGCAGCAGGTGACCGTAGAACGCCTGGGCGTCGCGGTGTCCGAGGTTGGCCATGCGCGAGAACTGCCCCTGCATCCACTGCCAGGCTCGCGGCTGCTTGACCAGCCAGGGCCAGCCCAGCAACTGCCGGGCCACGCCGTAACCGAGGCGGGCGCGCAGGCGCCAGATCCATTCAGAGTTCATCGGGATACTCGAATTCGAAGACACGGACCACTTCCGCCGCATGCCAGCCAGCCGCGGCCGGGCCGTCCGGCGGACCGGAAAAACGCCCGAGGCGCTCCACGCACTCGAAGAAACCGGTGCGTGGCAAGCGGCTTGCGCCCTGGCTGATGACCAGCGAACTGCGCAACGGACGCCCCGAGCGCGCATCCAGCGATGCCAGGTGCTCGAGAGCCGCGGTGAGGGTGGTCATCGCCGGAGTCGGCAGTTGCAGGCGCTCGATCAGCGCCCGGTAGGTGAGCAGATGACGCTGGCGACGCGCATCCTCGATTTCCAGCAGCAGGCTATCCCAGTGTTTACGGCTGATCAGCACACTCAAGGTCAGGCCCCCGTCGCTTTGCCCAGCACACGCTCCAGGGCGAACAGGATGGCCTCGCTGGCCTCGCGTTCGCCGCGTTCGATCATCGCCATGTAGGAAGGACTGATACCGACCTCCCGGGCCACCTGTTCCAGGCTCAGGCCGCGCGCCTCGCGGCGCTCCAGCAGACTCGCGGAAGGCGGCGCCGGCGCGGTCGTCTCCACCGCGACACTGGCGGCCGGGCGACCGGCGGCGGCCAGCAACGCCTGGTATTCGGCCCAGGGCAACACCGCGTACTCCGCCTCGCCGTCTCGCGTGATCACTTGGACATTCATGTCGGTCTCCTTGCAAGCCGCCATCTTATCAGGCACCGCGCCGCTGCGGACTGGCTATACTGCTGCCCTGGTCACACAGTCTGCCTGGTGGAGGAGCCCACGGGTGCGCCGGAGAAGTCTTGGTTTGTGCATCCTGCTGGGAGTCGGACAGGCCTTCGCCGGCGAGCTGCGCTGGGGCTTCAGCCCCGCCGACGGCATGCCCTACGTGGACATCGTCGATCACCAGCTGCAAGGCGGCTTCACCCGCCAGTTGGGGGAGCGGGTCGCGCAGCGGCTGGGATTGTCGCTGCGTTTCGTGGAAACGCCGAACCGAAGGATCGACGGCTTCATGGCCAGCGGACATATTCACGTGATCTGCAACTCCAACCCCGGATGGGATAGCAAACCCGAACGCTACCATTGGTCTCCCGCCCTCTTCGAAGAGCAGGACGTCCTGCTGCAGCGCG
The DNA here is from genome assembly GCF_001813645.1 of Pseudomonas sp. HMSC063H08. Taxonomy (NCBI): domain Bacteria; kingdom Pseudomonadati; phylum Pseudomonadota; class Gammaproteobacteria; order Pseudomonadales; family Pseudomonadaceae; genus Pseudomonas; species Pseudomonas sp. HMSC063H08. The sequence goes on from NZ_KV813493.1 coordinate 76,284, forward strand.
ACGACCGTCCGGCGATCCGCGACTTCGCCGAGCTGCGCGGCAAGACCCTGGGTACAAGTCTAGGCTATGTCTACGCGGACGATCTCATGCAGGCCTTCGCTGCCGGGGAAATTCGCCGCGAAGATACCCGCGACCTGGCCAGTCGCGTGCAGATGCTCAAGCGTTCGCGCCTGGACGCCGCGGTGGACATGCGCCGCCCGCTGCTCTACCTGACGCGCCAGCATCCCGAGCTGGGCCTGAGCGTCAGTCCGCTGGTACTGCAGAGCTATCGGATGCACTGCATCTATGGCAGACAACTGCCGGTCCCCGTCGAAAGTATGGACCGGGTGCTCGACGAGATGGTCAGGGACGGCAGCATCGAGCGCCTGCTGGAAAACAGCCTGCGAGCGCCTCAGGAACCCTGAACGCGCTCCGCCCTGGGAGCCGGCAGCTCTCGCAGCGCCTGCTGCGTCTCGACGCCCTGGGCGTCGCGCCAGACCTTGAAGGCATCCAGCTCGGACTGCCAGCGACGCACTACCCAGGCCAGGACGGCGAGATCGTCGAGCAGGCCGACACCGAAGATGAAGTCGGGGACGATATCCACCGGCGAAAGGAAATAGGCCAGCGCCGCGATCACCGAGAGCAACGCCTGGCGGCTGAGTCCGCGGTATTCGCCGCGAACCCAGGCCACCAGCAGTTCCTGCAGCAGGCGCAGGTCGCTCTTCACCAGCTTCAGGCGCGAGCGCTTGCGTGCTACCGCAATCAACAAGGCGGGCACCCGGCCACGGGCCAGGAAACGTTCCGCGATCCCCAGGTAACGACTGAATCCTCGTGGTGCATCCATCCTTCCACCTCGCTCAAGCGCTTGCCGCCGAGGCTCTCCGGGTTATCCACGCATACTGTGGATAACCTTGTGAACAGCCCCCCCTTCCGTCGGCGAGAAGCCCGTCGCTACAGGCTTTCCGACAGATCGGACACTTTTTAGACAGTGCTCTAAAAGCATTGAAAATCAAGGGTTTGACCTAGCGCAACGGACAACCCGAGGTCAATACCGTAGGTCGGGTCGACGTGCGACAAATGTGTGCATAAGGGTAACACCGGCCGTGCCCTCGACCTGTTTTTCAGACCCTCGCGGCAGCGCCTGGGTTCAGCCGAATCCGCAAATGAAAACGCCCCGTCATGGACGGGGCGTTTCATGCATCGCGGCGGAAAAATTACTTCTTCGCGTCCGCCTTGGCTTCGGGCTGCGCTGCGGCACCGGCCTCGGGCTCCGCGTCCGGCTTGGACGGATCCTTGATGCCGAGCAGTTCCATGTCGAAGACCAGTACCGAGTTGGCCGGGATCGCCGGGCTCGGGCTCTGCGCGCCGTAGGCCAGCTCGCTGGGGATGTACAGCTTGATCTTCTCGCCGACGTGCATCAGTTGCAGGGCTTCGACCCAACCCGGGATCACGCCACTGACCGGCAGGTCGATCGGGCTGCCGCGCTCGATGGAGCTGTCGAAGACGGTGCCATCGGTCAGGCGGCCTTCGTAGTGGACGGTCACCACGTCGGTGGCCTTCGGTTGCGGGCCATCGGCCTTCTTCACGATTTCGTACTGGAGGCCGGAAGCGGTGGTGGTCACGCCGTCGCGCTTGCCGTTTTCCTCGAGGAACTTCTTGCCGGCCTTGGCGTTTTCGTCGCCGATGGCCGCCATGCGCTCCTCGGCACGTTTCTGCAGGAAGGCGAAGGCTTCGGTCAGCTCTTCATCGGTGAGCTGCTGCTTCTTCTTGCCGAGGGCGTCTTCGATGCCCTTGGCGACGGCTTTCGAATCCAGGTCGTCCATGCCTTCCTGGGACAGGCTCTTGCCCATGTTCAGGCCGATACCATAGGAAGCTTTCTGCGCCGGGGTCTTCAACTCAACGTTGGTCTGCGAATCGCAGCCGGAGAGAACCAGACCGACCAGTGCGATCGCTGCTGCCAACCGATGTTGTTTCATGCTGAGTCCTTTAATCTGTTCGCCGCTCGGGCATATTCGATGAAGCCGCGAGCTTAGCAGGCTGTCGCGACCAGTGGCTATGGGCAATAGGAACAGGTGCGCGCGGATAAGTTCAAGGCCGAACTTTCCGAAAAATGAAGGAGATAGCAGAACGAACGCGTGGAACGAGGACAGAAGAACAGCGGAAAGGAAGCGTCGAAAAACGTCGAATTATGAAGCGGGAAGGAAGCGCAAGAGATACAGCGAAGGAAGGAAATGGCGCAGCGGACGGGACTCGAACCCGCGACCCCCGGCGTGACAGGCCGGTATTCTAACCGACTGAACTACCGCTGCGCGTAACTTGCGAGATTGGTGGGTGATGACGGGATCGAACCGCCGACCCTCTGCTTGTAAGGCAGATGCTCTCCCAGCTGAGCTAATCACCCTTCACTCTCGAAGTGGGGCGCATTCTACGGAGCGATTCGGCCCCTGGCAAGCCCCTCGATGAAAAAAATTTTCTGCCGTTCCAAGGAGTTAGCGACGGACCGGGGTTGGCCTGAGCCGCCAGCGGCGGAATAATGGGTCCTTTGTGCCCGGAGAGAACGACCCCATGTGGTTCCGCAATCTGCTCGTCTACCGCCTCACCCAGGATCTGCAACTGGATGCCGATTCCCTCGAGAAAGCCCTCGGCGAAAAACCCGCCCGCCCCTGCGCCAGCCAGGAGCTGACCACCTACGGCTTCACCGCGCCGTTCGGCAAAGGCCCGGACGCACCGCTGGTACACGTCAGCCAGGACTTCTTCCTGATCTCGGCACGCAAGGAAGAGCGCATCCTGCCGGGCAGCGTCGTGCGTGACGCACTGAAGGAAAAGGTCGACGAGATCGAAGCCCAGCAGATGCGCAAGGTCTACAAGAAGGAACGCGACCAGCTGAAGGACGAGATCGTCCAGACCCTGCTGCCGCGCGCCTTCATCCGCCGCTCCAGCACCTTCGCCGCGATCGCGCCGAGCCTCGGCCTGATCCTGGTCGACTCGGCCAGCGCGAAGAAGGCCGAAGACCTGCTCTCGACGCTGCGCGAAGCGCTCGGCTCCCTGCCGGTACGCCCGCTGAGCGTGAAGGTCGCGCCGACCGCGACCCTCACCGACTGGGTCAAGACCCAGGAAGCCGCCGGCGACTTCCACGTGCTCGACGAATGCGAGCTGCGCGACACCCACGAGGACGGCGGCGTGGTCCGTTGCAAGCGCCAGGACCTGACCAGCGAGGAAATCCAGCTGCATCTCACCGCCGGCAAGCTGGTCACCCAGTTGTCCCTGGCCTGGTCGGACAAGCTGTCCTTCGTCCTCGACGACAAGCTGGCGGTCAAGCGCCTGCGCTTCGAAGACCTGCTGCAGGAGCAGGCGGAAAAGGACGGCGGCGAAGACGCCCTCGGCCAGCTCGATGCCAGCTTCACCCTGATGATGCTGACCTTCGCCGAATTCCTTCCGGCGCTCTTCGAGGCCCTCGGCGGCGAAGAAATCCCCCAGGGCGTCTGACGCCCCGCTCTCCCGGCGGCGCCCGCCGCTGGGAGAGTCGCGCCCGGCATGGCAGACTGGCGGCCGTCCAATAACAAGGAAAGCCCATGCGTGCCCTGACCGCCCTGAGCCGTTTCGTCAGCGCCAGCTTCCCGTTCTGGGTCCTGCTGTTCGCCATCCTCGCCTTCTTCCAGCCGGCCTGGTTCCTCCCGCTCACCGTCGCCATCGCGCCGCTGCTCGGCCTGGTGATGTTCGGCATGGGCCTGACGCTCAAGGGCGAAGACTTCCGCGAGGTCGCCCGGCACCCCATACGGGTGCTGATCGGCGTGCTGGCCCAGTTCGTCATCATGCCCGGCCTGGCCTGGCTGCTCTGCCGCCTGTTGCAGTTGCCGGCGGAGATCGCGGTGGGCGTGATCCTGGTCGGCTGCTGCCCCGGCGGCACCGCTTCCAACGTGATGACCTGGCTGTCCCGTGGCGATGTCGCCCTGTCGGTGGCGATCACCTCGGTGACCACTCTGCTCGCCCCGCTGGTCACGCCGGCGCTGGTCTGGCTGCTGGCCTCGGCTTGGCTGCCGGTGTCGTTCGCGGCGATGTTCCTGTCCATCCTCCAGGTGGTGCTGGTGCCCATCGCCCTCGGCCTGCTGGCACAGCGCCTGCTCGGCGAGCGCACCCGACAGGTGGCGGAGGTGCTGCCGCTGGTCTCGGTATTCAGCATCGTGGTGATCATCGCCGCGGTGGTGGCCGCCAGCCAGGCGCGGATCGCCGAGTCCGGCCTGCTGATCATGGCCGTGGTGATGCTGCACAACGGCTTCGGCCTGTCGCTCGGCTATCTCACCGGCAAGCTGACCGGCATGCCGCTGGCACAGCGCAAGGCCCTGGCCATCGAAGTCGGCATGCAGAACTCGGGGCTCGGCGCGGCGCTGGCCAACGCCCATTTCTCGCCCCTGGCAGCGGTGCCCAGCGCGCTGTTCAGCGTCTGGCACAATCTCTCCGGTTCGCTGCTGGCCGCCCTGTTCCGGCGTATGGAAGATACGCCGCGTTGAACTGGGTCCCGGTCGGGAAGCCTTGTCCCGACCGATTAACCATGCAAAATACCGCACGCAGTGAGGACGACCTCACCACCCGCCTCCGGCCGGTGATCGAATGGGGACGGCCCCGCCACCCGTTGCCCTGGAGATCGCCATGTCCTGGATCATCCTGTTTTTCGCCGGCCTGTTCGAAGTGGGCTGGGCCGTTGGTCTGAAATACACCGAAGGCTTCAGCAAGCCGCTTCCCACGGTCCTCACGGCGCTCGCCATGCTGGTCAGCCTGGGCCTGCTCGGCCTGGCCATGAAGCACCTGCCGCTGGGCACCGCCTATGCCGTCTGGACCGGGGTCGGCGCGGTCGGCACGGTAATCGCCGGGATCGTCCTGTTCGGCGAATCCATGGCATTGCTGCGCCTGGCCAGCGTCGCGCTGATCGTCTGCGGACTGGTCGGCCTCAAGCTGAGCCATTAGACATCCATCGAATATGCTCCGAGGGGTATCGCTTTCCGCAGTTTTATCGCGTACTCTGCGACCACTGTGCTTGCTTGGGTCACAGTGAATCGTGACCTGGTGTGGTAGATCTCGGTCCGCTCATCGCCTCGGCTCCTCGTACTCTTTGCAACTCAGTACCTACCGGCTCGGATATTTCCGTCGCCGCAATCAACTTTGTTTCAGGAGTTACACCATGTCGAATCGTCAGAACGGCACCGTAAAATGGTTCAACGACGCCAAAGGCTTCGGCTTCATCACCCCGGAAAGCGGTAACGACCTGTTCGTTCACTTCCGTTCCATCCAGGGCACCGGCTTCAAGAGCCTGCAGGAAGGCCAGAAGGTTTCCTTCGTGGTCGTCAACGGCCAGAAAGGCCTGCAAGCCGACGAAGTACAAGTTATCTAACTTGTAGTTCGCCAAAAAAAGCCCCGGCATCGCCGGGGCTTTTTCGTTTCTGCGGATCGATCAGCGAGCTTCGCCGCGCAAGCTCGTCACCCGAGCCTGCAGGTCGAGGCGCTCCACAGCCCCCGGCGCCACCGATTCGCCGGCCACCAGGCTTACCCGCGACCACAGGCGGCGGAAGAAGCCCTTGTTCGGGTCGCGGCTGAAGAAGCTGCCCCACAGGCCCTGCAGCGCCATGGGGATCACCGGAACCGGGGTTTCCTCGATGATCCGCTCGATCCCGGCGCGGAACTCATTCATCTCGCCGTCGGCGGTCAGCTTGCCCTCAGGGAAGATGCACACCAGCTCCCCGTCCCTCAGGTAGTCGGCGATGCGCTGGAAGGCGCGTTCGTAGATCCCTTCGTCCTCGTGGCGCGCCGCTATGGGCACCGCGCCGGCGGTGCGGAAGACGAAGTTGAGCACCGGCAGCGAGAAGATCCTGTAGTACATGACGAAGCGCACCGGCCGCCGGATCGAGCCGGCGATCAGCAGCGCGTCCACGTACGAGACGTGGTTGCACACCAGCACCGCCGCTCCCTCGTCCGGGATCGCCTCCAGATTCACATGCCGGACCCGGTACATGGTGTGGCTGAGCAGCCAGACCAGGAAGCGCATGGTGAATTCCGGGACGATCTTGAAGATGTACACGTTCACCGCGACGTTCATCAGCGACAGGGCGAGAAACAGCTGCGGGATCGACAGCTTGGCGACGCTGAGGAAGAGGATCGAGACCAGCGCAGCGGCGACCATGAACAGGGCGTTGAGGATGTTGTTGGCGGCGATCACCCGGGCCCGCTTGTCCTCGTCGGTGCGCGCCTGGATCAGGGCGTACAGCGGTACGATATAGAAGCCGCCGAAAATGCCGATGAACAGGATGTCGGCCAGCACCGCCCAGGTCTCATGGTGGCGCAGCACCGCCAGCCAGTCGTAGGGCGCCTCGCCTGGGGGAATGCCGCCGGCGTGCCACCAGAGGAGGATGCCGAAGACGGTCAGGCCGATCGAGCCGAACGGCACCAGGCCGATCTCCACCTTGCGACCGGAAAGCTTCTCGCACAGCATCGAGCCCAGCGCGATGCCCACCGAGAACACGGTGAGGATCAGGGTCACCACGCTTTCGTCGCCGTGCAGCCATTCCTTGGCGAAGGTCGGGATCTGCGTCAGGTAGACCGCGCCGAGGAACCAGAACCAGGAGTTGCCCACCAGCGAGCGCGAGACCGCCGGGCGCTGGCCGAGCCCCAGGCGGAGGATGCTCCAGGACTGGGCGAAGATGTTCCAGTCGAGCTTCAACCCCGGCAGCGCCGCCGCCGCTCGCGGAATGCCACGGCTGGCCAGGTAGCCGCAGGCGGCCACCAGCACCACCGCGGTGGCCACCGCCGCCGCGTAATGCGCATGGGACATCAGCACGCCGGCGCCGATGGTGCCGGCCAGGATCGCCAGGAAGGTGCCCATCTCCACCAGCGCGTTGCCGCCGACCAGTTCGTCCTCGTGCAGGTGCTGGGGCAGGATCGAATACTTCACCGGGCCAAATAGCGCCGAGTGGGTGCCCATGGCGAACAGCGCGACGAACATCAGCGGCAGGCTGCCGAAGACGAAGCCGGCAGCGCCGACCAGCATGATGCCCACCTCGGCCAGCTTCAGCGCGCGCATCAGCGCGTCCTTGTTGTACTTCTCGCCGAACTGTCCGCCCAGTGCCGAGAACAGGAAGAACGGCAGGATGAACAGCAGCGCGCAGAGGTTGACCAGCAGGCTGCGGTCGCCGCTGACGCTGAGGTGATAGAGGATGGCGAGGATCAGCGACTGCTTGAAGATGTTGTCGTTGAAAGCGCCGAGCAGCTGGGTGATGAAGAACGGCAGGAAACGCCGCTTGCCCAGCAGGGCGAATTGCGAATGTTGGGTCATCGTCCTTGTTACCTTGCGTGGCCGCCGAAAGGAAGCCCGTCATCGATTGGACTGCATGGACCGCGGATCAGGCCACAGCGTTCCGATGGAAATTCCGCGCCCATCATAGAACAGGCGTCCGCGTTGCCGCAGGACGCCTGTCGTCGGACGATGCGCCAAGTCGCATCCGAATATTCAGAAACCGACGCTGGCCTGCATGAACAGCGTTCGCGGCTGACCCACGTAGATTCCCGAATTGTTGTCGCTGGAGCGGGTGAAATACTGCTTGTCGAACAGGTTCTTCACCCCGAGGCCGAGCTTCAGGTTCGACGCCTGCGGGCCGAAGTCGTAGCCGACGCGGGCATTCCAGGTCACGTAGCCGGGAATGTCGCCGTACTGGCCGTCGGCGCTGGGCTCGGTGATGTAGTTGTGGGTGAAGTTGCCCTGGCTGTCGGTGCTCAGCCCTGGCGCGCGCTGCATGGACTGGGCGAAGGCGTCGAGGTTGTAGGTCCAGCGGTCGACCTCGTAGCGCACCCCGGCGGTGGCCACCTGGCGCGAGTAGAGCGGCAGGTCGCGCCCCTTGAAGGAGGGAATGTCGCCTTCGTAGGTGGCGCGGGTATAGGTGAGGCTGCCGTAGACCGACAGGCCGTCCAGGCGCGGATCGAGAGCGGCGAAGTCATAGTGGCCGGAAGTCTCGATGCCCTGGTGCTTGGTGGCGCCGAGGTTGGTCCAGCCGACGTCGTTGCTGACGTACTGCAGCTCGTCGTCGAAGTCGATGTAGAACAGCGTGATCTCGCCGCCCCAGCTGCCGTTGTCGTAGCGCGTGCCCAGTTCGTAGGTCTTGGCCTTCTCCGGCTCCAGGCCGGCGGCGGTATCGTTGCCGCTGCCGCCCTGGCCGAGCTGGAAATACTGCAGGCTGCCGAACGATTCGGAGTAGTTGGCGAACAGCTTCCACTCGTCGCTCAAGTGATACATCAGGCTCAGCGCCGGCAGCGGTTCGTTGTAGTCCTTGCTGCGCTTCTTCTCCTGCACCGGCTTGCCGTTCAGGCCGAGCACCGGGCGGTCGCGCCAGTCGCTGTCGATCTTCTCGAAGCGGATGCCGGGGGTGATGGTCCAGTTGCCGACATCGATCTTGTCGTCGATGTAGAAGGCGCTGGCCTCGGTACCGCCGGTACGGTCCTGGTAGGTATGGCCGTCCGAGCCGGGACGCACGGTCGGCACATTGTCGACCAGGGCCAGCTGGCTGGCGCGCTCGTTCATCGCTTCCTTCAGGTAGCGGTAGCCGATGCCGATCTCCTGGGTGGTCGGGCCGGCGAAGAAGATCCGCGAGACCCGCGGCTCCACCGCGAACACATGGTAGTCGCGCGGGTACGAGGTGATGGTCCTGAGGTTGCGCGCGGCGATGCTGCTGCCGCGGAAACTGTCGCTGTAGTAGGTGAGCACCTCGAACTGGGTGAGGTCGTCGACCTGGCGGGTGTACTTCAGCGAGAAGTCCTTGCGCCGACCACGGAAGTTGTCCCAGTCGCGCACCGACTGGAAGGGATCGTCGTCGTACTGCGCCTGGGTCAGGCCGCCCGGCATATCGGCGTAGGCGTCGTAGTAGTGGAAGTTGGCCGCCAACTGGTCGCTGTCGGTGAGCTGCCAATGGGTCTTGAGCAGCACGTCATCAATATCGTTGTCGTTGTTGCCGTCGCGGTAGTCGGCGCCCTTCACCCCGGAATACAGCAGCGCCACGCCCAGGCCGTTGTCGGCGGTCCCGCCGAGGAACGCCTGGTTGAGCTTCTTCCAGCCGCCGTGGCCGGCATGCTCGATGGTGGTGCCGATTTCGCCGGAGAACTTCTCCGGAATCGCCCGGGTCACGAAGTTGATCACCCCGCCGACGTTCTGCGGGCCGTAGCGCACCGAGCCGGCGCCGCGCACGACGTCGATACTCTCCAGGTTACCGATGGACAGCGGCATCATCGACAGCTGCGGCTGGCCGTAGGGCGCCACCGCCGCCGGCACGCCGTCGATCATCACCGTCGAGCGCGGCGACAGGCGTGAAGTCAGGCCACGCACCCCGACGTTCAGGGAGATGTCGCTGCCGCCGGTACCGTTGTTGTCCTGCACTTGCACGCCGGGCACCTTGCGCAGCACGTCGCGGACGTTCTGCGCACCGCTCTCGAGCATTTCCCGACGACGCACCACGCTGCGCGCGCCGGGATGGTTCTGCACCACCGCCTGGTCGGCTTCGCCCAGCCAGTCGCCGACCACGGTGACCGTGCCCAGTTCCTTGGCTTCCTCTTCGGCCTGCGCCGCCTGCATGGACACACCCAGCGCGATGGCGACGGCCAGGCGCGACAACGAACTCACGGACGACATCGAGGCTCCCCCAGGGACGCAGGAAAAAGTGGGGCGCAAAATTACGGCAAATCGTAAAGAACGTAAATACAAATGATTTGCAAATGTGAGCTTGACTTATTCGTATGTCGTCAAGGACGAGCGCGCGCAGGCCGAGCGGTATTCACCCGGTGCCACCCCGTAGGCCTGCTTGAACTGGCGACCGAGGTGGCTCTGGTCGGCGAAGCCCAGCTCCAGGGCCACCTCCAGCGGCGCCCGGCCGCTCTTGAGAAGTGCCCTGGCCTGCTCCAGGCGGCGCTGCCTGAGCCAGGCGTGGGGCGGCATGCCGGTGGCGCGACGGAAGACCCGGGCAAAATGGAACGGGGACAGATTGACCGCCGCCGCCAGTTCCTCCAGCGAAGGCGGATCGAGCAACCGCGCCGCCAGCAGTTCGCGGGCGCGGGCCACCGCCAACGGCTCCTGCCCGGCCTTCGGCGCTTCTGGCAGGCGGGCGTGGCGACGGAACAGGGCGAGCATCGTCTCGCGCCAGCGGGTCTGGGTTTCCAGGCTGCCGGCATGCTCGGCCAGCAGGCGGTGCAAGTGGACGAAGGCGCGTGCCAGGGGCTGGTCGTGGATCACGCTGTCGGCGAAACGCGGCACGCCGCCATGATGGATTTCCAGCTCGTCGAGAATCCCGTCGATCTGCTCCATTTCCGGGTAGTAGCCGCGATAGAGCCAACCGGCATCATGGGCCTTGGAGCCGGTGTGCACTTCGTCGGGGTTGATCAGCACCATGCTGCCCAGCGGGGCTAGGTGCTCGCCGCCACGATGGCGGAAGCGCTGCGCGCCCTGCTCGATGATGACTAGGGCGAAGCTGCTGTGCACGTGCGGCGCGAAGCGCTGCTCCACATAGCGCGCGTGCAGCAGTTCGACGCCGCCCAGTTCGGCGGCGCGCCAGAAATGCGTGTGTTCTCCGCTCGTCTCGTCCGGCACTGCCGTCTCCTCGTTCGCCCGTCCGGACGGGCCGCCCAGCATACCGCAGGAGCGACGGAACCGGCTTCAGCCGGTGAAGCTGGCTTCCAGCGCCGCCTTGACCTGCGGCCATTCGTGGTCGGTGATGCTGTAGACGAAGGTGTCGTCTAGCCGCCCGCCGGCCAGCCGCCGGTGGTTGCGCAGCACGCCCTCGCGCTGCGCGCCGAGCTTGTCGATGGCGCCCTGGGCGCGCAGGTTGCTCGCCGCCGTGCTGAGCTGCACGCGGACCATGCGCAGGTTGTCGAAGGCATGCTTGAGCATCAGGTACTTGATCATGCGGTTCAGGCCGCTGCCGTGCTGGGCCTGGTCGAGCCAGGTCCAGCCGATCTCGCAGGCCGGCAAGGCGGGAAGGAATTCGGCGAAGCGCGTGGTCCCGACCAGTTGCACGCCGAGGCGGACGGCGAGCGGCAACGCCCTGCCCTCGCGCTGCTCGGCGAGGCTCTGGCGGTACCAGTCCGGCCGTGTCGGTCCGTCCATGTACTGCAGCGCCTCGCGGTTGGCTTCGGCGAGGCTCACCAGCTCGGGAATGTCCGCTTCCACCAGCGGCTCGAGACGCAAGGCTCCGCGCTGCAGGGTGATCGGTAGCGGCTTGAACATGGGCGCCCTCCTCGACATCGACGCAAAACTCCGCTCCCATCAGAGCGTAGCGGCCGCGTTTAGTGCCGCAGCCGAAACCGGCTACGATGAACGGACAGCCGGCCGCCGGGGCCGTCCGCGCTCACGCAGCCCGGCACGCTACCAACTCCGCGCGTCCGGCTCAAGCATGCGTGCGACCTTGGTCGCAGGCGGCCTGACGCGCGGGCCGACAAGTGCGAAACTGGCGCGAAAGCAAGACCCCCGCCTCACGCCAGCTTCACGCGGGGACATCATCGGAGTTCGCATGTCGCTGTCCATCGGGCTGATCGCCGTGGTCGCCCTGGTCTACATGGCCATCCTGTTCGCCATCGCCTTCTATGGCGACCGTCGCCGCACCCCGCTCTCACCCCGCCTGCGCGCCTGGGTCTACAGCCTCTCCCTGGCAGTGTACTGCACCAGCTGGACCTTCTTCGGCGCGGTCGGCCAGGCCACCGACCAGCTCTGGTCGTTCCTGCCGATCTACCTCGGACCGGTGTTGCTGATGCTGTTCGCGCCCTGGGTGCTGCAGAAGATGATCATGATCAGCAAGCAGGAGAACATCACCTCCATCGCCGACTTCATCGCCGCCCGCTACGGCAAGTCGCAGGCGCTGGCGGTGGTGGTGGCGCTGATCTGCATGGTCGGCGTGCTGCCCTACATCGCCCTGCAACTGAAAGGCATCGTCCTCGGGGTGAACCTGCTGATCGGCTCCGGCGCCGACTCCACCGGTACCCGCGCCCAGGACACGGCGCTGATCGTGTCGCTGGTGCTGGCGCTGTTCACCATCGTCTTCGGTACCCGCAGCCTGGATGTCACCGAACACCACCGCGGCATGGTCCTGGCCATCGCCTTCGAGTCGCTGGTCAAGCTCACCGCCTTCCTCGCCGTGGGCATCTTCGTCACCTTCGGCCTCTACGACGGCTTCGCCGATCTCTTCTCCCAGGCCCGCGCCGCGCCGCAGTTGGCCGACTACTGGGAAGAGACCGTGCACTGGCCGGCGATGCTGCTGCAGACCGGCGTGGCGATGACCGCGATCATGTGCCTGCCGCGGCAATTCCACGTCACCGTGGTGGAGAACATCGAGCCACGCGACCTCAACCTGGCGCGCTGGGTGTTCCCCATCTACCTGGTGCTGGCCGCGTTGTTCGTGGTGCCGATCGCCCTCGCCGGCCAGTTGCACCTGCCCGCCGGGGTAATGCCGGACTCCTTCGTCATCAGCCTGCCGCTGGCCGAGGCGCACCCGGCGCTGGCCCTGCTGGCGTTCATCGGCGGCGCCTCGGCCGCCACCGGAATGGTCATCGTCGCCAGCGTCGCGCTGTCGACCATGGTCTCCAACGACATGCTCCTGCCGTGGCTGCTGCGACGCCGGGAAAAGGACACCGAACGGCCCTTCGAGGCCTTCCGTCACTGGCTGCTGACCGTGCGCCGGGTGAGCATCGCGGTGATCCTGCTGCTCGCCTACGTGGCCTACCGCCTGCTCGGCTCCAGCGCCAGCCTGGCGACCATCGGCCAGATCGCCTTCGCCGCCATCGCCCAGCTCGGCCCGGCGATGATCGGCGCGCTGTACTGGAAACAGGCCAACCGCCGCGGGGTCTTCGCCGGCCTCGCCGCCGGCTCGCTGCTGTGGGCCTATACGCTGGTCCTGCCGGTGGTGGCCAAGGGCCTCGGCTGGCCGCTGGAGCGCATCCCCGGCCTGACCTGGCTGGCAAGCAATCCCTTCGGCCTGCCGATCGAGCCGCTGACCCAGGGCGTGCTGATCTCGCTGGTCGGCAACTTCGCCCTGTTCGGCCTGGTCTCGGTGCTCTCGCGCACCCGCGTGTCCGAGCACTGGCAGGCCAGCCGCTTCATCGGCCAGGAGATCTCCCAGCGGCAGAACTCGCGCTTCATGCTCGCGGTGCAGGTGGAAGACCTGCTGATGCTCGCCGCGCGTTTCGTCGGCGAGGAACGCGCGCGGCAAAGCTTCATCCGCTTCGCCTACCGCCAGGGCAAGGGTTTCACCCCGAACCAGACCGCCAACAACGAGTGGATCGCGCACACCGAGCGCCTGCTCGCCGGGGTCCTCGGCGCGTCCTCGGCGCGGGCGGTGGTGAAGGCCGCCATCGAGGGGCGCGAGATGCAGGTGGAGGACGTGGTGCGGATCGCCGACGAAGCCTCCGAGGTGCTGCAATTCAACCGCGCCCTGCTGCAGGGCGCGATCGAGAACATCACCCAGGGCATCAGCGTGGTCGACCAGTCGCTGCGCCTGGTGGCCTGGAACCACCGCTACCTGGAACTGTTCGAGTACCCGGACGGGCTGATCTACGTCGGCCGACCGATCGCCGACATCATCCGCTACAACGCCGATCGCGGCCTGTGCGGGCCCGGCGATCCGGACATGCACGTGGCCAAGCGCCTGTACTGGATGCGCCAGGGCACTCCACACACCTCCGAGCGGCTGTTCCCCAACGGCCGGGTCATCGAGCTGATCGGCAACCCGATGCCCGGCGGCGGCTTCGTCATGAGCTTCACCGATATCACCGCCTACCGCGAGGCCGAACAGGGCCTCAAGGGCGCCAACGAGTCGCTGGAACAGCGGGTCCAGGAGCGTACCCAGGAACTCTCGCAGTTGAACCAGGAACTCAGCGAGGCGAAGAGCAACGCCGAGGCCGCCAACCAGTCGAAGACCCGCTTCCTCGCCGCCGTCAGCCACGACCTGATGCAGCCGCTGAACGCCGCGCGGCTGTTCTCCGCCGCCCTCGCCCACCAGGACGCGCTGCCCGGCGAGGTCCGCGACCTGGTGCAGCACCTCGACTCGTCGCTGCGTTCCGCCGAGGACCTGATCACCGACCTGCTGGACATCTCGCGCCTGGAAAGCGGCCGGGTCAGCGCCGAACGCAACCCGTTCCCGCTGAACAACCTCTACGATGCCCTCGGCGTCGAGTTCAAGGCGCTGGCCCAGGAACAGGGCCTGCATTTCCGCCTGCGCGGCAGCCAACTGCGGGTGGACAGCGACATCAAGCTGCTGCGGCGCATCCTGCAGAACTTCCTGACCAACGCTTTCCGCTACGCCAAGGGCCACGTGCTGCTCGGCGTGCGCCGCGAGGACGGCAGCCTGCGCCTGGAAGTCTGGGATCAGGGGCCGGGCATCCCACCGGACAAGCAGAAAGTCATCTTCGAAGAGTTCAAGCGCCTGGACAGCCACCAGACCCGCGCGGAGAAAGGCCTCGGTCTCGGCCTGGCGATCGCCGACCGGCTCTGCAAGGTCCTCGGCCATCCGCTGGAGGTACGTTCCTGGCCGGGCAAGGGCAGCGTCTTCAGCGTCCGCGTACCGCTGGCGCGGCAGGCGCCGCCGGCCCTGGCCAACGGCCACAAGGCCGAACCGGCGCAGGCGCTGAACGGCGCCCAGGTGCTCTGCGTGGACAACGAAGACAGCATCCTCGCCGGCATGAACAGCCTGCTCAGCCGCTGGGGCTGCCAGGTCTGGACCGCGCGCAGCCGCGAGGAATGCGCCACGCTGCTGGACAGCGAGATGCGCCCGCAACTGGCGTTGATCGACTATCACCTGGACGACGGCGAGACCGGTACGCAACTGATGGCCTGGCTGCGCACGCGCCTGGGCGAGCCGGTGCCGGGCGTGGTGATCAGCGCCGACGCGCGGCCGGAACTGGTGGCGGAGATCCACGCCGCCGGCCTCGACTACCTGTCCAAGCCGGTCAAGCCGGCCGCGTTGCGGGCCCTGCTCAGCCGCCATCTGAGCCTGCGCTGAGCGGGCCTCAGTGACGGCGGATCAGCAGCGCACGGATCTGCTGCGCGGTCTCGCCGTCGACTTCCGCGAGCATCCGCACCTTGCCGGCTACCAGCGCCGCCAGCGGCGCTCCGTCTCGATAGAGCAGGCGGTTGCCGGTCACCGCCGGCACCCGTTCGCCGGGTAGCAGGCCGCCGACCAGGTTCAACGGATCGACTGCCGACACCACCAGCATCGCCCCATCCGGCGGCCGCTTGCGCACCTCGCGCAACTGGCCGACCGCTTCCGCCAAGGCGAACTGCTCGCCGGCCAGGCCGGCGATGAAGCGCCCGCCGCGAATCTCGCCGCGCGCTTCCAGGCGATGGTAGACGCGCAGCAGCTCGCGCCACGGCGGCAGCCAGTCGGCTTCACGCTCCAGCAGGCGCCAGGCGACCACCCCATAGCGCCGCAGCAGGGTCCGGGCGACATGTTCGAGGACCTCCGCCGGCAAACGCTGCCCCGTCTCTTCCACCTTCGCCCGGCGCAGCGGCGCCCAGCGCCCGGCGTCCTGCATGCCGCCCGGCAGGCCGCGCGAGCGGCGCTCCTGGCGGCTGCGCTTGTCCGCCGGCATCAGCAGGGTGCGCAGCCCGGCGAAGCTGTCGGCGTTGACCCGACCGACCGAGACCAGCTCGCCGAGGGCGTTCTCCAGCTCGCTGCGCAGCAGGTGGGCGTCCTGGCTCAGTTCGTCGAAGAACGATGCACCCTGCTCGCGCAGCACCTCCAGTACCCTGGCCGCGCGCGGCGACAGTTCCGGCTCCGGCGCGTCGCGCTGCAGGACGCTCCAGAGCCCCAGCTCGCGGCGCGGCAGGAGCACGATCGGCGCGCTGCGCAGCGGACCGCCGGCGGCCTTGCTGCGTCCGGCCAGGCGCGCCCAGACGATGCGTCCGGAACGGCACAGCTGGTCCAGCCAATGGCTGGCGTAGTCGGCCACCCGCGCTGCCAGCAGTTCGCTTTCCCAGGCGGCCGCCGCGGCCTGGAAGCCTTCCAGTTGCTCGACCACCGTAGCCAGGGACTCCGCTCCCCGGCCACGGGTGCCCGGCGCCAGGCGCTGCCAGTCGAACAGGAAGCGCATGAAATCGGCGCGCTGCACCGGCTCGATTTCCCGGCGCAGGCGCTTCACCGTATAGCGATGGATGCGCGCCAGCAGATGGCGTTCGCACCACTCCTCCTCCGTCGCGCCTGGACTGAAGCGGCCACGCAACACATAGCCTTCCCGCTCCAGGGCGGCCAACGCGTACTGCTGGTCGGCCAGGCCGATGCCCAGGTCGGCCGCCAACTGCCCGGCCGTGCGCGGCCCGAAGCCACCCAGGCGGGCACGGGTCAGCTCCACGGTCGCCGCTTCCGCCGAGTCCGGCGGCGGATAGCCGCGAGGCGCCTGGAAAGCGTCGGGCACCTTCGCCGCGGGATGCACCAGGCGCATCGCCGGCAGGCGCTCCGCCGCCAGCCAGAGAGTGCTGCCTGCGCAGTCCAGGCGTCCGGCGCGGCGTTGCTCCGACAGTTGCGCAAGCCATTCCCTCCAGCCCGGATTGGCCTCGGCCTCGCCCGAGGTGAGGAAGCCCAGGCTGTTCAGCGCCTCATGCATCTCGTCGGCGTTGCGCGCTTCCGGCCAGGCCTGGCCACGCACCGCCTCGATCGCCTCAAGGTCCAGGGCGCCGAGGTCGTCGGCGGACTCGGGATCGCTCCAGCGGCGATTCTGTACCGCCTGGGTACGCCGCTCCTCCAGCGGCGCATCGTCGAGATAGGCGTAGGGACGTGCGGTGAGTATCTCCGCCGCCAACGCCGAAGGCGCCGGCAGGTCGCGCGCCAGCAAGTCCACCGCGCCGCTCTCCATGTCGCGCAGCAGGGCCAGCCAGCCGTCGCAATCCATCGCCTCGTGCAGGCAGTCGTCGAGGGTCTGCGCCACCAGCGGGTGATCGGGCACCTCGCGCTCGCCGACGATATTCTCCAGGCACGCCACCTGGTCGGGGAACACGCTGGCCAGCAGATCCTCGCTCTTCATCCGCAGCAGTTGCGGCGGCACCTTGCGACCGCCGGCGTAGCGCGGCAAACCGAGCGAGGTGGTCAGGTTCCAGCGCCAGCGCACGCCGAACAGCGGCGCGTCGAGCACGGCCTGTACCAACAGGTGCTCGGCGCTCGCCGAATGCAGGTAGCGCCAGACCTCGTCGAGGGGAAAGCTGTGGCTGGTGGACAGCGAGAGGATGATCGCGTCCTCGGTGGCAGCCGCCTGCAGCTCGAAGTTGAAGCTGCGGCAGAAACGCTTGCGCAGCGCCAGGCCCCAGGCGCGGTTGAGGCGGCTGCCGTGGGGACTGTGGATGATCAGTTGCATGCCGCCGGATTCGTCGAAGAAGCGTTCCATCACCAGCCGCCGGCTCCCGGGCAGGCCACCCAGGGCCTGGCGGGCGCGGGCCAGGTACTCGACGATCTGCCGCGCGGCGCCATCGTCCAGCCCGAGGGTGGCGCCGAGCCAAGCGATGGCTGGCTCCAGCCGCTGCCCTTCCGGCAATGCCTGGCCTTCGCCGAGCAGCTCGTCGAGGGTGTCGCGCAGGCGCGCCACGCTGGCCGACAGCTCGTCGCTGCGCCCCGGCGCCTCACCCAGCCAGAACGGAATGTTCGGCGGCTGGCCCTGGGCGTCCTCGACCCGCACCCGTCCCGGCTCGATGCGGATGATCCGGTACGAGGTGTTGCCCAGTTGGAACACGTCGCCGGCCAGGCTCTCCACCGCGAAGTCCTCGTTGACCGTTCCCACCAGCAGGCCCTGCGGCTCCAGCAGCACGCTGTAGTCGCCGGTATCGGGAATGGTCCCGCCCGAGGTCAGCGCGGTCAGCCGCGCGCCACGGCGGCCACGGAGCAGGCCGTTGAGCGCATCGCGATGGAGATAGGCGCCGCGCACGCCGAGGCGTGAGTGGTAGCCCTCGGCGAGCATCCGCAGGACTTCGTCGAAGCGCTCGCGCTCCAGCCCGGCGTAGGGCTCGGCGCGGATCACCAGGCGATAGAGGTCGTCCTCGCGCCACTCCTGGCAGGCCACTTCGGCGACGATCTGCTGCGCCAGCACGTCCAGCGGCTGGCGCGGCAGCACCAGGCTGTCCAGCTCGCCACGGCGCACGCTGTCGAGCAGCGCCGCGCATTCCACCAGGTCGTCGCGGGAGGTCGGGAACAACCGGCCCTTGGGGGTGCCGCCGACGCTGTGCCCGGAACGCCCGACCCGTTGCAGGAAGGCGGCGATGGAGCGCGGCGACGACAACTGGCAGACCAGCTCGACGTCGCCGATATCGATGCCCAGCTCCAGCGAGGCGGTCGCCACCAGTACCTTCAATTGCCCGGCCTTGAGGCGCTGCTCGGCATCCAGGCGCAGCTCCTTGGCCAGGCTGCCGTGGTGGGCCGCCACCTGGCGGCTGCCGAGGCGTTCGGCGAGGAAGCGGGTGACCCGCTCGGCCATGCGCCGGGTGTTGACGAACACCAGGGTGGTGCGGTGCTCGCCGGCCAGGTGCGCCAGGCGGTCGTAGACCAGCTCCCAGGTGTCGTTGGACATCACCGCTTCCAGCGCCACCGGCGGTACCTCGATGCCCAGGTCGCGGGGGCGCGTATAGCCGATGTCGACGATCCGGCAGGCCGGATCGCGCGGATTGCCGCTGGCACCGACGAGGAAGCGCGCGACCTTCTCGATCGGCTTCTGCGTGGCGGACAGCCCGATCCGCAGCAGCGGTCGCGGACACAGCGCCTGCAGGCGCTCCAGCGACAGCGCCAGGTGGCTGCCGCGCTTGCTGCCGGCCAGGGCATGGATCTCGTCGACGATCACGCTGCGCACCCCGGCGAGCATCTGCCGGCCCGACTCCGAGCCGAGCAGGATGTACAGCGATTCGGGCGTGGTGACCAGGATGTGCGGCGGGCGCTTGCGCATCGCTCCGCGTTCGACCTGCGGCGTATCGCCGGTGCGCACCGCGCTACGGATATCGACGTCGGGCAGGCCGAGACGCGCCAGTTCTTCGCGGATGCCGGCCAGCGGTTGCTCCAGGTTGATGCGGATGTCGTTGGACAGCGCTTTCAGCGGCGAGACATAGACTACCTGGGTGGCATCCGCCAGCTCGCCGCCGGCGGCCAGCCCCTCTACCACCAGGGCATCGATGGCGGCGAGGAAGGCGGTCAGGGTCTTGCCCGAACCGGTGGGCGCGGCGACCAGGGTCGAAAGCCCCTCGCGGATCGCCGGCCAGGCCTCGACCTGGGCCGGCGTGGGCGCGGCGAAGTGGCGTTCGAACCACTGGCGGACGGCGGGATGGAACTCCGCCAGGGGCCGCGGAGCCGGCTCGGCGCGGCGGGCGGAAGAGGATGAAATAGGCATCATGCTCCGCACTATGGTGGCGCCGCGGGCGACTCACAAGCCCCGCCGATCGCCCGTCGGGCGCAGTTTCAGAGCCCGGCGACGAAACGGTCGAAGCGCTCGGCGTGCAGCGCTTCGCTGCCGTGCTCCTCGAGCAGCCGGCGAGCCTCGGCGGCCTTCGGCGTCTCGCCGCCGATCAGGCCGAGCAGGCGCTCGCCGCGCGGCGTGAGGACGAAGTTCTCGCCATTGCCGCCCTGCTCTTCCGGACGCGGCTCGATGAAGCCGCCCTCCAGCAGGATCGCCTCGTAGTCGGCGGCCTTCTGCTTCAACGCATCCATGTCGCCGACCCGCTGCCCGGCCTGGGAGCGTTCTTCGGCCAGGCGTTCGGCATGGGCGCGCGGGGCGAAGTTCTCATGGGCGGACTGCCGGACCTCCAGCAGCAACCGTTCGACCAGATCCCAATCGTGAGTCATGGCATACCTCCTGCGGCATAAGCGACGAGGGTCCTTCGCACCCTCTCTATGCGTGCGACCCGCAACCCGCAGCGAGAGTTCGAATCGGTCGCCGTCCGGCGTTGCGGCTGAACTTTGTCGGCTCGACCGGGCTCCACCGCTCAGGACCACCCCACAGGAGTACGCCATGAAACCGCTTTTCGCCCTCGCCAGCGCCTGCGCCCTGCTGGTCGCCACGCCGGTCTTCGCCTGTTCCGAAGCGGAGGCGGAAAAGATGGGCAAGGAAGTCGCCACCAAGGTCGCCTCGATCACCCAGAAGAACCCGCAACGGGCCAGGGAACTCAACGAGCAGTTGCGCCAGCGCCAGGAAGCCCGCTCGGAACAGAACCGGCCGAGCGATTGCGATGCCTACGCGCAGATGCTCAAGGAACTGGATCAGGAAAAAGGCGACGTGCAGCGCAACACTTCGCAGTGATCCGCCGGTTCGGGGTGCGGCGGCCCGGGACGGCGGGGCCCGGCGCCCGTGACGGGCACGCCGCCCACCCTGCCTGAGTCACTGCGACAGGCGCGGGCCGAACAGCACGACGCTGGCACCGACCACGCACAAGGCCACGCCCAGCCAGTCGCTCCATAGCGGCCGCGAGCGCTCGACGAAAGCCAGCCAGAACAGCGACGCGGCGACGTAGATGCCGCCATAGGCGGCATAGGCGCGGCCGGCGTAGCTGGCCTCCACGCGGGTCAGCAGCAAGGCGAACAGGGTCAGGCTGAGCAGGCCGGGCAGCACCCAGAGGGCGCTCTTGCCCAGCCGCAGCCAGAGATAGAAGGCGTAGCAGCCGGCGATCTCGCAGAATGCCGCGAGGACGAACCAGAGGTAGTTGATCACCGCCGCCCGCCCTCCCGCTCCCAGGCGCAGCGGACCTGCAGGTCGCTCTCCTGGGGGGTATGGAAGCCACGCTCGGACTCCCAGCGAAAGGTATGGCTGCCGTTCACTTCGGTCTCCAGGTGGACCACCGCGCTGGCCCAGTAGAGGCGCCTGAGCAACGCCTCGAACTGCTCGACCCACAGGCTCCACTCGTACTCGATGGCCTGGTAGCTGGCACCGAAGTGGATGATCTGGGTCTGGTAGAGCCCGGCCCCGGACTGCTCGCAGCGGCTGAACATCTCGCGTCCGAGGAACGGCCAGGCCTCGCCGCCCGGCAGGCTGTCCAGCACGCGGCGGTTGGCGGCACGACGCATGCGCCGCTCCATCGAATCGCCCGGCCAGTCGCGGATGCAGCCATAGACGATGGATTCAGACTCCACAGGGGTACTCCAGAACAGAACGGACTCGCAGAGGCAGCCTTCTAGCACAGGGCGCGAGGCCGGAAAAGCAAAAAGCCTCGCAAATGAGCGAGGCTTCTTGTGGGGTCCAACGTACTTCGGCAGGCAGGCCGGTGACTCAAGCTACTCGATCGCACCGCCTTGGGCAAGCACTATCTGCGCCGCACCGCAATGGTGCAAAGCCGCGCCCGTGCTGGCCTGCAGCCATTTCCACTCAGGCCTGGCGCTGACGCTTGGCCTGCATCTTGCCGGCCATCGCGGTCATCTCGTCATAGATCGCCTGGGGATTCTGCTGCTTGATCCTCCAGGCCATCCGCGCCTGCTCGTGGGGCAGGATCAGGAAACTGCCCTTGGCCACTTCGGCGTGGATGTAGTCGGCGATCTCGGCGGCGCTGATCGGCGAACTCTCCAGCAGCTTGCCGACCTGGTGCTTCATCTCGGGGCTCGGGCCGCGGAAAGAGTCCAGCAGGTTGGTCTGGAAGAACGAAGGGCAGACCACATGGACGCCGACCTCGACCAGCGCCAGCTCTACCAGCAGGCTTTCCGAAAGCGCCACCACCCCGGCCTTGGCCACGTTGTAGTTGCTCATCGCCGGGCCCTGCATCAACGCCGCCATCGAGGCGATGTTGACGATCTTGCCCTTGCTTCGCTCCAGCAGCGGCAGGAAGGCCTTGCAGCCCTTGACCACGCCCATCAGGTTGATCGCGATCTGCCAGTCCCAGTCCTCCAGGGACAGCTCGCCGAAGAAACCGCCGGAGGCGACCCCGGCGTTGTTGACGATGACGTCGATGCCGCCGAACTTCTCCTCGCAGCTCTGCGCCAGCGCGGTCAGTTGACTGTAGTCGCGTACGTCGCAACGCTGGGTGAAGCCATCGCCACCCGCCTCGCGCACCAGTTTCAGGCTTTCCGCCAGGCCGGCTTCGTTGACGTCGGCCAGCGCCAGGCGCCAGCCGTCACGCGCCCAGCGCAGGGCGATTTCGCGCCCCAGCCCGGAGCCGGCACCGGTGATCATCATGCGGTTTTGCATAGGGGTCCTGCCTTCCTGTTCGTGTGATGAAGGCCAGTGTAACCAAGGGTTTCAGCGGCCTCCGGCTAAATCAGGAAGCTGAATGCCTCGGGCAAACCCGGACATGCCGGGCCGCGCGAGGGGCTCAGGCGAGCAGCAGGACGCAGAGCTTGCCCAGGACCAGGGCGATGCCGCAGGAGACCAGCAGGTAGGAGGCGCCATCGAGACGCCGGCGGTACAACTGGGCGAAGGAACCCACGTGATGCTGCAGGACGAACATTCCCAGTGCCACCAGGATCGCCGGGATCAGGAAGACGAATTGCCAGAAGTGTTCGACCGCCAGCGTCGCTTCGCCGTCGTCCGCGAGCAGCAGGGCGCCCCCCAGCAACTGGCCCAGCAACAGCAGCCCCCCGACGCCAATACAGGCACGTCCCCAGCCGATCATCAGTCCCTCCCAGAGCGTTTCCGAGGGACCAGCATAGCCAGATGCCGCCATGCGATCTGTGCCCTGGGTCAAGCTGGGCGGCCCGCCCGGACATCCACCAGGCAATTTCATGACGCGGGTAACATCCTGCGGAAACGAGCCCCGCCCGCCGGACGGGGCCCGACCGCCTCAGAACACGTACTGCAGGCGCATCACCAGGCCATCGCCGCTATCGTCGCCGTTGGCATTGCTGATCTTGTCGGTCTTCGCCTTGACGTAGTTGGCGGAAACCTTCACCGCCTCGTTGGCGTACCAGTTGACGCCCAGGGTATGGGTCTTGCCCTTGGCGTCGCCGACCTCGCGGGTGGCGCTGTCGACGACGATGTTGTCATCCTCGACCTTGATCGAGTCGTAGCGGTAGAACAGCTCCCAGGCGCCGATTTCCTTGTTCTCCGGCTTGATGGTGTCGAACTTGGCGCCGTCCAGCTTGTAGAGGCGCGGCTCGCCGGTGAGGGTGTAGGCCAGTTGCGCGTAATAGCCGGAGGCCTTGAGATCCTCGCGGTCGCGCTCGGCCTTGACCGTGCGCCGCAGGTACTCGGCCTGGGCCGAGAAGGCACCCAGCGCCCAGGCGCCTTCCAGGCCCCAGACCGAGTCGTCCTTCCACAGCCCCTCGACTGCCGAACTGCCGCCGAACAGGCCACGGTTGCCATTGCTGCCGGCATCGTTGCCGCCATTGGTGGAGACGCCGCGCATGCCCATGCGCGGGCGGATCCGGGTATCCACCGCGCTGTCCTCCAGGTCGCGATAGGCGTATTGCAGGCCCAGGTGCACCACGTTGCCCGGCTCGTGCAGCGGCGCGAACACGCCGCGCAGGTTGTAGCGCTTGACGCTGTCGCCGTCGGTATCGTTGTTGTTCTCGCTGAACACGCTGCCCGAGAGGAAGGCCATGCCGCCCACCACCGAGCTGGCCTGGATACCGGTACCGACGTTGTCGTTGACCCAGTCGGCGATGTCGTAGGTGAGGTTGCGCTCCAGCGCGGTGACCCATTTGGAGCTGGTGGCCTTTTCCAGGCCGAAGTCGGTGTAGAAGCGGCCGAACTTCAGGTTGACCGGATTGAAGCCGGTATAGGTGACCGAGGCTTCGTCGAAGTAGCCGGCGCTGTCGTTGCCGACGTTGCGCGACAGGTCGTAGTTGATCTGGTACTTCCAGTCACGGTAGACGGTGCCGCCGAATTCCAGGTAGGCGCGGCGGAAGTAGGCGGCATCGGCGGTATTGCCGTTGTTCGTGTAGTAGCCGTCGAAGCGGCCGTAGTCGGCCTGCAGGCGGCCGCCGAGCTTGAAGCTGAATTCCTTGTCGGTGGTGGCGACTTCGAGGCCGCCCTTGGTCTTGATCACGATGTCGGCACCGTCGGTGGTCACGGTCCCGGCCAGGCTCTGCGCGGAAATCGCCAGGCCCAGCAAACTCCAGGCAACACTGCTCCCCACCCCTTTGCACGAGTGTCTGCGAATCATCAGGTAAGTCCCCTGTTCGGATTTCGAATGGTCTTGAGCAGCGCGGAAACGGCCGGTTCTGTCGCCGGCCGGCGCTGCTGGAGGGGGATCATCTGGATGGGTTGTGACAGCGAGACTGCAAAGCGCGAAAGCTTTTGTGACAGGCAGCCGGATAGCGCCTGGATGAGGCCGTCGGATAAGGGCGCAGGCCTAGAGGCATCAGGTCCGGGCGACAGATGTAACAGCTTGTTTCATATATTGCGGCAACCTTGCGAAGATTGCATGGCTGCAATGAAACTCAAGAGTTTCTGCCGATAACCGTCTGGCTTTCGGATATTCCTGCCAGTACCTGCGGGTGGACCTGTAACGAAAGAAAGACCCGGTTGCAGGCTGCCAACATCGCCACAACCGGGTAAGGAAGCGATTAAAAAGACCTCGCCGGAGCGAGGCCGAAAACAGGAGCAGATCGTTGTCGCTTCTTAGAACACGTACTGCAAACGGGTCACGAAGCCGTCGCCGTCATCGTCGCCATTGTTGTTGGTAATCTTGTCGGTCTTCGCCTTGACGTAGGCCGCGCTGATCTTCACCGCATCGTTGACGTACCAGTTCACGCCCAGGTTGTGGGCCTTGGCCTTGGTGTCGCCGACTTCGCGAGTGGCGGTATCGGCGACGACGTTGTCGTCTTCCACCTTGATGTTGTCGTAGCGGTAGAACACTTCCCAGGCGCCGATTTCCTTGTTTTCCGGCTTGACGGAGTCGAACTTGGCGCCCTCCAGCTTGTACTGGCGGGACTCGCCGGTCAGGGTGTAGGCCAGTTGCGCGTAGTAACCCTTGGCCTTGATGTCCTTGTAGGCGTTGTCATCGGCCTTCAGCTTGCGTGCCAGGTATTCGGCCTGGGCCGAGAACGGGCCCATCGCCCAGGCGCCTTCCAGGCCCCAGACGCTGTCGTCCTTGTAGGAACCGGCCGGCGAGTTGGAGACACCGCCGAAGGTCGCGCGGTTGCCGTTGTCACCGGCGTCGTTGCCGCCGCTGGTGGCGATGCCGCGCATGCCCAGGCGCGGACGGATGCGCGAGTCGAAGGCGGTGTCGTCGAGGTCGCGGTAGGCATAGTTCACGCCGACATGCAGAACATTGCCGGCTTCGTGCATCGGCGCGAACACGCCGCGGAAGTTGAACTGCTTGACGCTGTCGCCGTCGCTGTCGTCGGCGTCCTTGGCGGATACGCCGGCGGACAGGTAGGCCATGTCGGCGAGGGTCGAGTTGACCTGGGCGCCCATGCCGTCCTGGTGGGTGTTGATCCAGTCGGCCAGTTCGTAGGCGGCGTTACGCTCGGGAGCGGTCACCCACTTGGAGCTGGTGGCCTTTTCCAGGCCGAAGTCGGGGTCGAAGCGACCGAACTTCAGGTTGACCGGGTTGAAGCCGGTGTAAGTGACCGAAGCTTCGTCGAAATAGCCGTTGTCGGAGCTGCCGGTGTTGTGCGACAGGTCGAAGTTGATCTGGTATTTCCAGTCCTTGTACGCGGTGCCGCCGAGTTCGATGAAGGCGCGGCGGAAGTAGGCGGCGTCGGCGGTGTTGCCATTCTTGGTATAGAAACCGTCGAAACGGCTGTAGTCGGCCTGCAGGCGACCGCCCAGCTTGAAGCTGAATTCCTTGTCGGTGGTGGCGACTTCGAGGCCGCCCTTGGTCTTGATCACGATATCGGCGCCGTCGGTGGTCACGGTGCCGGCGAACGCCTGGGCAGATACGGCCAGAGCCAGAGCGCTGGCAACGAAGCCGAGCGAGTGCTTACGGATCATCGAAGATTTCCCCTTAATGGTGTGTGCATTGGCAACACGCGAGTGCCTGGCTACAGCGCGCCCCTTGTTCCGCGCTGGCCGTAAGGCGGCCCCTTTGTGTTGGGGGGAATCTTGGCGATGGCAGATTGCAGCCAAATTGCATGGAGATAAATGTTTCATTACAGAGGAACTTTTTATCTCCAATGCGAATAACGCGAAAAGCCCTCTACTACGGGCCTTTCGGGTTATTCGATATGGGTAGAAAGCTCAGCGCAATTTTCGCGCAATCCAGAAGTCAGCAGAAAGCCACTTGCCGGCGCCGCCGAAGAACAGCGCGAGCAACATCACCAGGTAGGTCGCGGCGAACTCGATGCCGTTGTTGAGGATGGCGAAGCTTCCACTCGACGTCAGCCAGTCGTAGTTGCCGTATTCGCGCAGGATTTCCCGGGCCCGCGCCAGCTTCTCGCCGGCCTCCAGCACCTGGGTGTTGGCGAACGGCGCGGACGGATCGGCGATCGCCTGCCAGCCGTTCGGCCAGTGCACGGCGAAGATCGCTACCAGCATGGTCACCATCAGCGGCAGGCTGATCCAGCGCACGGCCAGGCCGCACAACAGCAGCACGGCGCCACCGGCCTCGCTCAGCGCGGCGAGCCAGGCCAGCAGTTCGGGAAACGGCAGACCGAGTCCCCAGTCGGGATTGCCGAACCACTCGATGGTGGCCGGCATGTCCGCCAGCTTCTGGCTGCCGGCCATCCAGAACACCGGCGCCAGGTACAGGCGCAGCGCCAGCGGGGCGAGGAAATCCGCTCGACGGGTGACGTCGAGGGCATGCTGTAAACGCAAGAAGACAGTCTTCATCATCACTCCAGAGCGCCCTCGCCCATGAGGATGCCCTGGGCGTGCCAGTCCTCCAGCAAGGCGAAGGCATTTTCGAAATACTCCGCGTCGGCGCTCAGGCCGCAGCTTCCGGCCAACTCGCGCAACAACGGCAGCAGCGTCACCGACGCCTCCCCCTCCTCGCTCAGGCGCTGCGCGAGGCGATAGGCGAATGGCGACAGGTGCAGGAAGCGCACCCGCTCCGCCGGATCGCGCCAGACCAGCAGGCAGGTCGGCTCGGCCGGCGGCTCCACCGGCCGATGGCTCGGCCCCAGGCGATGGACCGGCCAGCGATAGGCCAGCGGCCAGGCCAGTGGCGACCACGACCAGGCCTGCGGCAGCGTCTCGACAGGCGCCTCGGCCAGCGACAGGGCCAGCTCGACCCACTCGTAGTGAGCCAGCTCCAGCAGGAAGGGCGGATCGCCCTCCTCCGCGCGGTAGCCGTCCTGCAGCCAGCCGATGAACTCCTCGCCCAATTGGCTGAAGTACGGTGTGCGGCAGCGATGCTCGCGCATGAATGTACGCACCAGGCGATGCCAGCGCGGCTCGTCGAACAACCGGCGCAGGACCGGGAAACCGCTGCTGATGAAACCGTCCAGGTTGTTGAAGAACAGTTCCTCGTAGATCGCCATGCGCTCCGTCGCGATGCCGGGCGGCAAGGCCTGCTGCGGATCGCGGATACGTGCGGCGAAACGCCGTTGCAAGGTCGTGTGGTTCATGTGCCGTACCCCAGGCTGCGCAGTTGCGCTTCACCGCTGCGCCGCTGCAGCTCGCGGATGCGATCGGTTTCGGCATACAGCTCGCTCAGTGGCGGGAGGTTGAAATCGCGCTCCAGCAGCGTCGGGCGTTCGCCATGGCAGGCATAGGCATGTGCCAGCAGTTCCCAGACCGGATCGCAGACCGGCGCGCCATGGGTATCGATCTTCAGGCTGGCGCCCTGTTCGTCGTGCCCGGCCATGTGCAGGTAGGCGATCCTCCGGCTGGGCATCGCGGCGATGTAGGCGTGGGCGTCGAAACCGAAGTTGCAGGCGTTGACGTAGACGTTGTTGACGTCCAGCAGCAATTGGCAATCGGCTTCCTCCAGTACCGCGCGGACGAAATCGACCTCTTCCAGCTCGCCCGGCAAGCGCGCATACGCCGAGACGTTCTCGACGATCAACGGCCGCTCGAGGACGTCCTGTACCACCCGGACCCGTTCGGCGACCCGGCGCACCGACTCGTCGCTGAACGGCAGCGGCATCAGGTCGTAGAGCTGGCCGTCGTCGGCGCAGGCCGACAGGTGCTCGCTGTAGGCACGGATGCCATGCTGCTCGATGAAACCCTTGATCGCGCGCAGCAACGACATGTCCAGCGGGGCGTAGCCGCCGAGGTTGAGAGACAGACCATGGCAGAGGAACGGCAGGCGCTCGGTCAGCTCGCGGAACTGGCGGCCGAGACGGCCGCCGATGCCGATCCAGTTCTCCGGGGCGACCTCGAGGAAGTCGACCCGGACCTCATCGCCGGCGCCGAGCGGCTCCAGCAGCGCGCGACGCAGGCCTAGCCCGGCGCCGCTGACGAATTCCCGTTGCATGGTCCGTCTCCTCAGGCCTTACGACTTCTTCTTGTCGGCGCCGCAGTTGCCTTCGCCGGCCTTCTTCTCGCCACCGCAGGAACCTTCCTTGGCCTTGCGATCCGCACCGCAGCTGCCTTCATGGCCGGCCTTGGAGGCTTCGCGCTTGCCCTTGTCGGCACCGCACTTGGCCTCGCCGCAGGAACCTTCCTTGGCCTTCTCGGCGGCAGCCACGCTGTAGCCGCTGCTCAGCTCCTGCACGGCGAAGGGATTCTGCGCGGCATGCGCGCCGACACTGGCTACGCCGAGCAGAGCAGCGCCGACGACGGAGGAAGCGAGGGAAATCTTTTTCATGGGTAACTCCTGAAGTTGGTAGCGGGCGCCGGTATGGCGTCCTCGCTCCAATGGACGGAGCCCCCCCGGCGGCGTTACAGCGGAGTCGAAAAAAATTTCCCGTCCCTTCGCCTGGCGTCAGGGTTTGCCCCTGCTGGAGAAATATCGGGCGGCGATATCCGCCAGGTCCCAGGCGTTCTCCTCGACTTCGGATGCCCGCCCAGCGAAACGGATTGCCGCCCCTCCGTAGGGCGCATATCGCGCAGCGATATCCGCCAAGCCCAGCCACACTCCTCGACCTCGTCACGCGGAAGAGAGAGCCGCCCACGCCAGGCCGGGTTCGGTTCGCCCACGCCGGATAGCGGAAACGAAAAAGCCGCCGCCCACGAATCGCGGGCGGCGGCTTGGTGTCGAGGGTACCCCGGCTCAGCGCCGCGCGGCGTCCTTGCGCAACTCGGAGAGATGCGCGGCCAGGCGGTCGAGTTCCGGCCCCTGCCCTTCCGGCAGATGGCGCACGGTCGCCTGGGTCAGGCGCATCTGGCGGATGAAGCGCCGGCAATGCCGGCACATGAGCAGGTGGCTGCGCACCGCCAGTTGTCCGCGGAAGTCCAGTTGCCCATCGAGAAAGTCGCTGGACCGGGCGACCAGTTCCTTGCAACTCAGCATTGGCCGGTCTCCTCGAAATGCTCCAGGGTGGCGAAGACCTTCAGGCGGGCGCGATGCAGCAGCACCCGGACATTGGAAAGCGTGATATCCAGGAGATCACGGATTTCCTCCAGCTCCAAGCCCTGGCGTTCGCGCAGGGTCAGCACGCTGCGCTGCAGTTCGGACAGACCGTTGAGGGTCTTGTCCAGGCAATCGCGCAGTTCGCCCTCGGTGAGCAGGGCTTCCGGCGAATCCTCGTGCCAGGCGTGCGGCGGCTGGCTCCAGTGACCGTCGGCGGCAAAGCGCTGGTCATCCACCGTACCATGGGGCCCCGGCAGGTCGTCGAGGAAAACTTCCCGGCGAACCTGGCGCAAGCGGCTCTTGGCGGTATTGGCGGTGATGGTCAGCAGCCAGGTCTTCAGGCTCGAACGCCCCTGGAACCCGTCCAGCCCGCGAACCGCCGCAAGCCAGGCGTCCTGCACCACTTCCTCGGTATGCGATCTGCCGATGATCGCCCAGGCCACGGCCCGCATGGCGCCCTGGTAGGCGCCAACCAGCTCGCGGAAGGCTCGCTGCTCGCCGGCCAGCAGGCGCGGCAGCAGCTCGGCGTCGGTAGGCGCCGCCACGATCAGTGTTTACGCAGGATCACGCTACCGATCGAGTAACCGGCGCCGAACGAGCTGAGCACCCCGATGGCGCCGCTGGGCAGGTCATCCTGGTGCTTGTGCAGGGCGATCACCGAGCCGGCGGAACTGGTATTCGCGTAGCTGTCGAGGATCACCGGCGCCTCGTGCGCCTCGGCGTCGCGGCCGAGCAGCTTGCGGGTGATCAGCAGGTTCATGTTCAGGTTGGCCTGGTGCAGCCAGAAGCGCTTGACCTCGGCGACCTGGATTTCATTGGCCGCCAGGTGCTCGCCGATCAGCTCGGCGACCATCGGGCAGACATCCTTGAACACCTTGCGGCCTTCCTGGACGAACAGCTTGTCGCGCTTGCCGATACCGCTCTCGTCGGCGCGGTTGAGGAAGCCGAAGTTGTTGCGGATGTTGTTGGAGAACTGGGTCAGCAGCCTGGTGCTGACGATGTCGAACTGGTGCTTCGACACGGCCAGGTCGGCGCGCTCCACGATCACCGCGGTGCAGGCGTCGCCGAAGATGAAGTGGCTGTCGCGGTCGCGGAAGTTCAGGTGGCCGGTGCAGATCTCCGGGTTGACCATCAGGATCGCCCGCGCCTGGCCGGTCTGGATCGCGGTGGTGGCGGCCTGGATACCGAAGGTGGCCGAGGAGCAGGCCACGTTCATGTCGTAGCCGTAGCCCTGGATGCCCAGCGCGGCCTGCACCTCCACCGCGATCGCCGGGTAGGCGCGCTGCAGGTTGGAGCAGGCGACGATCACCCCGTCGATGTCGGCGGCGCTGCGGCCGGCACGCTGCAGCGCCTCCCTGGCGGCGGCCACGGCCATCTCGCAGAGGATCGACCACTCGTCGTTGCTGCGCTCGGGAAGGTACGGAACCATGCGCTGCGGGTCGAGGATGCCTTCCTTGTTCATCACGAAGCGGCTCTTGATGCCGGACGCCTTCTCGATGAACGCCGAGCTGGACTCGGCCAGCGCCTCCAGTTCGCCCTTTGCGATGGCCTCGGCGTGCTGGTCGTTGTACTGGCGCACGAAGGTATTGAAGCTCTCTACCAGCTCGTCGTTGGAGATGCTGTAGGGCGGAGTATAAAGACCGGTTCCGCTGATGACGGCTTTATGCACAGTTGTTCCTCTTCTCTCGCTGGGCCGCCGTCGAACGGGGCCGATTAGGCATAGCGGTGCCCGCCTGGGGCCGGCACCGGAAACGGGTTCGCTCGCGGCGATGCCGGGCGCTCTACGAAAAGACGTTGGCGGCGCGCTTTCGTACAGGGCCCGGGCAAGGTCGGCCATTGCGCAGTGTGCCACCGCCTCGCTTCGGCAAGCGCGCGCACCGCTCAGTGGTATCGAAGGCGACAAGGATATTCCAGAGTGCGCGCCGGGCACAGCCGATAGGCGCACGATCGGTTTATTTTCCCCGTTTTCGCCACCGATATCCGTATCGAACTGTAAAGACGACGCAACCAGGCCGGCTTCCGGTCACAGCAGGCTGGCACCTTCCCACCCCAACCATCGATTGAATTTGCCAACCCGCCCCATAGGCAATGCTCAACAGCCCACCTCGGCAAGGCCGCCTATCATTCGGCAAACCCGGTATTCACAAGGAAGCAGCCCCATGACCGATAGCCCTCGCCCAGAACTGGATATGGAAACCCAGGAGTTCGTCCACCAGTTGTTCGACCTGGCCCGCCAGGGCAACAGCCAGCGCCTCGAGCAACTGCTGCAACAGGGCCTGCCGCCGAACCTGCGTAACCACAAGGGCGATAGCCTGCTGATGCTGGCCAGCTACCATGGCCACGCCGACACGGTACGCCTGCTGCTGGCCTACAAGGCCGACCCGGACCTGCGCAACCTGGCCGGGCAGACACCGCTGGCCGGCGCTGCGTTCAAGGGCGACCTGGCGATGGTCGAACTGCTCCTCGCCGGCGGCGCCGACGTCGAGGGCGCCTCGGCCGACGGCAAGACCGCACTGATGATGGCGGCCATGTTCAACCAGGCCGAGGTCGCCGCCAGCCTGCTGGCCCACGGCGCCCGTCGTGACGCCCAGGACGCCGCCGGGCTGACGCCGCTGGCGGCGGCGCGGATGATGAATGCCGAGGCCACGGTCGCGCTGCTCAGCCGGCCCCACTGAGCCTCAATCCGCCAGCACCTCGGCCAGGCTGACGACCTGGCCGAAATGATGCTTCCACAGGCGCACACCCAGCTCCCCCGAGCGATCCAGCGAGGAGCCGAGCACCAGGTCGCCGACCAGGGTCGGTTGCAGGCCGGCGTCGAACAGGGCGAAGCCGGCGGCGAGCACGCAGGTGTCGGCCTGGATGCCGCAGACCAGCACCCGTTCCGCTCGCAGCGCACGCAGATGGTCGACGAGTTCCGCCGTCGGCAGGTAGCCATGCTTGACGAAGACCCGGTCGGCCGCCACCAGGCAGGCATCGTCGAGCGGGGGTCGCCAGCCGAGCTGGCGCTGGAACGGCGTACGCGACTCGTCATGGCGCTCGACGCTGGCCACCGAGGGCATCCGCCCGAGCAGTTGGCCGATGCCTTCCAGCAGCCAGTCCGGCGGGGCGAAACAGGGTTGCACGTCGACGATCAGCAGGGCCTGGCGCATCGGTAGTCGGCTCCGGAAGAACAGGCCAGGCATTCTAGCCCACTCCGCCCCGTCGCTCCGCGCTCCAGCGAAACTGGGCTAGCCTGAGGAAACCTTTCGACGGAGAGCCTTCATGCGCCCGATGTACGCCGTAGCGATCCTTTTCCTCCTGGCTGGCTGTTCCTCGGTTCCCGCCGAGAAGACCCGGGCGATCCCCGCCGAACGCCTGCTCGGCTACCAGCAACCGGTGAGTGGTGGCGGCCGGCTGGAAGTCCACCGCGACTATGGCTACCTGGGCGGCGGCTGCTACGTGGCGTTCCTTATCGACCGCCAGGTCGCCGCGCGCATCGGCGTCGGCGAGGAAGCCAGCTTCCAGGTGCCGGCGGGCGAGCATGTGGTCGGTATCGGCATCGATACCCAGGACGACACTCTCTGCGGCAAGGGCCTGCTGAACCGCGAGCTGAGAACCCGGATCGCCGCGGACGGCAACGCGCGCTTCCGCATCGTCAGCGAGGCCAGCAGCGGGTTCGACATCCGCGCCGAATGATCCGGGGCGACAGGTCGGCCGCGTTCGCCCGGTCGAGGTTCAAAGCGATTCCATCAGGTCCTTGCCGCGCTGCAGCCAGCCCGGCGCCGAGCCGGGGCCCGGCGGTTGCGCCTGCTCCGTGCCCATGTCCTGCAAGGCCTGCTTCGCCTCGGCGAGCCAGGCCGGGGTCGCCGCCGCGGGCGCCTGGGTGAGTTCGGCCTTGGCCACCAGCCCGGCCAGGCTGCCCAGATCGCGCGCCTTGAGCGCCTCCACGGTCTGCTGAGCCAGCAGCACCTGCTGCAATGCAGGCGATTGCACCGCCGCGACCGCCAGCGGCGGCGGTGGCGGCAACTGGCCGATCTGCTCGACCTTGTCGCCAGGCTCGCGGGTGAAGGCCCGCAGGTTGTCCAGCGCCGCCCCGCCGACCATCGGCAAGGCGATCCCGGTCAGCGGGTCGAAGGCGCTGATCTCCGGCAGGCCGACCTTGCCGCTCAGCAGCGGACGCGCCAGCGATGGCAGGAACAGCCCGAGCAGCATCCGCGGATCGCGACGCTTGACGCTGAGGCCGACGCTGGCCAGCATCACCCCGACGCCTACCACCCGCCCGGCGGTGGCCAGTACCGAGAGCCGCTTGTTTGACTCGTTGTCGAAATGCACCAGGCGATAGCGGAAGTAGTCGGTGAAGGGTTCTCGCGGGCCTATCGCCGAAGTGTTCATGAACCAGGCGCGGGAGTCGTGCACCTGTTCGTCGAATAGCGCCACCAGTTTTTCCTGGCCCGGCGCCACCCGGTCGGGAGCGCTGAACAACTGGTGGTAGCGCGCGCTGCCGTCGCGGTGGATCTGGCTGTATTCCTCGGCTTCGTCTTCCTCGTTGATCAGGAATACGGTGCCGCCGAGCAGCAGGTCGATCACTCCCCCCACCGTCATGCCGTCGTCGAGCACGCCCCAGTCGCCCTTGTAGTCATGGGCGAATTCGGCGGCGGCGCCGAGCAGTTGGCGCTGGTCCAGCGGCGGGTCGAACTGCTTCTCCACACGCAGGTCGCGCAGTTGGTCCTCGCCGCCGATCAGCGCCACGTTGCGATCCCACTCCGCCTGTTCGGCGGCGCTCATCGGCGGGAGCGGCTCGCCCTGCTGGGCGGCCGCGTACTCCCGGCTACGCCGCTTGTGCAGGGCCTCCCAGGCCTTCTGCTGGGCTTCCGGCATGTCCGGCGGGACATTGGCGAAGAACGCCTTGCTGCGCAGCCCGCCGGCATAGCGGTCGATGCGCCAGGCGGTGATCAACGCGGTCTCGCGACGGATCACCTCTTCCAGGGGGCCGGCCTTGGCCTGGGCCTGCCAGGCGTTGAAACGGGTGGCGAG
Source organism: Pseudomonas sp. HMSC063H08 (assembly GCF_001813645.1). Taxonomy (NCBI): domain Bacteria; kingdom Pseudomonadati; phylum Pseudomonadota; class Gammaproteobacteria; order Pseudomonadales; family Pseudomonadaceae; genus Pseudomonas; species Pseudomonas sp. HMSC063H08. Next base: position 110,572 of record NZ_KV813493.1, read on the forward strand.
TTCTTCGGAGACGCTGAACTCCGCTTCGGTTTCAGGCGTCATCTCCCGCCAGACTTCATGAAAGTCCGGATGAACGGCTGATTTGGGAACCTGCAAAGGAGCACCGGCACCAAAAGCTTCCGCATACATATGCTGCAGCGCTATCTGGGATAGCAGGAATTCCGAACCTCCCACCGCCTTACCCTGGTTGCCAACGCCATAACCCCCTCCAACATCCGAGTGAACACCAGGGTATGCATATTCCACCGTACCCTGCCGATAGCAGGAAGGCCCCGTACGACGTCCGTTGGCATCCAGGTCGCGACGGCGAATCGAATCCAGCGGAAAACTGGCACGCTGCTCATGGCATGAGATCAAATGCACGCAACGTTTCAGAAAAGAGCAGTCCTCTGGCAGGATGGTCGACAGGCACTGAGCCTGGGCCTCATCGGGCAAACGCATGGTGTCGTCGGCCCAATCCATATGCCCGGCGGCGAACGGCGCGCTATCCGCCAGGCCCACGGCGGCCACGGTGTCGAAAAGGCCGAGGAACTCGATGGAGATCGGTAGGCCGGCGAAGCGGTATTCCACCCGACCGTCGGCACCGCTGGCCCGGGTCAGTTCCTGCAGCCAGTTGGCGAATGTCCGTGCCTCCGCCGCCCCACGGGAGAATCCATAGACATACAAGCGCATGGCCAGGATATGCGGTTTCTGCCCTGAGTCCTGACGCTGGCGAAGCTTTTCTTCCAGTTCCTTGAGTTTTGGCTCCAAGGCAGCTCGGCGTTTTTTCTCGCCGTTCTCCAATAACCCACCGGTTAGAACCTTGGCAACTCCATTAGTTGCCATGTTCTCAATCATTGTTTGAGACTCATCTAGCAGAAGAGGACTTTCTGGGGTAAGCGTTCCTTGCAAAACATCAACCAAGCGGGTTATTCCCCAGTTTACTCTGTTCTCCCCACCAGCCGCCGCAATCAAACCGAGACTCGACGGAGTATATTCCCGAATATCTGGAAATACCGTACCAACCCCAGGGCAGTAATATCGAAAGAAACCCAACTCTTCCTGCACGGAACCTTCTCCGACAGAAGCATGAAATAGCTTTGCCACATTACTTCTAGAAGGCGGCAATGATGCACCATCAGCCCGATCATTATTATTAGTGCCATCATAGCCTATGCTCACATGCAGAGTCTTACAACAAGGTATTCCACTGCTTTCTCCGCCACCCTCCCTATCCCGCTTGATTTTTTCCTCATTATACTTCCGCTCTTCTTCTACCTGCCGACTTATATTCTTAGAGAGAACACTTGGCTCAAGCGGAAGAAGCCTTTCCTTCGGAAATTCAGGAGCAACACTGACAGTCACACGAATATCTTCTCGCAAGACATTTATTTCTTCGGACATTCTGCCACTCTCTCCATAACCATCGGATAGTTATAAGGATATCCAGGGTACCCCGGAGAAGTGGCCGCAGCAGTTATACGAACCTGATTGCAAGGCAAAAAGTGAACTCTTATCGGCCCAGGCCTTTCATACCTAGGTATTTCAACAACCGCCTTGTGATGCGTGTAATTTTTAGCATGTCGTCGATAGTCCTGCATATCCAGACTCCCGTACCGATCTCGCTTTAGTTCAGCCTTAGGATTAGGATCAATTTCCCACTCTACAATCGCCTCCAAACCCGGCACCCAGTACTTTGGAATCACGCCACAACATACTTGCCCACCTCCGCCCTGATGAGGGCCCAGGTTTGGCCCCCCGGCACCATTCACCGTAAATTCGTTAATCGCCGCCGAAGTATGGTTGTAACCCATGACAGGTGCAGACAGCACTTCAGGCCCAGCTTGGCATGCCACCAGCCCAAAGAAGGTGCCGAGAAAAACCACCAGCCCAATGGACTTTTTATTTCCCACACAGATCAAGTTCATCAACTTCTGCATGACATACCCCTCATATCAAAGTAACCTTTATTCGGATATTCAGGATGAAACGACGTATAACAGGCAGCTGAAGTAGCAACCTTATCACATGGAAGAAAGTGTATTTTTAGCGAACAAATCTCCTTACTATCACAAGAAGGTATATCGACAGTTTCCTTATGACGAACATACAAGAGCCCATGCTCTCTCATACGTTTTCTCCAGCCATCTGAAAATATCTTTCCGGCCAGTCTTTATAATCCCCTGACTCAGGATCTACCTCCCACTCTACGGTTGCCTTCAAGCCCGGCTTCCAAACTCTAGGAACGACACCACAACATACCTGCCCTGCTCCCCCCTGAAATGGACCAAGGTTTAATCCGCCAGCACTATTTACACTGAATCTGTTAATAGCCGCCGAAGTATGGTTGTATCCTCCGATAGGAGTAGACACCATATCAGGGCCTGCCTGGCACGCTTGTAAAAACAAAAAACCTATCAGTAAAGCAATCAGCCAAACAGGTGTCCTTAACCCCTTTGCATTCAAGAGCTTTTGCATGAAGACTCTCTCTTCTGAAAATACTTTCTATCTGGATACTCTGGATGCCCCTGGCTGTAATAGGTTGTTGAGACCGCGACCTGGTCGCACGGGAGGAAATGCACCTGCAACAGGCATATTTTTTCACTATATCTAGGTATATCCACGATCATCTTGTGTCGGGTGTAGCTTGAGGCATGTCTCAAGTAATCATCTTTATCCAGCCGTCCATATTTATCTCGCCTTATAGCGGCGTGCGGTTTGGGATCTTTCTCCCATTCCACGACAGCTTTCAAATTTGGATTCCACTTCTTTGGAATCACTCCGCAACAAACCTGGCTACCATCCCCCTGATAAGGGTCTAAACGCGGTCCACCCGCCCCATTCACCGAAAACCAATTGATCGCCGCGGACGTATGGTTGTAACCCATCACCGGCGCCGCCAGCATGTCCGGCCCGCTCTGGCAGCCCGCGGCCAGCAGAGGCCCCGGAAGCAGGGCGGGAAGGCCGATGCCGCGCCCGTTCATGCGCGACTCGTTCCCGCCGGGGAAAAGCCGGGGCCGGGGGTCTGTTCGCGCAGCCACTGGGCGACGAAGGCATCGCGCTGGTCGAAGTCCTGCAAGCCCTGGCGGTCGGCGGCCAGGTGCGCCTGGACCAGATGCTGGAGCAGGCTTTCCTGGCCGCCCAGGCCATGCTCGCGGGGCAGCACGAAGTATTCGCGGCGGTAGGCTTCGGCCTCGCTCCAGGCGCGCAAGGCGGCGACTTGATGCGCTTCCAGGCGGAGGGCCGCTTGCAGCGGCGGCGTCTCGTGGGCCTGGTAATGACCGGCCAGCGCCCTCGGCCGGCCGTCGCGGTCCAGCCAGTGCCAGTTGGAAACCGGGGCATGCAGGTAACGGCTCTGCCGGGGGTCGAGCATGTCGCTGACGGCCATGAACAGGCCCGGATCGTAGAAACGCAGCACGCCGCTGGAACGGCCCTGGTTCCACTCGGCCTGGGTGCAGCTGCGCAGGTGCTCGCCCAGGCGCGGCAACGGCCAGGGGCTGAACAGGAGCATCAGGTGGCGGCGGCAGTCGATGCGTTCGAGCAGTTCGTCCAGCCAGCCCGCGTGGCCGTCTTCCAGGCGCAGCAGCAGTGGGCCCTCGTCGGCCAGGGCGGCCTCCGGGGTTTGCTCCAGCAATTTGAACAGCGCCGGAGGATCGCTTTGCCGCGCATGCTCGGTAAGCAAGGGATAGTCGTCCAGCCCGGTAGCGTCGACCAGCACATCGATGTGGGTCTGCAAGCCGCGATCGCGGGAGCGCTGCCACAGCTCGCGGGCCCAATGGCGGGGGTTCGGCGTCATCGCGGTTCCTCAGCGCTCGGCGAGCGCCTGGCCTCTTTTCTTCGCCTGTAGCAGGCACTCTTCGCAAACCGGTTGCCGCGGCGGCAGGTTGGCCGCGACCGCCTCGGGTGGCGCGCCGGGGCTGTCCTGGTCGGCCATGCCCGGCACCCGCGGCATCTTGATCGCGATCCCCGAGCCGCTTC